>NZ_JBHUXZ010000052.1:0-31618 GCF_042668985.1 Gordonia sp. NPDC057258
GTACCCAGCAAGCTGGGCCTTTCCGTTCGACTTGCATGTGTTAAGCACGCCGCCAGCGTTCGTCCTGAGCCAGGATCAAACTCTCCATGAAAAAATGCAGAAACCAAATCAGCCCGAAAGCCAACGTTTCAACACAAAATCTTCAACCAGGAAAGCAAAACCTGACCAAAATAATCCTCAAAAAAACTGGCATCAAAAAATAAACTCATCAGCGCCACGCGACATAAAGGTCGCGGACACATCATCCAAGCAAACCATCTGACACCAAAATATGGCATCAAACAATCCACCAACACACTATCGAGTTCTCAAAGAACACACACCCACCAGACGTCCTCGATGTGAAGCCGGCTCCGATGAGCTCTCCCTGAGCGCGAGAAATACTCACGCTCTTGTTCTCGGGAGAGGCCCGCACAGGCGGCCCGAGCGAGTGGCTCGGGCACTTTTGCTTCCCCGGGGCTTGCGGCTCCGGGGGAGTTGCTCTCTGCGGTGCGTCGATTAAGTTACACAGGCGCGAACAACGCGTCAAATCGCCAGGTCAGAGGCCTAGTCTGGCGCCGGCGAAGCTCTTCTTGCCGCGACGCACCACCAACCACCGCCCGTGGAGCAGATCGGCGTCGGCCGGCTGCCACTCCGGGTCGGTGATCTTGGTGTTGTTCACGTAGGCGCCGCCCTCGGACACTGCACGGCGAGCAGCTTTGTTGGACTCCGACAGCTTCGTGTCGACCAGCAACTCGATGATCGTCGGACGGGTCTCGCCGTACTCGGCGATCGAGGTCTCCCCGACCGCGGCCGCGAGGGTCGCCTCGTCGAGTTCATCGAGCTCGGCCCGCCCGAACAGTGCCTGGCTGGCGAGTTGGACCGCATCGGTGTTGGCCTGACCGTGGATGAGGGTCGTCATCTCGGCGGCGAGTGTGCGCTGTGCGCGCCGCAGGTGCGGGGTCTCGGCGGTGGCACGTTCGAGTTCGTCGATCTCCTCGCGCCCCAGGAAGGTGAACCAGCGCAGGTAACGGATGACATCGGCGTCCGCCGTGTTCACGAAGTACTGGTACCAGGAGTAGGGGCTCGTCAGTTCCGGGTCGAGCCACAGACTGCCCCCACCCGTGGACTTGCCGAACTTCTTGCCGTCCGACGAGGTCACGAGCGGAACCGTCATCCCGTGCAGCGCCGAGCCGTCGAGTCGACGGGCCAGATCCACGCCGCCGACGATGTTGCCCCACTGGTCGGAACCACCGATCTGCAGCACGCATCCGTACCGGCGGTTCAGTTCGACGAAGTCGTTCGACTGCAGGAGCAGGTAGCTGAACTCCGCGTAGCTCATGCCGTCGGCCTCGAGGCGTCGCTTCACCGTGTCGCGCGCGAGCATCACGTTCACCGAGAAGTGCTTACCCAGGTCGCGGAGGAACTCGACCGCTGACAGCTTGCCGGTCCAGTCCAGGTTGTTCACCACCACGGCGCCCGTACGGGTGTCGTCGATGTCGACGAACCGCCGAAGCTGCGCATCGATACGCGCGGCCCACTCGGCCACGGTGTCCGCCGAGTTCATCGTCCGCTCCCCCACGTCGCGGGGATCACCGATCAGACCGGTGGCACCGCCGGCGAGGACGATCGGACGATGACCCGCCAATTGGAAACGCTTGAGGGTCAGCAACGGGACGAGGTGGCCGGCGTGCAGACTCGCCGCCGTCGGGTCGAAGCCCGCGTACAACGTGACCGGTCCGTTCGCGAGCGCCTCCCCCAGTGCACCGAGGTCTGTGGACTGGGCGATCAGCCCGCGCCATTGCAGTTCGTCGAGGATGTCGACGGTGGCGGGGACGGCAGTCGGCCGGGAGGACTCGGCCGGTCGGGGGGGTTCGACGTTGTCAGCACTCACCCCTCGATCTTGTCATCCGACGAGATCGAGGTGCGGTCGAGGTGACTCCCGTTGGCGGGCTACTCCGGCTGAGAACCGACGATGCGCTCGTGCTCGGCGTCGTCGACCGTGCGCGCCTCGTCGACGAGCATCACCGGGATGCCGTCGGAGTCGATGCGGTAGGCGACATGCAGCCGCGGGTTGTAGAGCTCGTCGCCGGCGTCGACCAGCGGACCGTGGTCCTGCGGGCAGGCCAGGCGTTCGCGCACGATCGGGTCGATGGCCTCAGCGCGTGTCGTCACCCGGATCAGCCTAGGGCATTGCGCGTCGAGGACCCGCTCCAGTCCAGCTTCTCCGCCACGGTCCTCGTGTACCTGCGATAGCGCCCTTCGTCGTCGCGATACCAGACGCGCGCACCCGGTTTCGGAAGTCCGTCCTCGACCAGACCGGTGCTGAGCGGGCGGAACGACGCCGACTGCGGGATGTCGTCGACGACGTGGACGAGATGAGGGCGCTCTTCGGCCCGGTACTCCCCCAGCGCGATCCGCAGTTGTGTGACCGTGAGCGAGTCCGGCGTGACCCCGGGCCGGAGGGTCATCGCCGCGACGACGACCTGGTGGCCGGGTTCGCCGACCCCGTAGACGACGACCTGGTCGACGCTCTTCAGTCGGGACAGGGCGTGGGCGATCGGGGGGATGAACACCGGGCCGTCCGCGGTCCGGAGCACGCGGTCGGTCGCTCCGAGGAAGTACAGGTCGCCGTCGGCGTCGCGCACGAACAAGTGACCCGACACCTCCCACCGATCACGCGTCGTGAAGACGTCGCGGAGCACCGTCCCGTTGGTGTCGAACTTGTGCTTGGCCTTGGCGAGGAGCAGACCGGGCTCCCCCGTCTCCGCCCGGCGGACGAAGCCCGAGTCGTCGATGAGCAACCGGTCGCCGACGATGTCGTAGGCCGCGACCTCGACCGGGTTCGTCTCCGGCAGTGGCCGGCCGACGGAGGACAACTTGTCCCCGGAGACGTTCGCGAGGATCGCCGAGCCGTCGGCGGTCGCGAAGAACTCGAGGATGCGCGCGCGGGGGAAACTCGAGCACACGTCCTCCCAGAGTCCCGCCGACATACCCGAGCCCATGAACAACCGGATCGGGTTGTGCTGGTTGATGTGGAAGTCGGGGTCGCGAACGATGCCGCTGAGCATCGACCAGGTGTAGGACACGACGGTGATGCCGTAGCGCTGCACCTCGACGGCGAAGTTCTTGGGATCGATGCCGTTCGACAGCGCGATCCTCGACCGCCCGACCACCGTCGCCCCCAGGGTCGTGAGCAGCCCCGACGCGTGGTGCAGCGGCGGCAGGCAGTACACGGTGTCGCGGTCGGTGAGCGCCGCCGCGGCCGCGGAGCCGAAGGCCGACATCGCGAACCGGTGGTTGGTCACCGGCCACGGGACGAGCTTGCCGTAAGCCCGGCTGAACAGGATGAACGCGAGGTCGCCCGCGAGACCGGGGTCGGGCCGGTACCAGGTCGGCATCACGACTTCGTCGGGATCGATGCGTTCCATGTCGACGATCGAGGTGCCGTCCGCACCGTCGATCGCCCGGGAGTCGCCACTGCCGCCGCCGAGTACCAGGACGCGGTCGGAGGCGGCACTGGCGAGATCGAGATTGGTGGGGTCGGTGACGATGACCGAGCTGTCGGCGAGCCGCATCATCTCGCGGACGTCGGCGTCCGCGGCGAGCAGCACCGCCACCGCGCCCAGACGCGAGAGCGCCGCGATGACGACCAGGGCGCTCGGCCGGGTGTCCATCAGGACACCGATGTGCTGGCCGGGGCGGATGCAGCAGTCGACCAGCCCGGCGACCACGTTGTCGATACGCGTGTCCACCTGGGCGTGGGTGAGCACACGGTTCTCGAAGAGGAACAGTTCCTTGTCGCCGCCGCGCTTGGTGTTCTCGGCCATCAGCTTCGACAGGGAAATGCGCGTACCGCTCTGGATCTGTCCCAGCCGGAACAATCGGGGGACGGTCCGCACCGACTCCGAGGCGACGGCTCGCGAGGTGCGTTGCAGGGAGTTGGCGAGGCCGAGCAGCTCGCGCGAGGCGGCGGTGCCGGCGTCGGCCACCGACCCCACCCCGTGCGTGAGTCGCGACGACAGGCTGACCCCGCCGCCGTGACCCGGCTCGACTAGCGACATCTCGGAGACGAGTTCGGGGCGCGGACCGTTGTCGGAGAGCCAGTTCACCCAGTCGGAGGTCGTCGGCCAGGTGTGTTCACCGGCCGCGCTACCGACCACGAGTCCGAAATGTCCGGCCGGCAAGGTGGATTCGTACACCTCCGCGTCGGGCGCGGCGCGGACAATGCCCCGTACCGCCGCCGGTTGCCCGATGTCGTCGGCATCGCCCACGAACGCGAGCACCGGGCAGGTGATCTCGGCGAGGGACACCAGATCGCCGTTGATCACGAAGCCGCCGGAGACCATGCGGTTGTGCGCCACGAACTGCCGGAGCAGCTCCGCGATCGCCGGGCCGGACCATGCGACCCAGCCGTCGGCCTCCAGGAAGCGGCGCTGGTCCTCCCGTGGCAGCAGCGCCTCACGATCGTGCAGACGGCGCAGGAAGTCGATGCGGCTGCGCACCGTCTTCACCGGATCCAGGAGCTGGAAGCCGGTGCGCGCCATCCAATCCCGCACCCAGAGGTTGCGTGAGAACGCCTTGTCGGCCAGGAACTCGGCCGCCGGGGCCACCAGTCCCGCGGGCAGCCCCAGGGGCAGTGCGGCGAGGACGTCGACGGGGCTGCCGAACGTGATCAGACTCGCGATCCCCTTGGACCGGCGGTAGGCCGCGGTCTGGTAGGCGAACATCCCGCCCTGCGAATACCCGGCGAGGTGGATATCACGGCCGGTCGCCTCGACGATCAGGTCGATCGCGTGGCTGATCGCGACCACGTGGTCGGCGAGATTGCGTTCCATCCCGCCTTCTTCGGAGTCGGGTGACCCGAAGTCGACGACCCACGGCGTGATGCCGTTGCGGTGCAGAATCGACACCGCACCGTTGTGCTCGGTGACGTCATAGACGTTGGCCGACACCATCATCGGCGGCACCAGGACGATGTTCGGACCGGTCGACGGATCGTTCGGGAAATACCGACGCAGCCGGAACATCTTGTGTGTCTCGACGACCGCGAAGGGCGCCGGTTCGGTGCCGGTCTCCAGTCCACCGAACCGCAGCACCTCGAGGCCGTTCTGCGCAGTGGCCAACACCCTGCCGACCACCCCCACGAGATCGGGGCCCCCGTCCCACACCGCCATCGTGTCGATCCTCCCGTCGTCGGTGTACCGGCCTCACCAGCGCGTTGATTGACGCGGCGTCGGTGACACAGGTCACTGTACCCAGTCGTCCGGGATCAGTGGCGCCCGCCGTGCCCAGCGGTCCAGCGTGTCCGGAGATCGGCGGTCTGGGCCGTGACGACGTCGATCTGCCGCCGGACCTGTCCGGGTGCGGTGCCGCCGTGCGCGTTGCGCGACTCGACCGAACCGCGGACGGTCAGGACGTCACGCACCGCCGGCGTCAGCGCCGGATGGACACCGGCCAGCGTCGCGTCGTCGAGTTCGTCCAGGCCGACGCCCCGGGACTCGGCCTCGCGGACACACGCACCCGCGGCCTCGTGCGCCACCCGGAACGGCACGCCCTGTCGGACCATCCATTCGGCGATGTCGGTGGCCAGGGTGAAACCCGCCGGCGCGAGTTCCGCCATGCGATCGGTGTGAAACTCCAGCGTGGCGACCAGGCCGGTCACCGCGGGCAGCAGCAGCTCCAGTTGGGCCACCGCGTCGAAGACCGGTTCCTTGTCCTCCTGCAGGTCCCGGTTGTACGCCAGCGGCTGCGCCTTCAGTGTGGCGAGCAATCCGGTGAGGTCGCCGATGAGACGACCGGCCTTGCCGCGCATCAGTTCGGCGACGTCCGGGTTCTTCTTCTGCGGCATGATCGAGCTGCCGGTGGACCACGCGTCGGCCAGCGTCACGTAGCCGAATTCCGGTGTGCTCCAGATGATCACCTCTTCGGACAACCGGGAGAGGTCGACTGCGATCATCGCGAAGACGAACGCGGCCTCCGCAGCGAAGTCGCGCGATGAGGTGGCGTCGATCGAGTTCTCCGCGGGTGCGTCGAAGCCCAGGTCGGCGGCGATCGCCGCCGGATCGAGGCCCAGGGAGGAGCCGGCCAGGGCGCCGGAACCGTAGGGCGACACCGCGGTTCGACGATCCGCGTCGGCGAGCCGGTCGATGTCGCGCAGGAGTGGTTGCGCGTGCGCCAGCAGATGGTGCCCCAGCAGGACCGGCTGTGCGGCCTGCAGGTGCGTCTTGCCCGGCATGATCGCGTCGGGATGGGCCGCCGCCTGTGCGGTGAGCGCGTCGACGACGTCGAGCAGGCCCAACGCGACCCGCCGCATGGCGGCGCGCAGCCACATCCGGAACAGGGTCGCGACCTGGTCGTTGCGTGAGCGCCCCGCGCGTAACCGGCCCCCGAGTTCGGGACCGACGCGCTCGATCAGGCCACGCTCGAGGGCGCCGTGGACGTCCTCGTCGGACTCGGCCGGCCCGAAGCTGCCGTCGGCGACATCGGCGGCCAGGCGATCGAGCCCGTCGAGCATGCCGGTGAGGTCCTCGGCGGTGAGCAGCCCGGCCTTGTTCAGCACCCGTGCATGCGCTTTGGACGCCTCGATGTCGAACGGGGCCAGGGCCCAGTCGAAATGGGTCGACTTGCTCAGCGCGGCCATCGCCTCCGCCGGTCCACCGGCGAAGCGACCGCCCCAGAGCGAACCCTGGTTGGTCGTCCCGCCGGTCTCCGGGCCGCTGCCGCCGCCGGTGCCCGCACTCACAGATTCAGGTCCCGCTTCGCGGCGATCTTCGACGACAGGCCGTGCAGCTCGACGAAGCCGCGGGCCGCGGACTGATCGAAGGTGTCGCCCTCGTCGTAGGTCGCGAGGTTGAAGTCGTAGAGCGACTCCGAGCTGCGGCGGCCGGTCGCGGCGATCGTGCCGCCGTGCAGGGTCAGCCGGATCTCGCCGGTCACGTGCTCCTGCGTGGAGGCGACGAACGCGTCCAGCGACCGCTTCAGCGGCGAGAACCAGAGACCGTCGTACACCAGCTCGGCCCACTTCTGGTCGGTGCCGCGCTTGTAGCGGCCGAGCTCGCGCTCGATGGTCACGTGCTCGAGTTCTTCGTGTGCGCGGATGAGAACCATGGCGCCGGGCGCCTCGTAGACCTCGCGGCTCTTGATGCCCACCAGGCGGTCCTCCACCACGTCGAGGCGTCCGACGCCCTGGGCGCCGGCCCGACGGTTGAGTTCCTGGATCGCCTCGAGGACGCTCACCGGGCGGCCGTCGATGCTGACCGGGCGGCCCTTGTCGAAGCCGATGATGACCTCGTCGGGCGAGTTCCAGTTGACGGTGGGGTCTTCGGTGTAGTCGTAGACGTCCTTCGTCGGCGCGTTCCACAGGTCCTCGAGGAAGCCGGTCTCGACCGCGCGTCCCCACACGTTCTGGTCGATCGAGAACGGCGACTTCTTGGTCACGTTGATCGGGATGTCGTTCTCCCCGGCGAAGGCGATCGCCTTCTCGCGGGTCCAGGCGTAGTCGCGGACCGGCGCGAGCACCTGCAGATCGGGCGCCAGGGTGGCAAAACCGACTTCGAAGCGGACCTGGTCGTTGCCCTTGCCGGTGCATCCGTGGGCGACGACGGTGCCGCCGTGATCACGGGCGGCGGTGACCAGGTGCTTGGCGATCAGCGGGCGCGACAGCGCCGAGACGAGCGGATAACGATCCATGTAGAGCGCATTCGAGGTGATCGCGCCGAGGCAGTACTCGTCGGCGAACTCGTCGCGGGCATCGACCACGACGGCCTCGACCGCGCCGCAGTCGAGTGCGCGCTGGCGGATGACCTCCATGTCCTCGCCGCCCTGACCGAGGTCGAGTGCCACGGCGACGACCTCTTTGCCGGTCTCCTTCTGGATCCAGCTGATCGCGACCGAGGTGTCCAGGCCGCCTGAGTATGCGAGTACGACACGTTCTGCCATGAGGTGAAGCTCCTGTTCTGCGCGATGACCGAGTCCATCATCGGCCCCGGTGTTCCGACGACACCGCCCGGGTATCCGGTTGGCGGTGTCTCGGCTGTTCGTTTGGTGTGGTCTGCCGGTTCCGCGGAGGCGGAACCGAGAATGTCGATGCGGCGAGGGTTACACGAGGCCCTCGATCCGGCGGGCGAGTTCCGCTCCGTCGAGCGGCTCGCGCGCGACGACGAAGATCGTGTCGTCCCCGGCGATCGTCCCCACGACGTCGGGCAGGCGCGCCCGGTCGAGCGCAGCCGCCAAGTAGTGCGCGGCGCCCGGGGGCGTTCGCAACACCGCGAGGTTGCCACTGCTGTCGGTCGAGACCAGAAGGTCCGACACGAGCCGGCCGAGCCGGTCGGTGCCGCCGGACACACCGCGGACGGGCGAACCGTCTTCGGGCACCACATAGACCCCGGCGCCGCCGTCCGCTGCCCGCAGCTTCACGGCCCCGAGTTCGTCGAGGTCGCGCGACAGGGTGGCCTGGGTGGCGTCGACGCCCTCCTCGGCGAGCAACCGCTGCAGCTCCGACTGGCTGCGTACCTGATGCGTGGACAAGATCTCGATGATGCGCGCATGACGACCCGCCCGGGTGGCGGCGAGGCGGCTTTCCGAGGGTTCGGCTCCGGCGGTCATCGTGGGTGTCCGCTCACTGGTGGTCCAACAGCCAGATCAGCAGGGCCTTCTGCGCGTGCAGGCGGTTCTCCGCCTCGTCGAACACGACGCTGCGGGGTCCGTCGATCACCGAGGCGGTGATCTCGTCGCCACGATGAGCCGGCAGGCAGTGCAGCACGATCGCATCATCGGCGGCATGCATGAGCAGGTCATCGTTGATCTGGTACGGCCGGAACGGCGCCGTGCGGTCCTTTCCGTCGTCCTCTTGCCCCATCGACACCCAGGTGTCGGTCACCAGGACGTCGGCCCCCGTCGCGGCGGCGACGGGGTCGGTCTCGAGCGTCACCGAGCCGCCGGTCTGCGCGGCACGCTTCTCGGCGTCGGCGATCACCGCCGGGTCCGGCTGGAAGCCGTCCGGCGAGCTGAGGACGACGTGCATGCCGGCCGTGACGCCGCCGAGCGCCAGCGAATGCGCCATGTTGTTCGCGCCGTCACCCAGGTACGTCATCGTCAGGCCCGCCGGCTGGCCCTTGTGCTCGGCGATCGTCTGCAGGTCGGCGAGCACCTGGCAGGGGTGGAACTCGTCGGACAGCGCGTTGACGACCGGGACGGTGGCGGTCGAGGACAGCGCCTCGAGCCGGTCCTGCCCGAACGTCCGCCACACGATGGCGTCGACGAAGCGGGACAGGACGAGGCCGGTGTCCTCCAGGGTCTCCTCGCGGCCGAGCTGTGTCGTCCGGCCGTCGACGACGACCGCATGACCGCCGAGCTGGGCGATGCCGACCTCGAACGAGAACCGGGTGCGGGTGGAGTTCTTGTCGAAGATCACCCCGACCCCGCGGGGGCCCTCCAGCGGCCGGAAGTCGAACGGCTTCGCCTTGACCTCGGCCGCGAGTGCGAGCACCTCGGCCTGCTCGGCCGGGGTCAGGTAGTCGTCGCGCAGGAAATGTCTGGTCATGGCTTGTCCCCCTCGTTCGATGTGGCGGCGGTGTCGAGCAGTGTCGGTAGCGCGCGCACGAAATCCTGTCCCTGCTGCTCGGTGAGGATCAGCGGCGGGGCCAGGCGCAGGACGTCGGGCGCGGGTGCGTTGATCAGGAACCCCGCGTCCCGGGCGGCGGCCTCGACGCGCTGCGAGAGCGGCTGCGTCAGCACGACACCGAGCAACAGGCCGGATCCACGCACATGCGAGACCAGCGGATGCTGCAGGTCCTCGATGCCGGTTGCGATCGACTTCCCCACCGCGGCAACGGAATCGAGGAGACCGTCGGCTTCGATGACCCCCAGGACGGCCAGCGCGGCAGCCGCACTGACCGGATTGCCACCGAAAGTGGTGCCGTGCTGGCCCGGCCCGAACAGGTCGGCCGCCGGACCGGTGGCGATACACGCGCCGATGGGCAGGCCACCGCCTAATCCCTTCGCAAGCGTCATCACATCGGGGACCACGCCCACCTGCTGATGGGCGAAGAACGTACCGGTGCGCGCGACGCCGGTCTGCACCTCGTCGAGGATCAGCAGCGCGCCGCGCTCCTCGGTGATCCGGCGAGCGGCCGCCAGGTAGTCGGCCGGGGGCACGACGACGCCTGCCTCGCCGAGGATCGGTTCGAGGATCACCGCGGCGGTCTGGTCGGTGACCATGGCGTCGAGCGCGTCGACGTCACCGTAGGGAACGAACCGGACGCCCGGCGGCATCGGTTCGAACGGAGTGCGTTTGGCGGGCTGACCGGTCATCGCGAGCGCACCCATGGTGCGTCCGTGGAAGGCCTGCTCCGCCGCGACGATCTCGGGCCGTCCGGTCCGTCGGGCCAGTTTGAACGCGGCCTCGTTCGCCTCGGTGCCGGAGTTGCAGAAGAACACGCGACCCGGATGGCCGAACCGGCCGAGCAACGCCTCGGCGAGTTCGACGACGGGCGGGGCGATGTACAGATTCGACACGTGCCCGAGCGTCTGGAGCTGGCGGGTGACCGCGTCGACAATCGCCGGGTGGGCGTGGCCGAGGGCGTTCACCGCGATCCCGCCGAGCAGGTCGAGGTAGCGCTTGCCATCGGCGTCGGTGACATACGCTCCCGAGCCCTCCACCAGGGCGATCGGGGGTGTGCCGTAGTTGTTCATCAGCGACTGTGCCCAGCGCTGCTGCAGTGGCGCGGTCATGCGTCCTCCTCAGGCACGACGACGGTGGTGCCGGTCGAGCTCTCGGTCAACAGTTCGGCCAGTACGGAATGGGCGACACGCCCGTCGATCACGTGTGCGCGGTCGACGCCGCCGGTGACGGCGCGCAGGCAGGCCTCCATCTTGGGGACCATGCCGGAATCCAGCGACGGCAACAGCGCGGTGAGTGCGTCGGTGTCGATCTGGGACACCAGGGATCCGCGGTCGGGCCAGTCCGTGTACAGGCCTTCGACATCGGTCAGCATCACCAGCCGGGACGCCCCCAACGCCTCGGCGAGAGCACCGGCCGCGGTGTCGGCGTTGATGTTGTGCACCACCCCGTCGCGGTCCGGTGCGATCGTCGAGACGACCGGGATGCGGCCGGCGGCCACCAGATCCAGCACCGCCGAGGTGTTGACCGACGCGATGTCGCCGACGAGGCCGATGTCGGTGGGAACACCCTCGACGAGCACCGTGCGCCGCGTCGCGGTGAACAGGTGGGCATCCTCACCGGTGATGCCGACGGCATACGGTCCGTGCGAGTTGATCAGCCCCACGAGCTCCCGCCCGACCTGACCGAAGAGAACCATGCGGGCGACGTCCATGACCTCGGGGGTCGTCACCCGGAATCCGCCCTTGAACTCACCCGAGAGCCCCAGTCGCTTCAGCATCGACGAGATCTGCGGGCCACCACCGTGAACCACCACGGGATGCATGCCGCACGCGCGCAGGAAGACCATGTCCGCCGCGAACGCCTTCTTCAACTCGTCGTCGATCATGGCGTTGCCGCCGTACTTGACGACGACGGTCGCACCGGCGAGTCGCTGCAGCGCGGGCAGGGCCTCGGCGAGGACCTTCGCCTTGGCCAGGCCGGCAGCGGGGTCGATCGGGTGGACGCCCGATGTCGTCTCGCTCATGACGAATACGCCGAGTTCTCTTCGACGTACGCATGGGAGAGGTCGGTGGTCCGGACACTGGCCGCCGACTCTCCCAGCTTCAGGTCGACGACGACGGCGATGTCGGGGCCGGACAGGTCCACATCTCGCGCGCCCTCGACCCCGAAACCGTTCTCGCACACCGGGTTGCCGTTGAACGACACCGCGATCCGGTCGGGATCGATGATGACCGGCGACGCGCCGACCGCGGCGAGTACCCGCCCCCAGTTCGGATCCGACCCGAACAGGGCGGTCTTCACCAGCGAATCTCGCGCAACGGCACGGGCGACGGTCAGCGCGTCGTCCTCGGTGTGCGCCCCGGTGACCGTGATGACGACCCGCTTCGTGACGCCCTCGGCGTCGGCCATCATCTGGGCGGCGAGATCGTCGCAGACGGCGAACACCGCGTCGTCGAGAACGCTCTGCTCGACCGGGATCTGGCTGGCGCCCGAGCTCAGCAGCAGAACCGTGTCGTTCGTCGAGCACGAGCCGTCGATGTCGAGCCGGTCGAAGGTGCGTGCCGTCGCCCTGCGCAAGGCGGTGTCGAGCTGCTCGGCGGTGGCCACCGCGTCGGTCGTGAGCACGACCAGCATCGTCGCCAGTGACGGCGCCAGCATTCCGGCGCCCTTGCCCATGCCGCCGACGTTCCACCCCTGCGGGTGGTGCAGCGCAGCCTGTTTGGGGACGGTGTCGGTGGTCATGATCGCGTGCGCCGCGTCAGTGCCGCCGGACAGGCCGCCGCCCATGTCCTGGACGATCTCGGTGACCCCGGCGAGGACCTTGTCCATCGGTAGCCGGTCGCCGATCAGTCCGGTGGAGCACACCGCGACCTCCACGGCGCCCGTGCTGGTCCCCCAGTTGCTGAGCGCGTCGGCCACCGCCTCCGCGGTCTTGTGGGTGTCCTGGAAGCCGCCCGGTCCGGTACAGGCGTTCGCGCCGCCGGAGTTGAGGATCACGGTGCGCAGCCGGCCGGTGGTGAGGACCTGCTGTGACCACAGCACCGGTGCCGCCTTCACCTGGTTGCGGGTGAAGACGCCGGCGGCGGAGTGGTCGGGGCCCTCGTTGAAGACGAGTGCGAGGTCGAGCGCACCGGATGCCTTGATGCCCGCCGCGATTCCGGCGGCCCGGAACCCCAGGGGCGCGGTGACGCCCTGGTTCCGCACGAGCCGCGGGTGATCTCCGGGGGCGCCGCCCTCGATCCGGTCCTGCTCTGTTTCCGCGCTGCCCTGCGATCCGGTCACGGTGCCACTCCCACGGTGCTCAGTCCCTCGTTCTCGGTCCAGCCCAGCGCCAGGTTCATCGATTGGACCGCGGCGCCGCCGGTCCCCTTGGTCAGGTTGTCGACCGCGCCGACGACCACGAGGGTCTGTGCGCGTTCGTCGACGGTCACGCCGAGCTGGACGGCGTTGGAGCCGATCACCGAACCGGTGGCAGGCAGCCGCCCCTCCGGCAGCACGTGCACGAATTCCTCGTCCGCATAGGCCTTCTCGTAGACCGCGCGCGCCTCCTCCGCGGTGGCCCCGGTGCGCGCGGTGCACGTCGCGAGGATGCCGCGGGCCATCGGGGCGAGGATGGGCGTGAAGGAGACGGTCACCGGCTGTTCCGCGGCGGTCGAGAGCGCCTGGGAGATCTCCGGCGTGTGCCGGTGGACCCCGCCCACGCCGTAGGCCCGCGCGGACCCGATGACCTCGGACGCCAGCAGGTCGACCTTGGGCGACCGTCCGGCACCCGATGCCCCGCTCACCGCGACGACGGTCACGTGCGGATCGGCGATGCCCGCGGCGATGGCCGGGAGCAACGACAGGATCGACACCGTCGGATAGCAACCGGGCACCGCGATCCGGCTCGCGTCCCGGAGCGTTTCCCGGTTGCCGGGCAACTCGGGCAGACCATACGGCCAGGTCCCGGCGTGGTCTCCGCCGTAGTACGACGTCCATTCACCGGCGTCGCGCAACCGGAAGTCGGCCCCGCAGTCGATGATCAGCGTCGTCGGCGGCAGGGCATCGGCGATCACCGCGGATGCGCCATGCGGCAGGCCCAGGAAGACGACGTCGTGTCCGGCGAGGATCTCCGGTGTCGTGTCCTCCAGGACCCGGTCGGCCAGCGGGAGCAGATGGGGATGGTGCGCACCCAGGAGCGTCCCGGCATTGCCACCCGCGGTGAGCGCGCCGATCTCGAGTTCGCCGGATCGCAGACGGGGGTGCCCGCACAGCAACCGGAGTATCTCGCCACCCGCGTAGCCGCTCGCGCCGGCCACCGCCACCCTCACCTTGCTTGTCGAAGCCATGTGATCATTATGCAGCAGGCTGCAAATCAATTCACGGCGGGGTGACACGCCGATGGGGTCAGCGGAGACGGGCCCCCACCCGCGCGGCGGCTGCGTCGACGGCGGCCAGCTTGGCCTCGTTGGCCTCGTCCTCGGTGAGGGTACGGTCCGGGGCGCGGAACCGCAGCGAGAACGTCAACGATTTGTTGCCCGCTCCGACCTGTTCACCGGTGAAGACGTCGAACAGCGCGATGTCCTCGAGCAGGTCGCCGGCCCCCTCACGAAGCGCCTTCTGGACGTCCGCAGCCGGGACCTCCCCTCCGACGACGACGTTGACGTCCTGCAGGACCGCGGGGAACACCGACACCGACGGCGCCGGGAGTCGCGCGTCCAAGGGCAGTGCGTCGATGTCGATCTCCACCGCGCAGGTCCGCTTCGGCAGATGGGCCCGCTCGAGCACCGCGGGGTGGAGTTCGCCGGCGTAACCGACCGTGCGGCCGTCGACCGTCAGCCGCGCGCAGCGGCCGGGATGCCATGGGCGCTGATCGTCGGCGGTGAGCTCGACGGTCACCCCCGCCGCGCGACCGATCGTGCGCGCCGCCTCGAAGGCATCGAGGTGGTCGGCGGCGCGTCCCGGCCCCCAGGGGCCCGCGGGATCGCGCAGTCCGGTGAGGACGACGCCGACGTGCAGCGGCTGATGGGGCAGCGAGGCGTCGAGCGCCGCGATCTCCTCGTCGGTCGGGCGGCGCGTGACGTCGAGCGCGTCCACCGCGGCGACGTGATCGCCGGCGATGACGACCTGACCGATGGTGAACAGCGACAGATCCCGCTGACCGCGTGCGATGTTGCGGGCCGCCATCTCGAGGAGACCCGGAAGCAACGTCGTGTTGAGCTCGGGGCGATCGGATTCGAGTGGGTTGAGGACCTTCACGGTGCGCCGGCGCTCATCGTCGGCGGGCAGGTCCCAGAGGTCGAACACGCCGGCCGGCATGAACGGATACGGCAGGACCTCGACGTAGCCGTCGAGCGCGAGGGTGCGTCCCACGCTGCGCCGGCGTCGCTGAACCGGGGTGAGTCCGGTGCCGCCGGGCGCGCGCGGAACCACGGCGGGGATGTCCTCCAAGCCCTCGAGACGCAGGACCTCCTCGACCAGGTCGGCGCGTTGCCGCAGATCGGGTCGCCACGAGGGCGGGAACACGTCCAGCTCGTCGGTCCCGGTCACCACGCAACCGACCTCGGTCAGCCGCGTCAGGGTGGTTCCCGGCGGATAGCTGACGCCCGCGACCCGGTCCGGTTCGTCGGCTGCGATCGCGATCGTCGACCGGATCGGGGTCTGGACATGCGTCTCGGACAGCGGTGAGGCGATCCGGCCGCCGGCGATCTCGACGATCAGCCGGGCGGCGCGGTCGGAGGCCACCGCGGTGATCTCGGGGTCGACGATCCGCTCGAACCGCTTGCTGGCCTCGGAGGTCAGCTTATGGCGCTTCGCGGTGCGGAAGACCCGAACCGGATCGAAGGTCGCCGACTCCAGCAGCACCGTCGTCGTCTCGGGACCCACCTCGGTGCTCGCGCCGCCCATGACACCGGCCAGGGCGATCGGTCCGGACTCGTCGGCGATCAGCACATCCTCGGGGTCGAGGACGCGGACGGTGTCGTCGAGGGTGGTGAGCTTCTCCCCCGGCTGGGCCGACCGGACCGTGACGGCTCCGGTCACACGGTCGGCGTCGAAGGCGTGCAGCGGCTGACCGAGTTCGATCATGACGTAGTTGGTGATGTCGACGATCGCGGAGATGGGGCGGATACCGGCGACCATGAGCCGCTTCTGCATCCACCACGGGGAGATCGCAGTCGGGTCCACACCGGTGATGACCCGAGCGGTGTAACGCGTCGCGCCGGAGTTCTCGTCGATGGCGACCGGCCACGCCGGGGCCGACCCGTCGTCCGCCAGGTCCGCGGCCCGGAGTCCGGGATCGACGAACGGGACCCCGAAGCTGCCCGCGAGCTCGCGGCCCAGGCCGCGCACCGAGAACGCGTAGCCGCGGTCGGGGGTGACGTTGACGTCGATCGCCGCGTCGGCGAGTCCCAGCACCTCGCGGGCGTCCGCGCCCGGTTCGGCGGTCCCGGGCGCGAGCACGAGGATGCCGCTGTGATCGGTGCCGATACCCAGCTCGGAGACCGAGCAGATCATGCCGTCGGACACCCGGCCGTAGGTCTTACGCGAGGCGATCTCGAAGGGACCGGGGAGCACGACCCCCGGCAGCGCGGCGACGATCAGGTCACCCTCGGCGAAGTTGCGTGCACCACAGACGATTCCGCGGGGCTCGTCCTCACCGACGGCGACCGTGCAGAACCGGATCGGCTTCTTGAACTCGGTGAGCTCCTCGATCGTCTCCACGCGACCGATCACCAGCGGTCCGGTGATCTCCGGGAACGCCTCGATGTCCTCGATCTCGAACCCGACACGGACGAAACCGGCGTCGACTTCATCGGTGGTCGCCGACCACTGCGGGTCGCCGGCGCGGAGGACCTCGGTGTACCAGGACTGTGGTGCACGCACTGTGTATCAACTACTTTCGTCGCGTCGTGAGGAGTCGTCGGGGCGGGATCTGCGCGGTGCCGGTCAGGCGGCCGGACCGAACGGGAGGGTGAACCGGATGTCCCCCTCGACCATGTCCCGCATGTCAGAGATGTCGTTGCGGAACTGCAGGGTGCGTTCCAGGCCCATCCCGAACGCGAATCCCGAGTACACATCCGGGTCGATACCGCTGGCGCGCAACACATTCGGGTTGACCATGCCGCAGCCGCCCCACTCGACCCAGCCGGGTCCGCCCTTCTTGGCGGGGAACCACACGTCGACCTCGGCGGAGGGTTCGGTGAACGGGAAGTAGCTCGCCCGCATGCGGGTCGTCGTCTCCGGGCCGAAGAGTGCCCGCGCGAAGGTCTCCAGGGTGCCCCGCAGGTTCGCCAGTGTGAGTCCCTTGTCGACGGCGAGTCCCTCGATCTGATGGAAGACCGGGGTATGGGTGGCGTCGAGCTCGTCGGTCCGGAACGTCCGGCCCGGGCACGCCACGTAGATGGGCAGGTCCCGGCTCAGCATCGAGCGCACCTGCACCGGCGAGGTGTGCGTCCGCAGGACCTGCCGCGATCCCTCGGGCGCGATGTAGAAGGTGTCCTGCATCGACCGGGCGGGGTGGTCGGGCAAGAAGTTGAGCGCGTCGAAATTGTAGTGCTCGGTCTCGACCTCCGGGCCCTCCGCGATCTCCCAGCCCATACCGACGAACACGTCGGCCACCTGCTCGGCGATGACGGTGATGGGATGTCGCGCGCCCACCGGGCGCCGACCACTCGGCAGGGTCACGTCGATCGATTCGGCGACGAGGACCGCCGCGTCCCGTTCGGCGTCGAGGACGGCGGTGCGCGCCTCCAGGGCCGCCGACACCCGGCCGCGCACCTGGTTGACCAGCTTGCCGGCTTCGGAACGCTCCTCTTTGGGGAGGGAACCCAGCGCGCGCCGGGCGAGTGCGATCGGCGAGCGGTCACCGAGGTGCGCCGACTTGGCCGCGGCGAGCTGATCGAGGTCGGCCGCCGCCTCGAAGTCCTCGATGGCCGACGTCGCGGCCGCCTCGAGGTCGTCGGGTCCCGGGAATGCCGTTGCGTCGGCGGAAGTGGCCACGGTGGGCGTGCTCCTCGTGCGTCGATCGATGGATGGTCGGCATCGTCGTCGCGCTGTGCACGCCGACCCAACGGGCCGACGGACACCTCCGGCGCCGACGATGACTCCCGTCGAGGGTAGTCGACTACCGCGGGGCGCTGACCTGCAGGGAGGCGTCGTCACCGGGAAGCCCTGGCGCTGCCGTCGGACGACCGGCGGGAACCGCGAGGCAACGCGAGCAGGTGGCACAGGCGAGGCCCATGATCAGCCACCACACACCGTCGCCGGTCAGACCGCCGCGCGCGAGCATCAGCACTGCCACGCCGAGCCCGGCCAGCGCCGTCAGCAGGGCCGCGTTCCGCACCGGTCCGCTGCGCCGGGCGACCGGTTCGTCCCACCACGGCAGGGACCGGTTCTCGAGTGGGGACAGGATCGCGACCACCGGGACCATGCCCGCGAGCAGCAACACGGTCTGCGCCCCGACGATCATCGGGAAGGACGCCGCGCCGACGTCGCCGCGGTCGATGCCGGCCGCGGCGCACAGACCGATGATCGCCGCGAGCACCGGCAGATGCCAGAGATACAGCGTCATCGCGCCCCGGTTGCCCAGCACCACCCACCACCAGACGCGCGGACGGTCGGCCACGACCGCGAGGAATCGGCGCACCGCGATCGCGCCCGCGCACAACACGATCGCGTGGCCGGCGAGCAGCAGGCTCGGCGGACTCATGTTGGACAGGTGCTGGCCCGGAACCGTCACGAGGGAGACCTCGTAGGGTCCCCACGTGACGAGGACGAGGTCGGCTGCCAGCGCACCGGCGGCCGCGAGGACGGCGAGCCCGGGCCGCAGGATCTTCTTGGCGTACGCGACCCCGAGGACCGCGGGGATCGTCCACACGGCGAGGAAGTTCAGGTAGCCGAGCGCTGCGGGGCCGTCCGTCAGTCGGACGGCGTCGACGATCGCCGTGCTCCCCCAACACACCGCCAGGGCGGCCAGCACACCACCGACGGACCGGAGGCGCTGCAGGAACGGGACCACCGCCAGTACGAGCAGGTAGGCGCCGAGGAACCACAGCAACTGCACCCCGAGACGCGCGACCACGTCGGCCGCCGCCGTGGCACCGGTGCCGGACAGGACGGTGTACACGGCCGCGACGGCTCCGAGGTACCAGAACACCGGCCGCATCAAGCGTTGTGTCCGGGCGACGAGCCATTGCCCGGCGGTCGGTGTGTCACCGTCGCCGCGCGAGGTCCAGCCGCGGGTCGCCGCGGCGGCACCGGCGAAGAAGAACAGCGGCAGCACCTGCAGCAGCCAGGTCGCCGGCTGCAGTGCGGGCACGTCGCCGAGTGTGTTGCCGAGATGAATCGAGTCGTCGGTCACGTCGACGGTGAGCATGATCGAGTGACCGGCGACCACGACCGCCAGCGACATGATGCGGATCAGGTCGATGACGCGGTCGCGGTCCCCGGTGAGGGCGGCGAGTTCACGAGGCGTGGGCAGACCGGTCGACGCCGGCCGTCCCGAGACGATGCTGGGCATGGCGTCGAGTCTCGACCGCGGCGACCGGGACGGCCTGAGGGAAACTACTCGCTCGGGGTCGGCAATCCCCGCATCCGCGAACACACAACCGGCCCGCCCGGGCCGCGACCCTACTTGCCGAAGCCGGCTCGCTTGAGCGCGTCGGCCATCGCCCCGCTGGGTGCCGGGCGTCGATCGTTCCGGTTCCCGCCTCGGTTGCCCTGCCCCTGAGCGCCCCGGCCCTGGCCGCCCGGGTTGCCCCGTCCGCCGCCACGCTGCTCGTTCCTCCGCGGCTGATTGCCGCCGCCACGAGCACTGTCCTCCCGCCCTTGCCCGCGAGGCGCGCGGGAGGGTTTGCCGTCACTGCCCGGTTCGTCGTCGAGCCGCAGCGACAACCCGATGCGTTTGCGGTCGATGTCGACGTCCATGACCTTGACCTTTACGATGTCGCCGGACTTGACGACCTCGTGGGGGTCGGAGACGAAGCGGTGTGCCATCGCCGAGACGTGGACGAGGCCGTCCTGGTGCACGCCGACGTCGACGAATGCGCCGAAGGCGGCCACGTTGGTGACCTGACCTTCGAGGACCATCCCCGGGGTCAGGTCGGAGACCTTCTCGATGCCCATGGCAAACGTCGCGGTCTTGAACTCCGGCCGCGGGTCGCGCCCGGGCTTGTCGAGTTCGGCGATGATGTCGACGACGGTCGGACGACCGAACGTCTCGTCGACGAACTCCTCGGGTCGCAACTTGGTGAGGGTCGCGGTGTCGCCGATCAGCGACCGGACATCGGTGCCCACCTTCTCGAGGATGCGTGTGACGACCGGGTACGCCTCCGGGTGCACGCTCGACGCGTCGAGCGGATTGTCGCCGTCGGCGATACGCAGGAAGCCGGCGCACTGCTCGAATGCCTTGGGGCCGAGCCTGGGCACCGCGGTGATCTGCTTGCGATCCCGGAACGCACCATTGGTGTCACGATGCGCGACAATCGATTCCGCGAGGCCCGCGGTGATGCCGGACACGCGGGACAGCAGCGGCACAGACGCGGTGTTCACGTCGACGCCGACCGCGTTCACCGCGTCTTCGACGACCGCCCCGAGTGAGCGCGCGAGCAGGGTCTCGGAGATGTCGTGCTGGTACTGCCCCACCCCGATCGACTTCGGATCGATCTTCACGAGCTCGGCGAGCGGATCCTGCAACCGGCGGGCGATCGAGACCGCGCCGCGGATGGAGACGTCGAGGTCCGGCAATTCCTTCGACGCGTAGGCCGACGCCGAGTACACCGAGGCACCCGCCTCGGACACGACGACGCTCGTCGGCGGCTTCTTGCCGGCCTCCTTGATCGCGGACAGGAGTTCGCCGGCGAGCGCGTCGGTCTCGCGTGAGGCGGTGCCGTTGCCGATGGCGATGAGCTCGACGCCGTGCTTCTCGACGAGTGCGCCGAGCACGGCGAGCGAACCGGACTTGTCGCGCCGGGGCTCGTGCGGATAGATCGTTGCGTGGTCGACGACCCTGCCGGTCGCGTTCACCACTGCGACCTTCACGCCGGTGCGCAGACCGGGGTCGAGCCCCATCGTCGTACGGGACCCGGCGGGCGCGGCCAGCAGGAGGTCCTTGAGGTTCGTCGCGAACACCGCCACCGCGTCGGCCTCGGCGGCCTGACGCAGCCGCATCCGGACGTCGAGGGACAGCCCGACGAACAGCTTGGTACGCCATGCCCAGCGCACCGTGTCGGTAAGCCAGCGGTCGGCCGGACGCCCTTGATCGGCGATGCCGAACCGGGCGGCGATCCGCTGCTCGTACGGTCCGGGGCCGGCGGGCCGGTCGGCCGCTGCCGGATCGGCGTCGAGGGTGACCGACAGGATCTCCTCGCGCTCGCCGCGCAGCACGGCCAGCACCCGGTGCGACGGAAGCGAGGTGAACGGCTCGGAGAACTCGAAGTAGTCGGCGAACTTGGCGCCGGCCGACTCCTTGCCGTCCCGAACCGTTGTGCGCAACACTCCGGTCTGCCACATCAGCTCACGGAGTTCGCCGACGAGGTCGGCGTCTTCGGCGAACCGCTCCACGGCGATCGCGCGGGCGCCGTCGAGCTGCTCGGCGGTGAAGGTCGCCGGGTCCGTCGTCGGGTCCGAGAGCAGTGCATCGGCCACCGGCTCGTGTCCGGCCTCGCGTGCGATCTGGGCCTTGGTGCGGCGCTTCGGCTTGTAGGGCAGGTAGATGTCCTCCAGGCGCGCCTTGGTGTCGGCCTCGAGGATGCGCGCATCGAGTGCGGCGTCGAGTTTGCCCTGCGCGGCGATGGATTCGCGGACGGCCTGGCGTCGGGCCTCGAGGTCGCGCAGGTAACCGAGACGCTCGTCGAGGGTACGCAGTTGCGCGTCGTCGAGGCCGCCGGTGGCCTCTTTGCGGTATCGGGCGACGAACGGAACCGTCGATCCGCCGTCCAGCAACTCGATCGCCGATCGCACCTGACCGGCGCCCACCCCGAGTTCGGTCGCGATCGCCGAGGCGATGCGGGAGTTCACGACCGCGGGATCGGGCGCGGGCACCGTCTGGGGTGCAGCGGCCGGCGAGCCGGGGGTCGCGGGTGCGGGTTCGGGCGCGGAGTCGGGTGACACAGTTTCTGACACGATCGCCGACCCTACCGGCCGACTCGGACAGCGGTCAGACGCGACCCGCCGCGCCGTGGACACGGGCGCTCTCGTACAGACAGATGGCCGCCGCGGCAGCGACATTCAGGCTCTCGGCGCGGCCACGGATGGGGATGGACACGCGGTGGTCGGCGGAGCGTTGCACCTCGACCGACAGGCCGTGCGCCTCGTTGCCGAAGAGCCATGCGACGCGGCCGGAGAGGATGTCGCCCGCCGCGTCCAGGGCGACCTCGCCATCGGCCGCGGTCGCCAACAGGCTGATGCCGGACCCCCGGATGGCGTCGAGGGCGTCGTCGACGGCGCGCTCACGCACCACGGGCACCGTGAACACGCTTCCCGCGCTCGCACGGACGCACTTGCCGTTGTGGGGGTCGACGGCATCGCCGAGCAGGATCACCGCGTCGGCGCCCATCGCGTCGGCGCAGCGGATGAGCGTGCCCGCGTTCCCGGGCTCCCGCGGCTCGACCGCGATCGCGAGGAGTCGCGGCCCGGCGGTGAGGACGGCGTCGAGCGGCACGACGAGCAACGGGCAGATCGCGAAGATGCCCGCGGGCGTGGACGTCTCGGCCAGCTTCGACGCGGCGCGGCCGGTGATCACCGACACCGGGACGCCGGCCGCCGCGGCGGTCTCGACGAGATCGCGGTGACGGAACTGCTCCTCGTCGGCGACCAGGAGCGTCTCGATCCGGCCGACGGTGAGCGCCGACGCGACTGCATTCGCCCCTTCGGCGAGGAAGCGGCCCTGCTCGCGCCGCTCGGCGGCGCGATGCAGCTTCGCATACGACACGACCCGCGAGGATCGCTCGGACAGCACCTCCGTCATCGGAGGTTCGTCCGCGCGACTCGCGGGTCGTGGGTGCTGGTGCGCAATCAGGCAGCCGGCGCGTTGACGTCGGCCGGCAGTGCCTTGCGGGCGACCTCGACGAGACCGGTGAAGGCCTCGGGATCGGTCACGGCGATGTCGGCGAGCACCTTGCGGTCGACCTCGACACCCGCGGCCTTGAGGCCCTGGATGAGTCGGTTGTAGGTGATGTCGTTGGCGCGGGCCGCGGCGTTGATACGCGAGATCCACAGCTTGCGGAACTCACCCTTGCGCGCGCGACGGTCGCGGTAGGCGTAGTTCAGCGAGTGGAGCTGCTGCTCCTTCGCCTTGCGGTAGAGGCGCGACCGCTGTCCGCGGTAGCCCTTGGATGCCTCGAGGGTGGACCGACGCTTCTTCTGGGCGTTGACGGCCCTTTTCACGCGTGCCATGTGTTAGATCCTTTTGCTTGTCAGATGTCTGGGGTCGCTGGCGTCAGCGGTTGAGCAGTCGCTTGATGCGCGGGGCGTCGTTCTCGCTGACGACGGTGGTGCCGTCGAGACGACGGGTGCGCCGGGACGACTTGTGCTCGAGCAGGTGGCGGCGGTTGGCCTTCTGGCGGACGATCTTTCCGCTGCCGGTCACCTTGAAGCGCTTCGCGGTGCCCTTGTGGGTCTTGCTCTTCGGCATGTTCTTCCTTTTCTCGGGCGAACTCGGGCACCGGACCCGGCGAGGTCCGGTGTGTACCCGTGTTCGCGTGTCGTGATCTCGGCCGGAGCGGTTCGGACTCTCGTCCGGCCGATCGACTCAGTTCTCGTCCGCTCAGTGCTCGCGGATCAGCTCGCGTCAGGGGCGGCCTTCGGGCCACCGGAACGCTCACGGCTCTCTTGCGCCTTCTGGCGGGTCTTCGCACCCTTGTGCGGCGCGAGGACCATCGTCATGTTGCGGCCGTCCTGCTTGGCCGAGGTCTCGACGAAGCCGTAGTCGGCGACATCGTTGCCCAGGCGCTGCAGCAGTCGGTAGCCGAGCTCGGGGCGCGACTGCTCGCGGCCGCGGAACATGATGGTGACCTTCACCTTGGATCCCGCTTCGAGGAACCGGATGACGTGACCCTTCTTGGTCTCGTAATCGTGGTCGTCGATCTTGGGACGGAGCTTCTGCTCCTTGATCACGGTCATCTGCTGGTTGCGACGCGATTCGCGCTGCTTCTGGGCCGCTTCGTACTTGAACTTGCCGTAGTCCATGATCTTGCAGACCGGCGGACGGGCGTCCGGGGCCACCTCGACCAGGTCGAGATCGGCCTCGTAGGCCAAGCGAAGCGCATCTTCAACACGCACGATGCCCACCTGCTCCGAGTTGGGTCCGACGAGTCGGACCTCAGGGACGCGGATGCGCTCGTTGATGCGGGTCTCAGTGCTGATGGGGCCTCCTTGTTCAATCCTGCAGTGGTAACCGTCGCGTCGTGGCGAGGGACGTATGCAAGAGAACCTGCGGGACACCTCAGCAAGGAAGCCCCGGGACTGATGTCCGCGGGGCTCCGATACCGACCGGTTCGTCCACGCGTGCCAGTGCTGACACACGCTGCCGAAGACGTACAGCTCAGCATCCAGAGATGCGATCTGCGACGATCGGCGTGAACCGGACCGTGCAACTGCGAGAACCTCGCGTCGAACGGTGGGAGCGGAACTCCACTTACGACCCCGGCGCATACCAGGGCGGTCGTGCTATGGGAGTCTAACAGCCATGGCCGAGAACTCCTATTCGTCACCTGCACCGTTACCCCCGGAGGGTGCGACGGGCGATGGCGCCGACCTGGGAGATGCGGCGCACACCGATCCCGACAACGTCCGTGACCTGGGCGATATTCCGGCCATCGAGGTCATCACCCGATCCATCGTCATGCTGATGAGCGCGGCGGCCGAGAAGCTCGGCCTGGCCGAGGGGACCCCGGCCGACCGGATCGACCTGCCCGAGGCCCGCACCCTGATCACCGCCCTGGCCGGCATCGTCGACGCGTCGAAAGCCGATCTCGGCATCCACGCCGCACCGATCCGCGACGGCCTGAAGGGCCTGCAGCTGGCGTTCCGGGAGGCAAGTGCATACCCGGACGAACCCGGCGAGGGCCCGGGCGAGAAGTACACCGGCCCGGTTCGCGCGCCTCGGCGGTAGTGGCCTCGACACGCGGCGGCCTCGCTCCGCTCGGCCGGCGCTACTCGACCAGCGGAGGGCCTACGCTGGACCCATGACGAATGCCGAGGAGCCCGGACGGTCCGACGAGATCATCGATGCGGAGATCGTGCCGACCGGCCCGGTGCCCGGAGCGGTTCCCGATCCGAATTACTCCGACAGCGGCGTCCCGACCTTCGACTTCGTGCGCGACAAGATCGAGAACCGCATCACCACCGCGATCGGGTCGCAGGAGCTGGCGGAGGCGAGCGCCGAGGGCCAGTCCGTCGACGAGATGATGCGCAAACGCGACGAGGCCGCGAAGAAGCGACTCGAGGAGATCCGCAAGTCGATGGGTTCGTAGCACACTCCCCCGCCGCGCATTCCCCCTCAGAACACGCGAATCGCCACTTCCGTTGACGCGCGCCACTCGCAAACCAGCGCTGCTGCAACGGTAGTGGCGATTTGCGTTCGGCGACTCAGCCGACCGACGCCACAGCGTGGTCGATGTCCACGATCTCGGCGAGGAATTTGCCGGTGTGGCTGCCCGGGGTCGCGGCGATGTCCTCCGGAGTACCTTCGCCGACCACGGTTCCACCACCCGCGCCACCCTCGGGTCCCATGTCGATGACCCAGTCGGCGGTCTTGATGACATCGAGGTTGTGCTCGATCACGATGACCGTGTTGCCCTTGTCGACCAGACCGTTGATCACGGCGAGCAGCTTCTTGATGTCCTCGAAGTGCAGACCGGTGGTCGGCTCGTCGAGGATGTAGACCGTCCGGCCCATCGACCGCTTCTGCAATTCGGCCGCCAGCTTCACGCGCTGTGCCTCACCGCCGGACAGCGTCGGCGCCGGCTGCCCGAGCCGGACATAGCCCAGACCGACGTCGACGAGTGTCTTCAGGTAGCGATGGATCGAGGTGACGGGCTCGAAGAAGTCGGCGGCCTCCTCGATCGGCATGTCGAGCACCTCGGAGATGGTCTTGCCCTTGTAGTGCACCTCGAGGGTCTCGCGGTTGTACCGCGCGCCGTGGCAGACCTCGCACGGGACGTACACATCCGGCAGGAAGTTCATCTCGATCTTGATCGTGCCCTCACCGGTGCACGCCTCACAGCGGCCGCCCTTGACGTTGAACGAGAACCGGCCCGGTTGATAGCCGCGCACCTTCGCCTCGGTCGTCGCCGCGAACAACGTGCGGATCTTGTCGAAGACACCGGTGTAGGTGGCCGGGTTCGACCGCGGGGTGCGCCCGATCGGCGACTGGTCGACCTGCACGAGCTTGTCCAGGTTGTCCAGACCCTTGATGCGGGTGTGACGCCCGGGCACCTGACGCGCGCCGTTGAGCTTGTTGGCGAGCACGGTGGCCAGGATGTCGTTGACGAGCGTCGACTTGCCCGACCCCGAGACACCGGTGACCGCGGTCATCACACCGAGCGGGAACGACACGTCGATGCCACGGAGGTTGTGTTCCCGCGCACCGACGACCGTCAGCTGGCGCTTGCGATCGATTGGCCGTCGGATGTCCGGCACCGGCAGGGTGTCGCGACCGGCGAGGTACGCACCGGTCAGCGATTTCCGGTTCTTCAGTAGGTCCTTGTAACTGCCGCTGTGCACCACGTGTCCGCCGTGCTCCCCGGCACGGGGCCCGATGTCGACGATCCAATCGGCGGCGCGGATGGTGTCCTCGTCGTGTTCGACGACGATCAGTGTGTTGCCCAGATCCCGAAGACGGGTCAGCGTGTCGATGAGTCGACGGTTGTCGCGCTGGTGCAGACCGATCGACGGCTCGTCGAGGACGTAGAGCACGCCCGCAAGACCCGAACCGATCTGGGTGGCCAGGCGGATGCGCTGCGCCTCACCACCCGACAGCGAACCCGCGGCGCGCTCGAGCGACAGGTACTCGAGTCCGACGTCGAGCAGGAAGCGGATGCGGGCCTGGACCTCCTTGAGGACCCGTCCCGCGATCGCGGCCTGCCGGGAGTCGAGCCGCAGTTGGTCGAGGAAGTCGGCGCAGTCGGCGACCGACAGGTCACACACCTCGGCGATCGACTTCGGCCCGAACTCCGGGTGGTCGAGCGTGACGGCGAGGATCTCGGGGCGTAGGCGCGCGCCCTGGCAGGCAGGACACGGCACGTCCCGCATGTAACCCTCGTACCGCTCTTTCATCTGCTCGGACTCGGTCTGGTCCATGCGGCGCGCGAGGAACGAGAGCACGCCCTCGAACTCGGTGTAGTACGAGCGGGTGCGGCCGTACCGGTTGCGGAACTTGACGTGGACCTGGTGGTCACTGCCGTTGAGCAGGGCCCTGCGCGCCTTGATCGGCAGCTTCTTCCAGGGCGTGTTGATGTCGAACTTCATCTGATCGGCCAGACCCGACATCAACCGGAGAAAGTAATCGGCGTTGTGGCCGGTCGACCACGGGGCGATCGCACCCTCGGCGAGCGACAACTCCGGGTCGGGCACGACGAGCTCCTCGTCGACCTCCTTGCGGATGCCGAGCCCGTCGCATTCCGGGCACGCGCCGTACGGCGAGTTGAACGAGAACGACCGCGGTTCGAGGTCGTCGATCGCGATCGGATGCGCATTCGGGCAGGCCATCCGCTCCGAGAAGCGGCGCTCGCGTTCCGGGTCGTCCTCCTCGAGGTCGACGAAGTCGAGCACGATGATGCCGTCGGCCAGACGCAGACCGGTCTCGACCGAATCCGTCAGACGCTGCTTGGCACTGGGCTTGACCACGAGGCGGTCCACGACCACCTCGATGTCGTGCTTCTCCTGCTTCTTCAGCTTCGGCGGATCGGTCAGCTGATGGACGACGCCGTCGATGCGGGCGCGGGAGAAACCTTGCGTCTGGAGCTCGGCGAAGAGGTCGACGAACTCGCCCTTCCGCGTGCGCACGACCGGAGCGAGCACCTGGAACCGCGTGCCCTCGTCCATCGCGAGCACCTGGTCCACGATCTGCTGGGGTGTCTGCTTGGCGATGGGCTCGCCGCAGATCGGGCAGTGCGCCTTGCCGGCGCGGGCGTAGAGGAGACGGAGGTAGTCGTAGACCTCGGTGATGGTGCCGACGGTCGACCGGGGATTGCGGTTGGTCGACTTTTGATCGATGGACACCGCGGGCGAGAGGCCCTCGATGAAGTCCACATCAGGCTTGTCCATCTGCCCGAGGAACTGCCTCGCGTAGGCGGACAGTGACTCGACGTAGCGCCGCTGCCCCTCTGCGAAGATCGTGTCGAAGGCGAGGGATGACTTGCCCGATCCCGACAACCCCGTGAAGACGATGAGGCTGTCCCGGGGCAGGTCGACATCGATGCCGCGCAGATTGTGTTCGCGGGCACCTCGGACGATCAGACGATCAACCACTGCAGTCCTTACATTCTCGAGTCACAGGGCGCACAGACGGCGCACGGGCACAGTACCGACGGCCACCGACAGAAACGTCGCCATGCACTCGCCCCGGGGAGATTCGGAGTCCGACGACCGGGCGATCGGTCTCGCCGCCCGCGTGTCATCGCCGAACCAATGGTTCAGGATACGCGCGCCACGCCGGGTTTCATGGTCGCGACCGTCACATTCCGGGTGCCCGCTGTCATAGCCTGTCGGCATGACCTCCCCAGCGACACCGATCAGCGACGACTACACCGGCGACCTCTCCGAGTCGAAGACCCCGCAGCGCCGCACGCTGTCGTCGGCCACCATCGTCAAGCTGTCCGTCGGCCCGATGGACAACAACGTCTACCTGGTGACCTCGCGTGCGACGGGCGATCAGCTGATCATCGACGCGGCCAATGACGCCGAGACGATCACCGAGGTCTTGTCCGCCGTCGAGGGCACACCGAAGCTCATCTTCACGACGCACCAGCATTTCGATCACTGGCAGGCCCTCGCCGCCGTCACCGAGTCCACCGGGGTGCCGACCGCGGCGGGGCGCCTCGACGCCGGTGAACTGCCCATCACCCCCGACCGCCTCGTCGACGACGGTGACGTCCTCGAGGTCGGCGACCTCACGTTCGAGGCCATCCACCTCGTCGGGCACACCCCGGGATCGATCGCTCTCGCACTCACCGACGTCGACGACAGCGGCGAGCGAACCGTGCATCTGTTCACCGGTGACTGCCTCTTCCCGGGCGGTCCTGGCCGGACAACACACCCGGACGAATTCAACTCGCTGATGACCGGCCTGGAGACCAAGGTCTTCGGACGCTACGCTGACTCGACGATTGTCTACCCAGGTCACGGCAATGACACCACGCTCGGGGACGAACGTTCTTCACTATCTGAGTGGCGAGAACGCGGTTGGTGATCAGGCTCTGTCGTAAAGCCAGCGTCGTCTGAGGTCTCCATGCGCTTATTCATTCGCGACGTGTCCGCAGACTGGTGCCGGCACACAGCTGCACTGGAAGTAGGCCCCTACACGTGAGTAATTCCGGACGAGACGATTTCAGCGAAGCGACCAAAGTCTCCTTGGCCAAACGGGCAGGCTACGTATGCTCGAACCCGGCTTGCCGAGGCGGCACGGTTGGACCCGCTTCAGGTCACGACGGCGCAGTGAATGTCGGCGTTGCAGCGCATATCACCGCTGCCGCACCCGGCGGGCCCCGATACGATGCGGCACTCACCCGCGAGGAGAGGCGCGGTATCGCCAACGGCATCTGGTGTTGCCAAACGTGTAGTCGCCTAGTCGACGCGGACCACAGTGGTTACACCGTGGAGCGCCTCAGAGAGTGGAAGCTCGAAACCGAAGCGCGAGCAGCGACAAAGATAAGCGCCCTGGCAGCCGGTTCGGGAGTGGTCAAGCTCGAAAAGGTTCTGACCGGTCATGAGAGTTATGTATGGGACGTCGTGATTACACCAGACGGGAGGACTGCGGTTTCAGCTTCTAATGACTGCACTGTGAGGGTTTGGGACCTGAGCAGCGGACTTCTGCGCCATGTCCTGGCCGGGCATAAGAGCTGGGTGTGCAGCGCTGCGATCGACCCGACCGGAACCATAGTGGCGGCAGGAGCCTTCGACGGAACCGTTCGGTGTTGGCGGTTGAGTACGGCAGAGCAAATCGCGTTCCTCCCGGCGTCAGGCACGGATACAAAGGTTGTTTGGCTTCCCGACGGCAGGCTCGCTGTCGGCGACAGTTCAGGAACCGTAAAGATTTGGGGGCGTAACGCAACAGATTGGAATGTCGAGCATGAGTACTCTCTGCATCTCGCTCCGATCCTCAAAGTTGTGACACTCGACCATCGCGAAATTGCCACTGCAGCCGCCGACGGGACGGCAAAGATCGCGAGTGTGACCTCAGGAGAAGTGCGTCTACTCCTTAACGCGGGCACTCCGGTGATGTCAACTCAGTCGCTGTCGATGCCTCGTCAGCGCTTGCAGTGACCGGCTCAACCGATCGGTCGGTTGCAATCTGGAACCTCCGAGATGGAACGTGCAGGGCTCGGCTCGCGGGCCACATCGATGTGGTTTGGAGGGTTGCACTGTCATCAGGAAGCCTGATGGTCGCCAGCGGATCTGGGGACAACACAGTTCGACTCTGGGACTCTAAGTCAGGGGCTTGCCTCGACGAACTCGCCCACCCGGACTGCGTGGCGGCTGTCGCGTTTTCCCCCGATGGAAAGCGGCTCATCGTCGGGTGTGACGACGAGAACGTCTACGTCTACGAAGTAATCAGCGCGGCCCGCGAAGACACCGATGGGACTGCTATGGCGACCGAGGTACCTTTGAGCCGGACCGATGATCTCTCCCGCAGCGCACGGCAGCCACGGCCATAAGAGGTTCAAGTCGCTGCCGGAGGCGGCCATCGGGGCGCGGGACGGAGGCCGCGCCCACGCGTACACCGCCTGCGGTCGCAGGTAACCAAGGCGTGTGTCCATCATGGATGGGCCTCTACGAAGTTCTTCTAGGCAATAATGGAGTAGAGACACCGCTTCATGGCTTGAGCCTGCTCCGCGTCGAGGTAGACACTGACGGAAACGCTTTCGCTAGGAGCGCCTCCAACCTCAGCCTGAAACTTGAAGTGGGCGCCCTTCGCGCTTCCAACGAATTCGACAGTCAGCAGGTGAAGTTCGGATATCTGTCGGCCCATCAACACCTACCATCCGTGACGATTCGGAGCCTTCCTACACACGCAGGGCACATCACCGGCGTCAAAGACTTCTGCGCGGCTGAGGCACAAGGGCAGCTGGTACGAGTAGCCCGACCATCCACCTAATCGATCAGGGTCGAAGTCCCTTAGCACTACTGCCTCGTCGGCGCAGTCCTTCACTGAACATGTCACGTGGCCATTCTTCCTTGCCAGGGGGCACACCAAGGCTCCACCACTCGCCGGGGAGCACCACTGTCGAACGGTGCAAATGGTCTCAATCGCACATGTGCCGCGCTCTCCCGAGTCGGTGGCTTCCGTGGAATCCGTCAGGCGTGCATCGAGCGCTGGCAGGCCGAGGTCTCTGCGATCTTCGAACTGGCTCTCCTAGCTCGTCCAAACGAACGAGAACTTGGGGGTGTGGTCGGTTCCGAAGCACCGGCATGTACCGCCCAGGTGCCTGATTGCGCGGTGGTAGCTGAAGTCTCTCGACCATGAAGGCCTCGGCTCGGCAATACGACTGAACTCTGGCGGTCGCACCAAGACAGCACAACTAGCCCAAGACCGTCGACAGCCGCCACCTACTGGCCTATCCACGCATTTCACCGCAGAACCTGTGTTTTCGCGACGCAGCACTCCAAACGAGTGAGGGACGCCCACCTGTCCCCAGCGATGGACAGATCCCTGCGGTGAAGGAGACGTGATGTCTGACGAACAGTCGTGCGAGGTGCTCAGCGTTCACGGATTGAAATCGTGGCGTGTCCCCCGTGAACCGGTCCGGGTGGTTCTAGAGTCCTGATTGCCCTGTTGAGGGCGGAGAAGGGACGATAGGGATCATGGCGGGACGG
>NZ_JBHUXZ010000053.1:0-31515 GCF_042668985.1 Gordonia sp. NPDC057258
GGAACTCCTGGGGGTACGGCTTGGGCACAGCTACATCCTTCCCGACCGCCCGAAGGCAAGCCAGATCAGATGTCACCTATCCGTGCAGCAGTCCCATCTGCCGAATGTGATCAGTACATGGGTTTGTCCGGCGCTGTTCACCCGAGCGAGTGTAGTGCCGACGGACCCGAGCACGGACGCCGGACGGCCTGCGAAAAAATCCGGTCGGTTCGGGAATATTCGATACCGTCCTGTCGGTTCACCCTGTTAGTTTTTCCACGATCGGCCGGTCCGTGTGCTTCGCTTCCGGTTGCGGAACACCACTTGCGGAGCAGCGCTGGTGCGGCCCGGGCCGATCGCGTGCGTACGCAGTCGGGGTGGTCGTCGGTCCGAGCCTGTCGAGGCTCATCCGGGCCGAGTTGGAGGAGGCATGCAGCTGTTCGTCATCGGCGTCATCGCCGCGTGCCTCGCCGCAGTCGCCTATGGGATGTCCACGGTCCTGCGCGCGCTCGGCGCCCGCCGCGTGGCCGAGGCCGCTGCCGACGAGGGTGAGGGCATCACCACCGAGAACGGCGCACCGACCCTCTCGTCCACGATGTCGACGCTGGTCGATCCGGCCTTCCTCCTCGGCACGACGCTGGTCGTGCTCGGCTTCGCGGGTGGCGCCCTCGCTGCCCGGTTCCTACCGCTGTTCCTCTCGCAGACCATCGTGTCGGCCAACCTGGTCATCACCGCCCTGCTCGGCACGATCATCCTCAACATCGCCCTGCACACGCGGGAATGGGTCGCCATCTGGCTCGTCGTGATGTCGCTCTGCCTCCTCGGCGTGGCATCGTCCCATCACACCGGCGGCGGGGAAGAGGTCGGATTCCACTGGGGCCTGTTCGTCGCGACGCTCGCCCTCTGCGCCCTTGCTCTGGTGGGCGTCTACAACCTCGGTCCGGCGGGCGCCATCGTCGGCGGCGCGTCGGCGGGTCTGCTGTTCGGCATCATCGCCATCGCCGTGCGCATCCTCGACGGAATCCAGCCGTTCGATCCCGTGGCGCTGCTGACCGATCCGGCCGCCTGGACCATCGCGGCCGCGGGCGCGGTGGGCTTCTACGTCCAGACCGTCGCCCTGCAGCTCGGCGCGGTGAACGGGGTGACTGCGGTGCTCGTGGTCGGCGAGACGGCCGGCCCGAGCCTGGTCGGGGTCGTCTTCCTCGACGACACGGCCAAACCCGGACTCGGCTGGCTGGCCATCCTCGGTTTCGTCGGCGCCGTCGTCGGTGCCGTACTGGTCGCCTGGTACGGCTCGGTCGACCCGGATCACCTCGGCGAGGCGCCGCCGATGAAGGGCGGGTGGCGCCGTGGCCGCGAGGAACCCGCGTCCGACGAGGAGCACGAAGCGTCCGCGGCAGATGCCGATGCCGACGTCGCTGATGGCGATCTGTGGACGACCGACGACCCCGTCTTCGAGAGCCGGGACTCCCGGCGCACCTGACGCTCCCGCTCGTCATCGCAGGTGGTTGACACCCGCCCCGCGGATGGAGAGGGTGGGTTGATGACATCGACCAGCACGGGCTCCGCTGCCCGGCTCGCCTACGAAACCCTCGAACCCTTCCACATCCTCGCCTACTTCAACCCGGGACTGAAAGGCGCGCAGGCAGACACCGGGCTCGATCCCTACGCCTTCTACGTCGGTGCGCGGGGCGCGCCGTTCGGTCCGTGCGCGGCCTCGGTCGTCGCCTCCGCCTTCTACAACTTCAACCACGAACTCATCGCGAAGGGCTGGGCGGCCGCCGTCGACGCCGGGCTCGACCGGGTCCACGAACGACGCAATCAGATGCTCGACGACTCGCTGCGAGAGATCCTGGGCGAGTCCATCGACGACGCCGTCCTCGACGAACTCGCCTCCGCCTATTACGATCTGGCCGCCCGACTACCCCTCGGCGGACGCCCGCTCGCTGCCGCGTGGTCGACGGCCCCGCGACCGGACACCGCGCGCCTACATCTGTGGCACGCCATCGCGATTCTCCGAGAGTGGCGGGGGGACAACCACATCGCGGCGCTCGCGCTCAACGGCCTGAACGGCTTCGACGCGGCCGTCTTCCACGAGTCGCAGCTTCCCGACCCCACGGTTCGTCGTCGCACCCTGGGCAAGCGCATCGTGCTGATGACCCGCGGCTGGTCCGAACAGGACTGGCAGGACAGCGTCGATCGCCTGGTCGACGCCGGGCTGGCTGAGCGTGTCGAGGACGGGCACCGTCTCACCGCTTCCGGCGCGGCGACCTACGACGACATCGAGGCCACCACCGATGCTGTCGGAGAAGCCATCTGGGCCGGCACCGACGACCTCCTCACCCGGACGAGACCGGTCGTGAAAGCCGTCATCGATGCCGGAATCCTGCCGGGAACGAGGACGAAGTGAGCGCGCCCGCCGGCGGCTTCGAGGACCTGCGGGCGATCGAGAGCCTCAAGTATCGCTACCTGCGATCTCTCGACACCAAGGACTGGACGGCGTTCGAGTCGACGCTCACCGAGGACGTCACCGGTAACTACGGTGAGAGCCTGGCCTTCTCGAATCGGAACGAGCTGGTCGGATACATGCGCAAGAACGTCGGTCCCGCAGTCATCACCGAACATCGTGTCGCACACCCGGAGATCGAGATCGACGGGGACACCGCACGCGGACGCTGGTACCTGCAGGACCGGGTCATCGTCGCCGAGTTCTCCTTCATGCTCATCGGGGCGGCGTTCTACGACGACACCTACCGCCGCACCGCAGACGGATGGCGGATTAGCAGCACCGGTTACGACCGCACCTACGAGGCCACCGTCGGGCTCGCCGACGTGCCGAGCTTCGCACTGAAGGTCGGTCCCGCAGTGCAGCTCTGAGGCCTGCCCATGCGCGCCCGCATCTTCGCCGACCGCCGCGAGGCGGGTCGGTTGCTGGGTGCGCGGGTCGTCGAAGTCCGGTACGGCGCCGGGGTTCCGGAGGCCGGCACAACGGAACCTGTCGTCCTGGGACTCGCGCGCGGCGGGGTTCCGGTCGCCCGCGAGGTCGCCGACGCCATCGCGGCGTCGACAGGCAGGTGCGCGATGGACGTGCTGGTGGTGCGCAAGATCGGGGCGCCCGGCCACGAGGAGTTCGCCATGGGCGCGCTCACTGCGCACCACCTGGTGGTCAACGACGACATACCGCGTCGACTCGGGGTGTCCCGCAGCGAGTTCGACGAGGCCGCCGATCGACAGCGGCGCATCCTCGACGACCGCGATCGACGTTACCGCGGTGGCCGTCCGCGCACCGAGCTCGGCGGCCGAACGGTCATCCTGGTCGACGACGGTCTCGCCACCGGGTCGAGCATGGCCGTCGCGGTCGACTCCGCCCGGTCCGCCGGCGCCGCCCGGGTGGTGGTGGCCGTGCCGACCGCGCCGTCGGATTCGGTTCTGCGACTGCGGGATCGCGGCGTCGACGAGGTCGTCGTCCTGGTGACGCCGACGCCGTTCCGGGCCGTCGGCCTGTCCTACGACGACTTCACCCAGGTGGACGACGACGAGGTGATCGCGGCCCTCGACCAAGAGCCCCACTGAAAGCCACCCGACACAGCGGCACCGACGACCTATCGTCGACTGTCCGTTTCCTGCGGGTGGTTTTCAGCGCGCCTTCCGCTGGTCTTTGAGCAACAGGGCGGCCAGCTCGGCACGGTCACCCACATCCAGCTTGGTGTAGGCGCGGAACAGATGCCCTTCGACGGTGCGGACAGAGACGGTGAGTCGCTGCGCGATGTCCTTGTTGGACAAGCCCGCCGCCGCGAGGTTGGCGATCTCCCGCTCGCGCGACGTCAACGGCAACGGTTGCGCGGCCGAGATCAGCGCGGGCGTCCGCAGGCCACCGCACTGCGACGCGAGTCGGTTCGCCACCGCGGCCGACGCCACGGTCGCGGACCGTCTGCCGGCCGCGTCGTGCAGGACGCTGGCCTGCGCGGCCGCGTCCGCGGCGGACAGGCACACCCCGGAGTCCTCGAACGCCGTGGAGCACAGATCGAGTTCGACCGCATCACCGTCGCGGAGGGCCGCGGCGTGGCGCGCGTACAGATCCGAGAGCGGACCGTCGACACGCTCGGCCAGTTCGGTGAGCCGGTCGGCGACACCGCCGTCCCCGAATCGGGCGGCGGTGTGCAGGGCCTCGGCCTCCACCGCGAACTGACCGGCGGCACGGGCCGATGCGGCCGCGGAGTGCGCGAGTTCGACGGCGGGCGTGACGGTTCCGGCTGCCGCCGACTGCCAGGCCGCCGCGATGGCGAGCATGGGCCCGAAGACGGCCACATGCTTGCCGGACCGCTTGCGCGCCTTGGCCAGCGCCGCAGCGGCACGGTCGGCCTGCCCCAGCGCACTCAGGGCCTGCACCAGGAAGATGTGGGCCGGGAAGTTCCAGGACTCGGAGAACCGTCCGCTGTCGAGGATGGCGAGGGTCTGCTCCATCCGCCGGGTCACCGAGGCACACGACCCGCGGGCGAGTTCGACTGCGGCGACCAGTATCCCGGACATCGCCCAACCCAGGTACTGTGCGGTCTGTGCGGCGGACACGAAACGCCCCGCGGCGCCGTCCGCGTCGTCGAGCCGGCCGGTGAGGGTCAGCGCGAGGGTCTCGCCGAAACCGGTGGGGAAACGGAGCAATCCGTCGACCTCGACCTCGCGCGAGTGTTCGGCCAACGCCCCGACCTCCGCTCCCCGACCGGCGACCGCACGGGCGAGGCTGCCACCGAAGACCGCCCACTCGACCGCCCACGGCAGGACCTTGGATTCGGCGAGGACGGTGTCGGACAGCGTGATCGCCTCGTCGATCCGGTTCTCGAAGAGCGCGCACGCCGAGGCGATTCCGGTGACGATCGGCGTGAGTGCCGGGTGGGTGACACGCTCGGTCAGCAACTTCAGGATCTCGTCGGCCCGATCGGCGTCGCCCAGAGCCCAGAACGTGTTGCCGATGATCGAATTGCCCCACAGCACGAGCCGACCCTCGTCGAGATCGTCGGGCGAGAAGCGGGACAGGATGTCCCGCGCCTCGTCGGGATGCCCCTGCCACATGACCGCCCGCGCGAGCAGCTCGGCCTCCTCGAGTCCTCCGCCCTCGTCGAGCGCCGCCCGCGCGAAACGCTCGCCGAGCGGCGTCTGCGCGAGGTTCAGGGCGTCGCGGGCGGCGGTCCGTACCAGCGCGAGGTCGATCTCCACGTCGCTCTCGATCGCGAGATCGGCGAGCCGAATCCGCTCGGCCGGGGTGTTCGTAGGCCGCGACTGCAACGCCTCGACGAGCCGGCCACGCAGCCGCCGCGACGACACCAGACCCAGGCGGCGTCGGATCACCTCACCGAACAGCGGATGGTGGAAGGCGACGTCGAGACGCCGCCCGTCGCGGGTGATGCGCACCAGCCCGGCGATCTCCGCCTCTTCGACGGCCTCTTCGCCGGCGAGTTCGGCGAGGACGTCGATGTCGAGGGGCTCGCACAGGCTGAGGTACTTGAGGGCCCCGAGGACCGGCGCGTCGAGTTGCTTGATCCGTCCCTCGAGCAGCGATGCGAGCTCCGAGGTGATGGCGGCGCGTCCGCGTAGCTGCCACACGCCGTTGACCTGCCGCAGCGTGTCGGCCTGCCGCGCACCGTCGACGAGATGCCGTAGGAACAGGGCGTTCCCACCGGAGGCCTCCCACATGAGATCGGCCGAATGCTCCTCGAGCTGCCCGCCGAGCACCGACTCGATGAGGTCCACGCTCTGCTCTTTGGTGAACGGCGACAACGTGATCCGCGTGAGGTGATTGTCCTTCCACAGCGAGGTCACCGCATCCGGGACGGTCTCGCCGCTGCGGACCGTCGCGACGATGTGCACGGCACGGTCGATCGCGAGCTGATGCAGCAGCGTCGCCGACAGTTCGTCGAGCAGGTGGGCGTCGTCGACCCCGATCACGACATCACCGTCGGCGAGGAGCGATTCACGCGCCGCCGCGAGGTAGGTGACCGGATCGCTCGACGTCGCCGGACCGACGAGATGGGCGAACACACCGAGCGGGATGGAGCGGGCGGACTCGGTGCCCGCCACCCAGCGCACCCCGGTCGGCAACTCGGCGGTGACGTGCCGGGCGAGGGTCGTCTTGCCCACGCCGGAATCACCGGTCAGGACCACCCCACAGCCGGTCGTCTCGCCCCTGAGCGCCGCCTGGATCGTGCGGAACTCCCGATCGCGCTCGACAAGCGGCCAATTCGTGGACATAACCGCGAATTTTAGTCTGCCGGGCCCTACAATGGGCCGCCCGGAAGCACCAATGTGGTCCGACCGGATGGCCCTGTCGACACGGGGCTAATCCCGGATTTGACATCGGCGGAAGAAAATCCGCGAACTACGCATCCCGGGCATTGGTCACGGCCACGGCCGCCGCCAGCAACACGATCGTGAAGCCGGCGAAGTAGGCCAGCGAACCGTAGGCGTTCCAGTGGAAGGTGTCGCTCCCGCCGGCGAGGAAGTTCCACCCGTTCAGGAACGGCAGGAACGACACGATGTGCTCACCCACGCGCGGCAGCACCGACACGATGCGCTCGAGGGCCAGCATCCAGACGAGCACGATCGCCACCGCACCCGCCGAATGCCGCACCAGCGCACCCACCGCGAGGCCGATCAGCGCGCACAGCATCGCGAAAACCGGCGTGCCCCAGAGATGCCGGACGGTCTCGGGTCCGGTCAGCGAGACCCCGACGCCGGCGAGCACCTGCGCCGCCACGACCGCGACGACGGACACGATGGCCACCACCGCGAACGAGAGTCCGCCGAACACGACCGCTTTCGCGAGGAGGACCTGTGGCCGACGCGGGATCGCCGCGAACGTCGGTCGGATCGTGCCGAAGCGATATTCGGTGGTGACGCCCAGGATCGCCATGATCGCGAGCACCGCGACCCCGAACTGGTTGACGCCGAGCAGGAAGTCGTCGGTCAGGGTGTCGGTCTCGCCGGGACTGCCGTAGGAACCGCCGGCGATGGCGCCGAGCAGCACCGCGAAGCCCAGGCCCAGCACCACGACGACGCCGAGGCACCAGTACGGCGACCGGGTGCTGGCGAGTTTGATCCGTTCGGCGTTGATCGCGGCGATCACCGGTTCACTCCCCCCTGGTTCCCGACGGCCCGGTTGTGGGCGTCGGGGTCGTGGACGGCGCGGTTGTCGACGGCGGTGTAGTCGACGGCGTGCGCCGTCATCGACATGAAGACCTCTTCCAGTGACGCCGACTCGGCGGCGAGTTCGTGCAGGGTGATGCCCGCGGCGGCGGCGAGGTCGCCGACCCGATCGGTCGTGGTGTCCGGCACGCGCATCACCGGGCGCCCGTGGGCATCCGGGTCGCCCGGCGCGGGATTCAGCCCCGCCGCCGCGAGCGCGGCGTGCAACTGTTCGAGCTGCGGGCCGCGCACCCGCACCGACTGCCGGGCCCGCCCGGTGAACTCCGCCACCGAACAGTCGGCGATCAGCCGTCCCCGCCCGATGACGACGAGATGGTCTGCGGTGAGCGACATCTCGGTGAGCAGATGGCTCGACACCAGTACCGTCCGCCCTTCCGCGGCGAGCTTGCGCATGAACCCGCGGATCCACACGATGCCCTCCGGGTCGAGGCCGTTGACCGGCTCGTCGAACAGCAGCGTGTGCGGGTCGCCGATCAGTGCACCCGCCAGCCCGAGCCGCTGCGACATACCGAGCGAGAAGCCGCCGGCGCGCTTCTTGGCCACCGACGTGAGCCCGACCGTCTCGAGCACCTCGTCGACGCGGGCGGCCGGGATGCGGTTGCTCGCCGCGAGCCATCGCAGGTGTGACCGCGCACTGCGATTGGGATGCACCCACCGGGCGTCGAGCAGCGCACCGACCTGCCGCAGCGGATGCTCGAGGTCCCGGTAGCGCTGCCCGTTGATCGTCGCCGTGCCCGATGTCGGGCGGTCGAGTCCGAGCATCATCCGCATGGTCGTCGACTTGCCCGCACCGTTGGGCCCCAGGAAACCGGTGACCCGTCCCGGCCCCACCTCGAAGGTGAGGTCGTCGACCGCGCGTTGACCGCCGAAGTCCTTCGTCAGATTCGCTACCTGCAACACGCCTCGACCATAGCCGCCGAACCCGGAGCGGCCCGGTCTGTCGTTCGGATGGCCTGTCGCGGGACCGCGCGTCAGTCCTCGTCGCGCCCGGGCGAGGACGCGTGCGCCCAGAAGCGCTTGGGGATCCGGCCCGCGCGCGCAGCCAGTCGGCCCCCGGCCACCGCGTGCCGCATCGCCGTCGCCATCAGTTCGGGGTTCTCCGCCCGGGTCACCGCCGTCGCCAGAAGCACGCCGTCGCAACCGAGTTCCATCGCCAGAGCCGCGTCGCTCGCCGTCCCGATGCCCGCGTCGAGAATGACCGGCAGCGGGTCGTCGAAGCGGGTGCGGCAGTCGTCGACGATCATCTCGATGTTGTGCGGGTTGAGGATTCCGAGTCCGGTCCCGATGGGCGACCCGAGGGGCATCACCGCCGCCACCCCGAGATCGGCGAGGCGCGCGGCCAGGACCGGATCGTCGTTGGTGTAGGCCAACACGACGAAACCGTCGGCGACCAGCGCGGCCGCGGCGTCGACGAGTTCGATGGCGTCGGGCATCAGGGTGCGTTCGTCGGCGACCACCTCGAGCTTCACCCAGTCGGTCTCGAACGCCTCCCGCGCCAGTTGCGCGGTCAGGACCGCCTCGGCGGTGGTGTGACAGCCCGCGGTGTTGGGCAGGACGGCGATGTCGAGCCGGCGCAGCAGATCGAAGACCCCGGTGCCGGAGGCCGCGTCGACGCGCCGAACCGCGACGGTGGTCAGCTCGGTGCCCGACGCGACCAGGGCGCGTTCCAGGGTCGCGAGATTCGACGCGCCGCCGGTACCGGTGATGAGTCGCGACGAGAAGTCGCGACCGGCGATGCGCAGATGGTCCGCGTCCGGGATCGCGCCGCCGTGGGGCTTCTGCCCCGTCCGCGAGTCGTCGGGCTTCAGATCGGTGAGGTCAGCCACCCTGCACCGCCGTGACGATCTCGACGACGGCGCCGTCGGTCATCGTGTGCCGGTCCCAGCGGCCGCGCGGGACGACCGCGCCGTCCACCGCGACCGCGATCCCCCGGTCCGGCAACCCCAGCCCGGTGACGACGTCGCGCACCGACGTGTCGGCGCCGACATCGACGCTCTTGCCGTTGACGGTGATAGTGGCGGTGATACTCATTCCTCTGCTCCTTCCAGGATCGACAGCACGCGGGCGGCGGTGCCCGGGGCGAGGACGATCCCGTTGCGCCCGTGCCCGGTCGCCACGACCGTTCGTGTGTCCACACGGGTGACGATCGGCAATCCGTCCGCGGTGCACGGCCGCAGACCGGCCCCCGCTTCGGTCAGTTCGTAGGTCCGCAGCCCGGGGAAGACCTGGATCGCGTCGGCGAGCAGATCCGCGACCCCACCGGCCTGCGGCGCGCGGTCGGCCGTCCCCTCGGCCTCGTACTGGGTGGCGCCGACGACGACTCCGTCCTCGCGCGGCACCAGGTACACGGCCCGCCCGTGGAGGCGTGCCCGGACGACGTGACCGGGTGGCGGCACCGACCAGCGCGTGCGGCGCAGGCGCAGGATCTCCCCCTTCGCCGGATGCAGGTCGACGCCCGGCCAGAGAGCGGCGGTGCCGAGCCCGGCGGCGAGCAGGATCTGGGTGTCGGAACCGAGGTCGTCGAGGTCGGTCAGGGATTCGACGCGCGCGGAGACCAACTCGGCACCCGCCGACGTCGCGGCGGCACGCAACGCCTCGAGCAGCCGCCGGTTGTCGACGGACCACTCGCCGACCGCGCGGTAGCCACCGACCAGTCGAGAGCTCAGCGACGGTTCCAGGGTCCGGATGTCGCGGCCGGTCACCGACTGCAGCGCGGCATCGGTGGCGGGCTGCCCGGCCCAGACGAAGTCGGCGAGATGCCGCAGGTACTCGATGTCGGTGGCCGACGCCGCGACGAACAGCGAATCGGTGGCGGTGACGACACCCGGGTCGTCGAGCCGCTTCACGAGCACCGGCCACAGCCGGACCGATTCGACCGAGAGGGCCAGGGACGCGTCCTCGCCGGGATGACCCTCGCCGAGTGAACCGAGCATGCCGCCGGCGACCCAGGACGCGCGCTCGTCGGTGCCGGCGTCGAGTACCCGGACCCGCCATCCGGCGTCGGCCGCGGTGAGCGCACATGTCAACCCGATGACACCGCCCCCGACGACCGTCAGGGCGCGGTGGGCAGGGCGCTGCGGTGGGGAATCCACGTTGGGAATCACCTTCCTTCGCCGGAATGACCCGGATCAGGTTCGACGGTCAGCGGAATCTGTCCGCACTCTCAGCCCGGCCGATCCGGACTCCCGTGTGTTCGTGCGATCCACCCTACGCCGGGGCGTCGGGGGTCCGGTTAGCCTGGTCGGCGTGACGACCCCGAACCGCACCAGCTCCGCGTCGACGGACCCCGGCTCCGCGACGGACCGTCGCCGGCGGCTCTCCACGGCCCGCCTGTACCTGTGCACCGACGCCCGGCGCGAACGCGGTGACCTGCTCGACTTCGTCGACGCGGCGCTCGCGGGCGGCGTCGACATCGTGCAGCTGCGCGATAAGAACTCGCCGGGTGAGCGCGAATTCGGGACCCTGGAGGCGGGAGAGGAACTCGAGATCCTCGCGGGCATGCGGACGGTCGCCGACGCGCACGGCGCCCTGCTGGCGGTCAACGACCGCGCCGACATAGCGGCGCTCTCCGGGGCCGATGTCCTGCACGTCGGACAGGGCGACCTGTCGCCGTCGGCGGCCCGCCGGATCGTCGGACCGGACGTCCTCATCGGCGCCTCGACCCACGACCCCGAGCAGGCTGCCGCCGCGATCGCCGACGACGACGTCGACTACTTCTGCGTCGGTCCGTGCTGGACCACCCCCACCAAACCGGGCCGCGCCGCCGCCGGCCTCGACCTCGTGTCCTCCACTGCCGCAACACAATCAGCCAAGCCGTGGTTCGCCATAGGCGGAATCGACGCCGGCCGCGTCGGGGCGGTCACCGCGCTCGGGGCGCGGCGCATCGTCGTCGTGCGGGCCATCACCGCGGCCGACGACCCGGCCGCCGCAGCCACCGACCTCGCCGGGATGCTCTAGCGGTTCCCCTGGCGGAAACACGTTTGCCCGGTCGGTGTCGCGGGTCTATGGTGGACCGATCATGTTGTGCATCACGAGCGTTCTCGTAACCCGCCGCAGCGGGGTCTGAATCTGACCGACCCCCCGCTGCGGGTCGGTTGCGCTCTCCAGTCGGTCATCCGTTCTTCGACCGAAATCGGTTTTCGAGATGCACCCTCTTCATCTACCTCGTCGATCCTGTTCGTGGACCGAGCGCGACGACCGGCACGACGGCGACCACTTCGCCGCACGTTTCGGCCGCCCGCTTCCCCCTGGGATGCACGAGGAGGCCGCCGGGATGACCTGGCAGGAATTCACCGACGAGTACTCCCGTGGCGGCACGATCCGGCTGGGCTCCTTCTCCGCCGTCCCGTGCTCGGGCGACCTGGTCGAGTGCCGCGCGACGCTCGCGATCGCCGACCGCATCATGTCCCGCAGCGCCGTCGCCGCCGGCCCCGTCGGTGCGATGACTTCGATCCTGTACGACGTCGGCGCCCCGGTTCAGATCGTCCGGCTGCACCAGCGGGTCGTCGACGGCCTGGTCACGACGTTCCTGCTGTGCGAGCACGACGGCCGGCAGGCCTGGGCCGTCGGTGAGGGCGCGAGCAGCGACGAGGCGAACGTCCACGCGCTGGTCGCCGGGGCGAACCGACTGCTGGAGTCCGACCGCGCCGGGGTGTGAGGGCTCAGCTCTGGGGATCCAACATCGCGATCCGCTCGCGGAGAACGGGCCACGCGAGTCCGAACGCGGGATGCAGCGGGAGTTGATCGACGCGCTTCTCGTCGACCCATCGCAGTTCCGTGGATTCGAAGTTGGCGACCGTGCGGACCGGCGAGTCCGTCTCGGCGATGACCGTCGTGTAGGTCCATCCGCCGGGCGCCTCGAGGGTGACGACCGCTGCGACGACGCGCAGATCGTCGGCGGTGATCCCGGCTTCTTCCTCGGCCTCGCGGATCGCGGTGTCGATGGCACCCTCGTGCGAGTCGCGGGCCCCGCCGGGCAGCGCCCACGTGCCGCCCTGATGCGACCACGCGGCGCGGTGTTGGAGAAGCACCCCGGTCGATCCGTCCGGCAGCGGTGCCCGCAGCAGCAGACCTGCCGCACCGTGGATACCCCAATATCGAGAACCATCGGGATCGATCACCCAGCCGTCGCCGTCGCCGCGCACCACGCCTCCTCGCAACCCGGTCGCCCCGACCGGGTGCCTCCACCGTAAGTGAGATGCGCAACACCTGCCAGGGAGACCGCGAAGCCCTCTCATCGCGGCTCGGAACCACGAGGTGCCGTCGGCGAGCACCCGGCACGCGCGAACCGCCGAGGTCGGCGGCGCGGCGCCGGTCGACTCGGGAGGAACCCGGCACGATGACATAGGGTGAAACACGCACGACCCGGTGAACGATGACCCAGATGACACAACCCCTGACGTTGATCGCCCGGTCACGCGAATCCGGAACGGGGAACCGGTGACCGTAGGACCGCACCGGAGACGATCCAGCGTTCGAGAAGGGATCAGGTAGGTGACCGGCGACGCGTCCTCCGTGCGGACGGCGCTGACGCGTGGCGGTCGCACGATCCGTCCGGCGCAGGCCTCGCCCCCGATCCGCCAGGTGCTCGCCGACCGACGCGAACTCGTCGCCACCGCCCGGGAACGCGCCCAGTCCCCGTTCCAGACCCTGCGCCACTTCGCCGTCACGACCCCGGGCAAGCTGATCATCATCTGCGGAATCCTGGCGCTCGGCTGTCTGAGCACCGGCCTGTACGCATCGACGGTCCTGGAAGACCGCACCCAGACCCTGCAGCGCCTCATCGATCGGACCGAACCGCTCGCCGAGGCCGCGCAGGTTCTTTACAGCTCGCTGTCGATCGCCGATGCGTCGGCGAACGCGGCGTTCATCTCCGGCGGACTGGAGACCCCCGATCTGCGGCAGCGCTACTCCGACGCGCTGGCGACGGCGTCGTCGTCGCTGATCCTGGCCACCGGTACCTCCAGCGAACCCGGTTCCGGCATGGTGTCGGACCGGGCCGAGCAGGCGGTCAGCGCCGATCTCGAGACCCTGTCCACCTCGATCCCGGTCTACAGCGGACTCATCGAGACGGCGCGGACGAACAACCGGCTCGGCAACCCGGTGGGATCGGCGTATCTCGGCCAGGCGTCGTCGATGATGCAGGACCAGATCCTCCCGGCCGCCCAGCGCCTCTACGAACGGCGATCGATGGCCATCGCCGACCCCCAGCAGACCCTCACCCGTCCACCCTGGACCGTGTATGCGCCGCTCCTGTTCCTGCTCGCCGCGCTTGTCCTGACGTCGCGCTACCTGGCGCGGCGGACCCGGCGGCGGTTCAACATCGGCATCGTGGCGGCCATCTTCGCCCTCAGCGTCGGGACCCTGTGGTTGCTCGCCTCCGGTCTGATGTCGGTGGCCGCCACCAGCGATGCCCGCACCGAGGGCGCCGACCCGCTCCGCGACCTGACCGCCGCCCGGATCCTCACCCAGCAGGCGCGGTCGGCCGAGACGCTCTCGCTCATCCGCCGCGGTGATCAGGGCGGTCTCGAGCGCAGCTTCTCCGCGGCGACCAGCGAGATCGGCAACATCGTCGACGACGTCCGCGAGGGCACCGAAGACGGCGACAGCGCGGTCACCGGCGAACAACTGGACACGGTCACGGCGGCGCTGACCGAGTGGCGCCGCACCGACGCCGCGGTCCGCCGCTACATCCAGACCGGCAACTTCGGTCTCGCGCGCCTGCACACCGTCGGCGACGGACCGGACAGTTCGGCGCGCGCCTACACCGCGGTGGACACCGCGCTGGTCGATGCGATCACGACTGCGCGGAACTCCTTCCGGGACGACATCAACACCGCGCAACGGGTCCTCGGGTTCACCGGCACCGGCATCCTGCTGCTCACCGTCTTCGCCGGCGTCGCGGTCGTGGGCGGTCTCATCCCGCGCATCCGGGAGTACCGATGACGACCGTCCCCTCGCCTCGCCGCCTGCTGACCGTCGTGGTCCTGCTCGCGCTCACCGGGCTCGTCGCCACCGGGTGCGTGCGTTTCCCCGCACCCGAATCTCCCCCGCCGACGGCGACCGCCGGGCAACCGATGCTGCCCGGCGTCCAGGTCGACGTGCCCGTCGAACCGCCGCCGAGTTCCGAGGCCTGCAACGCGACCCTGACCCTGCGGCCGCCCGCCCAGATGCCGCCCCCTGCTCAGATGCCGATCAATTCGACGATGGCCGGCATTCTCGAGCGGGGTCGGCTCATCGTCGGGCTCGACATCGGGTCCAACCTGTTCAGCTTCCGCGACCCGATCACCGGCGACATCCAGGGCTTCGACGTCGACATCGCGCACGAGATCGCCGGCGCCATCTTCGGCGACGACCGCCGCGTCGAGTTCCAGGTGTTGAGCTCGGCGCAGCGGATCGACGCCCTGCGGGACATGACGGTCGATCTGGTGATCAAGACGATGAGCATCACCTGCGACCGGTTGCGCGACATCAGTTTCTCGGCTCCCTATTACGTCGCGTCCCAGCGCATCCTGTCGTTCCGGAACTCGAACGTGACCGGTCCGGCGCAGCTCGCCGACAAGCGGGTCTGCGCCGCGCGCGGGACCACCTCGATCGGTCGCATCCAGGCCATCCAGCCCCGAGCCAAGATCGTCAGCACGACGACCTGGGCCGATTGTCTGGTCCTGATGCAGCAGGGTCAGATCGACGCGGCGACCACCGACGACGCGATCCTCGCCGGGCTCGCCGCGCAGGATCCGTGGTTGCGGGTCGTCGGCCCCAGCCTCGGCGAGGAGTTCTACGGCGTCGGGATTCCCAAGGGCCAGGACGACATGATCCGGTTCGTCAACGGCGTGCTCGAGCGCATCCGGGTGACCGGCCGCTGGCAGGAGATCCGGGACCGGTGGCTGTCCATCCTCGACAGTGGGTACGGCGCTCCCCAGCCGTATTACCGGGACTGATGCCCATGGACGACGCAGCCCGGAACGATCACGACACAGACGACGTCACCCACGGCGACCGGAGCGATGACCTCGGCACCCAGCGGGTCTCGCTCGACGCCCTGCTCGGCGACGACGACGCCGACCCCGACGGTCCCGGCCCGGGCGGTGGCCGTCCCGGTGGTGAGGACGCCGAGACGACCGCGAAGGTGGTCGACGTCGGCACCCAGCGGGCCGACCTGGCGGCGCTGACCGAGGGCCCCGACGACATGGCCGACACCACCGACCCCCGGCCCGGCCGACGCACCGACCCGGATGTCGGAACCCAGGCCGTCGCACCGGTGTTCACCGTCGGGGTCGACCCCGACGACCGGACCGACCGCGTCGAGCGGCAGCGTCCGGCCGTGCCCCACCCGGAACCCGACTCCGGTCCGCTCGGCCGGCGTCTGGTTCCGCGGCGTCGGCCGCCGGTGCACGAGCGACGGCTCGGCAGCGGCCTGGTCGAGACGCCGAAGATCACCGACATCGAACCCGCGGACGCCGTCATCGACGACCCCGTGATCGCCGACAGCAAGCGGTTCTGCTGGCGCTGCGGCAAACCCGTCGGTCGAGCCGAGGGCGAGGGCGCCGGTCCCCCGACCGGCGACTGCGGCAACTGCGGCGCCCGGTACTCCTTCGTCCCGGGACTGGCTCCCGGAACATTGGTCGCCGACCAGTACGAGATCGCCGGCGCCATCGCCCACGGCGGCCTCGGTTGGATCTACCTGGCCATCGACCGCAACGTGAGCGACCGGCCCGTCGTCCTCAAAGGCCTGCTGAATTCCTCGGATTCGGAGGCGCAGCGCGTCGCGGTCGCGGAACGGCAGTTCCTGGCCTCGGTCAACCATCCCGGGATCGTCAAGATCTACAACTTCGTCGAGCACGTCGACGACGATGACCGCTTCGGCTACATCGTGATGGAGTACATCGGCGGCCAGACGCTCAAGCAGATCACCGCGGGCGATCCGGACAACTCCCTGCTGTCGGTGGAGCAGGGCCTGGCCTACATCCTGGAAGTGCTTCTCGCCGTGGGCTATCTGCACTCGGTCGGCCTGGTCTACAACGACGTCAAACCCGAGAACATCATGGTCGGCAGTGACGAGGTGAAGCTGATCGACCTCGGCGCCGTCTCGCCGATCAACGGCTACGGGCACCTCTACGGCACGCCCGGGTTCCAGGCACCGGAGATCGTGAAGACCGGACCGCAGATCGCGACCGACATCTACAGCATCGGGCGCACTCTCGCGGTCCTGACCGTGCCGATGGAGATGCGGAACGGACGCTACGTCGACGGTCTGCCCGCCGCGTCAAAAACGCCTGTCTTCCGCAACAATCCGTCGTACTACCGCCTCCTGCAACGCGCCACCGCCCCCGACCCGGCCGATCGGTTTGTCTCCGCGGAGGAGATGAGCACCCAGGTGCTGAACGTGTTGCGCGAGACGGTCGCCGTGCACACGGGGGTCCCGCGGCCCGCGCTGTCCACGGTCTTCACGCCGCAGCGCTCGACGTTCGGCACCGACCTGATGCTCGCGCCGGTCGACGGCTTCTTCGACCCCGATCAGGCGGCGTTCTACGATCCGGTGGATATCGCCAACGCCCTGCCCGTTCCGCTGGTCAACCCACTCGACCCGGCGGCGAGTCTGCTCACCTCGGCGGCGCTGTCGGACCCGCGACAGACCCTGGATTCCATCAACACCGCCCGGGCAGAGGGTTTCGCCTCGCTCTTCGGCGGCCGGCCGGTCAAGAACGCCCACCCGTCGCGGGAGATCGATCTCGCCGAGGCCCGCGCGCATCTGCAGCTCGACGACGTCGACACCGCACTCGCCCTTCTGCAGGAAGTCCGTGCCCACCACGGTGATTCGTGGCGGGTCGAGTGGTACATGGGCATCTGCGCGTTGATGAACGACGAACCCGAACTGGCCTATGAACGCTTCGACGAGGTCCTCGGTGCGATGCCGGGCGAGGTCGCGCCCAAGCTCGCCGTCGCCGGTACGGCCGAACTCATCGGCCGTTGGCTGGCCGACGAGAAGGGCCCGGCGAAGTCTGCCGAGAAGATCGCCAAACTGTATGACGTTGCGCAACATCACTATCACGATCTGTGGCTGACCGATCACAGCATCGTGACCGCCGCGTTCGGTCTGGCCCGGCTCGCCGTGGCGGCCGGTGACATCGACGCCGCGATCCAACCGCTCGACGAGGTCCCGGCCACGAGCCGCCACTTCAACACCGCGCGCGCGACGGCGATCATCGCGCTCGTGCACGGCCGACCCACCTCGCAGGTGACCCGCGAGCAGATCGTCGAGGCCGCACGGCGTCTCGAGCAGATCCCGGACACCGAACCGCGCAAGGCCCGGATGCTGCTCATCGTGCTGGGCACCGCGCTGGGCTGGATCCACGACAATCCCGACGACGCCAAACAGGACAACGAACCCTCGACGCTGCTCGGTTTCCCGTTCACCGAGTACGGCATTCGCACCGGCACCGAACGTTCGCTGCGCCAACTGGCCCGCCTGACCCGCACCAACCGGGACCACCGGTTCATGCTCGTCGACCTCGCCAACTACGTCCGGCCGAATACGTTGTTCTAGGGCTGTCCGAAGAACGTCCCTGTTGCGTTGCGCACGAGCGGGTCGTCGCCGAGGAGCTCCGCGAGGTGGGCCTCGACCGGTGATGGACGGGTGCGACGCACGCGCAGTGGCGGTCGGACGTCGATGACGTGGCTGGTTTTCAGCCATGAGCGGCGCGCTTGATCGCCGGGCCCCCTGCTCCCTGCGGAGCTTGCGGAAGGCGCGTCAGCCCGGTTCCCTGAGGAGCGCCCGGAGCTTGCGGAGGGCGCGTCACGAAGGGTCGGGCGCGTCTGACCGCCGGGCCGCGGTGGTGGTCCGTGGATCTCGTCGCGCACGGTGTTCAGGTGTGTCGTGAACCGCCGCGGTATGTCGGGTCGGCGGTTCAGGCGACCGGGATTGGGTGGGGCGCCGGGTTCAGCGTTCAATCGCCAGACGCAGCGGCCTTCATCAGGTCCCGAGCGCTCGATGTGCGTGGTGTACTGGCCGGGATTGTCGCCGACCATCCGGTTGTGTCGCGGGCAGGCCGGGGCGAGGTCGTCGATGTCGGTGAGACCGCCCTTGGCCCAATCCTTCTGGGCGTGATGCATGTCGACGTGGGTGGCGGGCTGATCGCAGCCGGGAGCCGAGCACACTTCACCGTCAGGGCGAGCAAACGAAACGAGGCGTTGTTCGCGGGTGGCGAGCCGTTTGCCCCGCCCGAAGTACAGCGGAACGGTGGTGGCGTCTTTGAAGATCGCCAACCACGGCTGGATGTCGCCGGCCATCGCAATCAGGTCGGGGATGGGTAGCAGGGTGCCGGTCGCGGTGGTGGCGAGCCCGGCTTCGCGGAGCAGGTCGGAGAGGTCGGCTTTGATGATCAATTGGACGGGCAGGCCGCGATGCGACGTCCCGAGTGCGCCGTCGGCGAATCCGGCGGCCAGTGCGGCGTCGAGCGCGTCGTGATTGGTCTGGGCGAGGGTGCGACCGTCGCGGTCGGCTGCCGAGGCCAGGGCGTCGGGGTCGGCGGTGCCGGCCGGTCCGGACGGTGAGGCGGGGTCGTCGGGGTTGTTGAGTCCGGGTTTGCCCCAGACCGCGAACATCATCGTCAGGCGGGCGTGGAGTTCGGGTGTGAGGGTGCCCGAGATCTTGGCGGTGCCATCGGCCCGTTGGCGTCCGATCCACAGGCCGCGGCGTCGTTTCTGCTCGGTGTCGTCGGACAGGGTGCCGTCGGGATCGAGGTGGGCGAGCAGTCGCGAGCCGAGCTGGGTGATCTCGGCGGGCGTGTGGGCTTCGGCGATCTCGGCCATCTGCCGCTCGGCGGCGACTTTCACGTCGTGTTCGACAGCGTGCGGGATCTGGTCGAGGACATCGATGGCGGCCTGGACGTGCCCGGTCCCCACGGAACCTTTGGCGAAAGCTTCTGCCAGCGTCGGGTGTTCAGGTTCGAGACGGTCGCCGTTGAGGCAAGTCAGCGCGGCGGTGGCGTTCAGCTGCTTGCGTCGACGCATCGGGTTGGAGATCCGCAGTCGATGGGTCATGAACTGCATAAGTGTTCGGCAGCCGGTCTTGCGGGGCAGATCACGAGCCTCGATTTCGGCGACTTGCCGGTCGCCGGCGTAAGTGGTTCGAGCGATGGCCCGTTCGGTAGCGGCGGCGACCTCCATCAGTTCTTCGTCGGTGCACGGGGACAAGTCGACGGTCTGCAGTTTGTCGAGGGTCGCGTGCAGATCGGCCACCAACTCGACGGCGCGCGGTCGCGGCGTTATTAGTTCGTCAGACACTGTCACCCCCCGGAGACGTTTGCACGAATACATGATCGAGTGTAACGGCTATGCCGCTGGCGTGCAATGGTTTTCGTTGACCATCCGCAGAGCTCATCTTGTCGGTGGCGCGTGATAAGGGCAACCGCAACTCGAACTATGCTGCGTCTTGTCACTTATCCGGTTGCCTCCCAACGCAGCCATCCTGCCTAACAATCCGCGGTGCCGACCCTTCTTCGGAGCCGGAATGTCGACCTCCGAGTACGCGGTCGGGACGATGCCAACGCGCCAACAGGCTGGGCCCCACCTACCGGCCGGCACAACAGCCACCACCCACTCCAAACCGGTGCGTCCTTCGTGAGCTCGCTCAGCGGCCCGCGCCGTCAGCACAACCTTCAGCGGGACGCACGGACCTCAAACCCGACCACCGCCGCCGACTGCCGTGCGATGGCCAACTCCTCATTGGTCGGAACGACGAGCACGTCCACCGCGCTGTCGTCGGCCGAGATGCGTCGAGCCTCCTTGCCACGCTGAGCGTTTCGCTCGTCATCGACGATGATCCCGAACCCTTCCAACCCCGCCAGCGCACGGGCGCGGACGACCGCGGAGTTCTCCCCCACACCGGCCGTGAAGGTGATGGCATCGACACGTCCGAGGGCGAAGGCGTAGGCACCGATATAACGGCGCAGGCGGTGGATGTAGACGTCGAAGGCGCGTCGGGCGGCGTCGTCACCGTTGTCCATCAGCTCGGTGATGGCGCGGAAGTCGTTCTCGCCGCACAGACCTCGAAGTCCCGAACGCTTGTTGAGCAGCGTGTCGATCTCGTCGACGGACAGGTTCGCCACCCGGTTCAGATGCAGGACCAGCCCGGGGTCGAGGTCACCGCTGCGGGTTCCCATCACCAGTCCCTCGAGCGGGGTCATACCCATCGACGTGTCGATCGGCTGCCCGCCCGCGATGGCCGACGCCGACGCGCCGTTGCCCAGGTGCAGCACGATCTGGTTCAGCGACGCCGGGTCGCGGTCGAGGAACTCGGCCACCCGACCGGAGACATACTCGTGGCTGGTGCCGTGAAAACCGTAGCGGCGGATCGCATGTTCGTCCGCGACCGCACGGTCGATCGCGTATGTCGCCGACGCGTCGGGGAGACCGTGGAAGAACGCGGTGTCGAACACGGCCACCGAGGGGACGTCGGGGAGCAACTCCCGGGCCGCCAGGATGCCGACCAGGTTGGCCGGATTGTGCAGCGGCGCCAGCGGGGAGATCCGCTCGATCTCCGAGATCACCTCGGGGGTCACCACCGTCGGCTCGTAGAACGACCGGCCACCGTGCACCACCCGATGTCCGACCGCGCTCAGTCCCGCGTCGGCCAGATCGGTTCCGTTGTCGGCGAAGAAGCGTTCCGCGCGTCGGACCGCGGCGAGGTGATCGTCGAGTTCCAGTGTCTCGGTGACGGTCTCGCCGTTCTGTTCGTGTGTCATCGACGAACCGGAGTCGCCGATCCGCTCCGCGATGCCCTCCGCGATCACCGTGCCGTCCGCCGGTTGCACCAGTTGGTATTTCAGCGACGACGAGCCGGCGTTGAGCACCAGCACCGCACCCGACGCCCCGCTCATCGGGGACCCTCGGCCTCGGCGGAGGCGGCGTTCTCGGCGAGTGGGTCCACGCCCTCCTGCTGGGCCTGGATCGCGGTGATGGCGACCGTGTTCACGATGTCCGAGACGAGGGCGCCGCGGCTCAGGTCGTTGATCGGCTTGTTCAAGCCCTGCAGCACCGGGCCGATCGCGACCGCCCCCGCGCTCCGCTGCACCGCCTTGTACGTGTTGTTGCCCGTGTTGAGGTCGGGAAAGATCAGCACGGTCGCACGGCCGGCCACCGGCGAGTCGGGCATCTTGGTCTTCGCCACCGAGGGTTCCACCGCGGCGTCGTACTGGATCGGCCCCTCGACCAGCAGATCGGGTTGCCGCTCGCGCACGAGTTCGGTTGCGGTCTTGACCTTCTCGACGTCGGCGCCCGATCCGGACGTCCCGGTCGAGTACGACAGCATCGCGACCCGGGGATCGATACCGAAGGCCGCGGACGTCTGCGCCGAGGAGATGGCAATGTCGGCGAGCTGTTCGTCGGACGGATCCGGGACGATGGCGCAGTCGCCGTACGCGAGCACCTTGTCGGCCAGGCACATGAAGAACACGCTCGACACGGTGGACACACCCGGTTTGGTCTTGATGATCTCGAAGGCCGGCCGGATCGTGTGGGCCGTGGTGTGCGACGCCCCCGACACCATCCCGTCGGCGCGCCCGGTGTGCACCATCATCGTGCCGAAATACGACACGTCACGCATCTTCTCCTGGGCCCGTTCCAGATCCATACCCTTGTGCTTGCGCAGCTCGGTGTAGATCCGGGCGAACTCGTCGAGATACTCCGACTCGGCCGGGTCGATGACCGTGACGTCGGAGAGGTCGAGTCCGAGTTCGATGGAACGCTCGCGCACCGCTTCGGGATCACCGAGCAGAGTGAGGTCGGCAACGCTGCGCCGCGCAAGCCTGTTGGCGGCCCGCAGGATCCGGTCATCGTCGCCCTCCGGTAACACGATGTGCTTTCGGTCGGCGCGCGCACGGGAGATCAGGCGGTACTCGAACATCTGCGGCGTCACCACGGTCGGCGTCGACACGTTGAGGTTGCGCATGACCTTCTCGGGGTCGACATGGGTCTCCATCATCGCCAGTGCGGCCTCGATCTTGTGTACCGAGCCCACCCCCACCTTGCCGCGCGTGTGAGCGGCGGTACGCGCGGTGTCGTAGGTGCCCTGCGGGCAGCTGATGATCGGCAGGGTCGGCTTCAACCCGCTCACCAGCGCCTCGATCATCGGGTGCGGTTTGAGTCCGCCGTTGAGGATGATGCCGGCGAGACGCGGGAAACCCTGTGCGGTGTTGGCGTTCACGAGTGCCAGGAGAACATCCGACCGGTCGGCGGGCGTGATGACCACGGTGCCGTCGGTGAGCCGCTCCAGGATGTGCTCGACGGTCATGCCACCGACCATCACCCGGAGCGCCTCGCGGTCGAGCAATTCCTCGTCACCGCTGTACATCGTCGCGCCGAGCGCCTCCTTGAGCTCCCCCATCGTGGGGGCGAAGAGCACCGGCTCCTCGGGTAGGCACAGCGCCGGAATCCCGGTGCTGCGCAACTGGTCCCGGATCTCGTCGAGGCGGTCGGGGTCGCACCGGTTGGCAACCAGGGCGACGGGGGTGGCATGGGCAGCGGTCACCTCGGCGATCAACCCCTCGGCCAGACCGTGCATCTCTTCCGGCGACCGGTCGATCGCCTTGATCGCCAACACCATCGGCGCCGACAGATTCGCGGCGATCCGGGCGTTGTAGCTCAGCTCCGACGGGGTGCCGACGTCGGTGTAATCCGAACCGACGATGACCACGCGGTCGCAGCGGGACTGGATGGCGTGGAAGCGCGCGACGATCTCGGCGACCGCACCTTCGGGATCGTTGTGCACCTCCTCGTAGGTGACACCGAGACAGTCCTCGTACGGGAGGTCGGCGGATTCGTAGTCGAGGAGGAGATCGAGGATCGGATCACGATCCTCCGCGGCCGTCCGCGAGATCGGACGGAACACTCCGACCCGCCCGCCGGTCGCCGACAGCAGGGCCAGCAACCCCAGCGCGACGATGGACTTACCGGTCTCGCCTTCGGCCGAGGCGATGTAGATGCTGGTCGTGGGGTCGGCGACGATCTGATCCGCGCTCGCGGGTCCGTCGGCGTCGGCGGTCTGGACTCTATCCGTGGCCATGCGCCCCAGCATAGTGGCGGACGGACCGGGCAACCCCGGTCCCGGAGTCGGGCGTCAGAGGAGAATACCCGGATTGCACACACCGTCGGGATCGAGCGACGCCTTGACCGACCGCAACGCGTCCAGGGCCAGGGGCCCGATCTCGTCGTGGTACGCGTCACGGTGATCCCGCCCGACCGCGTGATGATGGGTGATGCTGGCACCGGACGCCCGGATCGCGGAATTGGCCGCGACTTTCGCCGCCCCCCACTGCGCCAGCGGGTCGTCGGCGAACGGTGCGACGACCGTGAAGTACAGCGAGGCACCCGACGCGTAGACGTGACTCACGTGGCACATGATCAGCGGCGGCGTACCCGAGGCAGTGAGCGAGTCCGTCAGCGCGGCCGTCACCGCGGCGCGCACGTCGTGCAGCCGCGACCAGAACGCGACGGTCTCGAGCGTCTCGACCAACACCCCGGCATCGAGCAACGGGTCGCGAAGGTACGGTCCCGCGAAACGTCCTGTCCGCCAGGCCTCTCCGGGACCCTCCCCCAGCGCCCCGCCACCGGCGTCGATCAACACCGACGATGCCGCATCGCGTCGCCGCGCCACCTCGTCGGCCGCACCCTCGTACCCGGCGACGACCAGACACCCGCCGCCATCGCCATCACCATCGCCCTCACCGCTCCCGGCGCCGGCGTCATCCGGCCCGCTCGCTTCGCTCCCGGCGCCGGCGGGATCAGCGAGATTCAACGCCGTCTCCACCTCGTCGGACAGCCGGAGCACCGTCGGCAGGGGACCGTCCTGGGCCAGCCGACGGAGAGCTGTCGCGCCCTTGGCGAACGAGGCGAACCGCCAGGCGTCGAAGACGCGGGTCGTCGGGGCCGGCCGGATACGGATCTGCACGCTCGTGATGACACCGAACACGCCCTCCGACCCGAGGACCAGCTGACGCAGGTCGGGTCCGGCCGCCGACCGCGGCGCGGTACCGAGTTCGACGGTTCCGCGCGGAGTCGCCAACACGAGGCCCTCGACCATCTCGTCGAAGCGCCCGTATCCGGCCGACGACTGGCCGGCCGAGCGAGTGGCGGCATAGCCACCGATCCCGGCGCCCTCATAGGACTGCGGGAAATGACCGATGGTCCAACCCTTCTCGCGCAGGAGCGCCTCGGCCGCGGGTCCGCGCAGACCGGCCTGCAGGGTCGCCGTCCGGGAGATCTCATCGATCTCCACCACGCGGTCGAGGCGGCGCAGGTCGAGACTGATCACGCCGGCGAATCCGGCGCGGTCGGGTGTCAACCCACCCACCACGGACGTCCCGCCGGTGAACGGCACCACCGCGATCCGTCGCTTCGAACACACCCGCAGGATCGCGACCACTTCCTCGTGGTCGCCCGGGTACACGACGAGGTCGGGCGCGTCGTCGGCGTCACCCGCGCGCAACCGCAGGATGTCCGGGGTGGAGTACCCGCGCGTGTGCTGTACCCGTGTCGCGTCCGCGTCGGAGACGTGGTCGGTGCCGACGACAGCCGAGATCTCTTCGCGGACAGCAGCATCGACCGCCGACCGAGCCGGCGAGATGGTGTCCGGATCGACGCCGGCGTCGGTTTTCCGGTCCCCGGCCAGCGCAGCCGCTGCGCCGGGCAGTTCGGCCGTGCGCGCCGGGTCTCCCCAGCGCGGCCGAAGCATCCCCACGACGGGGATCGCGGTTTCGTCGGATCCGTGCTCGCCGGTCATCGGACCGGGCCCGGCCGGTTGCCGCCCGTCGGCGCGCCACCGCTCTCGGTGTCGTCTCGGACGATCGCCCGCACGACCAGTTCGGCGATCTGCTCGTCACTCAGGAAGCTGTCGGGGATGAGCATGAGGGAGTAGATGGTGCGCACGAGGAACTCCGCGGCCCCCCGCGGGGTGGGGAACAGCTGGTCCCCGATCTCGGGTTCCAGATCGGGCAGTGCCTCCGACACGATCTGATGGATGAGCGTGGGCCCGGCCGAATCGTTGGTGGCGACGAGCGCGCGGACCACTTCCTCCGGCTCCTTGCGCAGCACGTACTGCAACGCGTCGTGGTTGCGGATGTAGGGCAGCACGTTCACCACCTGCGCGTGGATCTTGCCCGCGGCGTCGGGCGCGGTCGCCGACCACTCGATCAACTTGACCCGCAGCAGCGACACCTCGCGTTCCACGATGGCCGTGACCAGCGCTTCGCGGCCGCCGAACATCCGGTAGGCGGTCGCCCGCGCCACCCCGGCGTGCCGGGCCACCGACGTCAGACTCAGCGTCTTGGCCCCGAACCGGGACACCAGCCCGACTCCGACATCCACCATGCGGTCACGATCCATGCGAAAACCGTAGCGAATCAGGATGAGGCGGGAACCGTCGTGGTGGTCGTCGTGGTGGTCACGGCGTTGCCCGGTGCGGCGTCCTCGGTGGTCGGAGGCGTCGTGGTGATCTCGGCGGGGCCCTCCGGCTCGGATGACGTCGAAGGCGCCGACGGGACAGGCGCCGGTGACGTGCGGCGGACCGAAGGCGTCGTACGCGCCGGCTCCGGCGTCTCGGCGCGCGCGGCGATCGTGGTCTGCCGGTTCACGCGGTCGGCGCCCGCACCGCCGCCGAGGCAATGGACGACGAAGGTCCTCGGCACATTCGGATACACCGACGCCGTGAGGGCCCCACGCGACCCCGGCCCCATCGTGGTTGCGGCGGTGGGATGGACCGCGCCGCTGGGTGTGAGGGTGCATTCCACCGCCGGATTGCGCGTCGCATTGTTGTAGAGACTGATCTGCAACCGGGTCCCGTCGACGCGGTACGAACACCCGGGGATCGGTCCGGAACCGGCGAGCGGTCCGCAGTTCACACTGGGCGACGCCGCGGGCGACTCCGAGTCGACAGCCAGAAGCGTTGTCGCCGTGGCGAAAGTCAGCGATCCGCCAATGGCGAGGCCGGCGACGAACTTGCGCATGGCGGTGTCTCCTCGGTTGCGGTCGTGCCGGGAACGCGTCGTGTACCGGAGTGCGTCATCGTCGGCGACGACACGTCCAGGCTACGCGCCGACCGGCCCGTACGCGGCCTCATCGGCAGCAACCGCCGGGCGATGGCGACCCCGCCGAGACAGAGGAGTCCGCCGACGATGCCGACACCGGTGGGCAACTCGTCGAGCAGCGCCCACGACAGGACGATGACGATCGCGGGGACCACGAGGGTGGTGGCCGCCATCGCACTCGCGTCGGTGCGGGCCAGCGCATAGGCCCACGTGGAGAACGCGATCGCGGTCGGCCCGACCCCGAGGTAGATCACCGCCCAGATCGCCCCCGGCTCGGCGCCGGACAGTTCGGTGACGGCGGCGGGGGCGAAGGGCGCGGTGGCCACGAGGCCGGCGACCGCACCCAGCCAGGTCGCGGTCAGCGCGTCGACGGTACGTAGGGCCGACTTCTGGATCAGCACCCCGGTCGCGTACAGAACCGCCGCGCCGACCCCGAGCACGATGCCGAGCCAGTCGGCGTGCGCGTCCGCGGTGGCGGACCCGCCGGCGGCGATCAGCACCACGCCGGCGAAGGCGATCGTCATACCGATCACGAGGTGACGCGGAAACCCCTCTCCGAGAAACAGTCCCGCGGCGACGGCCACGAGGATCGGCGCCAGGTTCACCAGCAGCGCCGCGGTCCCGGCGTCGAGGTGGCATTCGGCCCAGTTCAACAGGACGGTGTAACCCGCGAACCAGGCGACCCCGTACGCCGTCACCAGTGCGAGCGCACGGCCGCGCGGTAGCAGCGGACGGGCCGGCGCCCCGGTTGTCCGTGCGCGCAGACGTACCACCATCACGATGAGCGTCAGCGGGATCACCGCCGCCAGCAACCGCAGGAACGCCATGGAACCCGGTGAGAACGTGTCACCGAGCGCGCGGATGCCGATGAACGCCGACGCCCACAGCACGACGGTGACGACGGCGGCCAGAGCCGGCAGGGATGCGGTGGCGGACCCAGCCGATGCCGGTGTCGGGCGCGAGGACATGTGTTCCAGATTCACTCATCCGGCACTTCAGGACAAGTGAATACTTGTTCTGAACATTTCAGCGCCGCTGCACAGTCGCCGCGGTATCGTCGCTCCATGGTCGACATCCACCGCCTTCGGGTTCTGCGCTCGGTCATCGGCGAGCAGTCCATCGGCGGAGCCGCGGCCTCGCTCGGATACACGCCGTCAGCGGTCAGCCAGCACATCGCCACCCTGCAGCGCGAGACCGGGTTGTCGCTGGTGGAGCGGGACGGTCGCGGCATCGCGCCCACCGAGGCCGGCACCATCCTGGCCCGCGAGTCCGACACCGTCTTCGAGCAGATCGCCCGTATCGACGGTCTGATCTCGGAGCTGCGCGACGGCCGGCTCGGTCAGCTGCGCATCAACTACTTCGCCTCGGCGGGCGCCACCTGGATCCCGCCGATCGTCGCCACCATCTCGCGCGAATTCCCCGGACTGCGACTGGATCTCCGCCTCATCGAGCTGATGGGCCCGTCGTCGGCGGCACCCGACATCGAGATCTATGTCGAGGACAGTCAACGCCCGTCCGCGGACGTGGCCGGGTTCGTCGGACGCCGGCTGACCACCGACCCGTATTCCGCTGTCGTACCCGTGGATTCAGCATGGGCGGCGCTGGAGTCGGTGACCCTGCGCGAACTGTCCCAGGTCCCGTGGGTCGACAACGACGTGGCGCGGGGACCCTGCCGGCAGGCAGTGCTCGACGCATGTACGTCGGTCGGTTTCGTACCCGACTTCAGTGTCGAGACCCAGGACTACCCGACCGCGATACGGTTCGTCGCGGCCGGGGTCGGACTCACCGTCGTCCCCCGGCTCGCGCTCGTCGACCTGCCGCCCGGCGTCACGGCAGTTCCCATCGTCGACCCGACGCCCGCACGCGAGGTGCGGGTCCGGGTACGGCAGAGCGGACTCGACCTGCCGCCCGTCCGAAGAGTGCTCGAGATGCTTGATGCCGCTGTCGCGCAGGGGTTTTCGTGATCAGCCGAGCTTGCGTAGGCGCGGGGCGAGGTCGCGTTCGAAGTTCTCCAGGAACCGCTGCTGGTCGTGGCCGGGGGCGTGGAAGACGAGGTGGTTGAGCCCGGCGTCGGTGTAGAACTTGACCTTCTCGACGGCCTCGTCGGGGTCGGAGGAGACAATCCACCGCTTGGCGACCTGTTCGATCGGGAGCTCGTCGGCCAGCCGCTCCATCTCGGTCGAGCTGTTGACGCTGTGCTTCTGCTCCGGGGTCAGCGACAGCGGGGCCCAGAACCGGGTGTTCTCCAGCGCCAGTTCGGGATCGGGATCGTAGGAGATCTTGATCTCGATCATCTTGTCGATGGTGTCGACATCGCGCTCGGCCTTGGCCGCACCCTCGGCGACCGCGGGCAGCAGCTTCTCGGTGTAGAGCTCGGGCCCCTTGCCCGAGGTACAGATGAAACCGTCGCCGGCACGGCCCGCATAGCGTGCGACCACCGGCCCGCCGGCGGCGACGTAGACCGGGATCGGTTGCTCGGGAATGTCATACATGTAGGCGCCCTGCGTGTGGTAGTACTCGCCGTCGAAGTTGACCTCTTCGCCGGTCCACAGTTCGCGCATGAGTTTGATCGACTCGCGCAGGCGCGCGAAGCGTTCCTTGAACTCCGGCCACTCTCCCTGGAAACCGGTCGCGTACTCGTTGAGCGCTTCGCCGGTGCCGACACCGAGCATGATGCGTCCGGGGTAGAGGCAGCCCATCGTGGCGAAGGCCTGCGCGATGACCGCGGGGTTGTAGCGGAAGGTCGGGGTCATGACCGAGGTGCCGATCTGCACGCGCTTGGTGCGCTCGCCGACCGCCGCCATCCAGGCCAGCGAGAACGGGGCGTGGCCGCCGTTGTGCCGCCAGGGCTGGAAGTGATCGCTCACCGCAACCGAATCCATGCCGTGCTCTTCAGCCGCGACCGCGATCTCCACCAGCTCGCGCGGATCGAACTGCTCCGCCGATGCCTTGAAACCGAGCTTGAGTTCTGCCATGTCCATCGCTCCTTCGCCACCGGCCCTCACCCGCCGGCGCGGGCCGGTCTGCGGAGTCGGCCCCATCGTCGTGTGACCTCGCATACCAACGTAGAGCATGCGGACAGACGCCGACGTCGGGAGCCGGACGGGACCTCAGCCGGCCGGGGCGACCCAGCATGTTCGCACTCGGGATTCCTCTGGCAGCGAAAAAGCTGGACCTCAAGTTGGGTTTAAGTTCTACCGTGGACGGCATGAGTATGCAGTCCGTGGCCTGGGACATGATGTACAAGTCCTCCACCCAGCCCAGCAGCAAGCGATTACGGGGCGACCGCCGGGTGACACTTCGCCGTATCGGTGGGTTCGCCCGACCGCACCGACGCCGGATCGGATGGTTCCTCCTGCTGTCGGTCTTCACCGCTGTGCTGACCGTCGTGACCCCGCTGCTGGCGGGTCGCGTCGTCAACCTCATCACCGAGAGCGGCTCGGAGATGATGATCGTCGGACTCGCGGTCGCCATCGCGCTGATCGCCGTCGCCGAGGCCGCCGCGGGAATCGGGGTCCGGTGGCTGTCGGCGAACATCGGGGAGGGTCTCATTCTCGACCTACGGCGAGCTGTCTTCGACCACGTGCAGCGGATGCCGATCGCGTTCTTCACCCGCACCCGCACCGGGGCCCTGGTGAGCCGGCTGAACAACGACGTCATCGGCGCCCAGCGCGCATTCAGCGACACCTTGTCCGGCGTCGTCTCGAACATCGTCACCCTCACCCTGACGCTGGGCGTCATGATCGCGATCAGCTGGCAGATCACGTTGCTGGCGCTGATCCTGCTGCCGGTCTTCGTGATACCGGCGCGACGGATGGGCCGGCGCATGGCCGCACTCTCCCGCGAGGCCGCCGAACACAACGCCCGGATGTCGACACAGATGACCGAGCGCTTCTCCGCCCCCGGCGCCACGCTGGTGAAACTGTTCGGGCGTCCCGATCTCGAGTCGCGCGAGTTCGCCGACCGCGCCGACCGGGTGCGCGACATCGGCGTACGACGGTCGATGTTGCAGGCATACTTCATGACGACGCTGATGCTGGTGTCGGCGCTGGCCCTCGCCCTGGTCTACGGGCTCGGCGGATGGCTTGCGGTACAGGATCATCTGTCCGCGGGCGCGGTCGTCTCACTGGCTCTGTTGCTCACCCGGATGTACGCGCCGCTCACGGCCCTGGCGAACGCACGCGTCGAGATCATGAGCGCCCTGGTCAGTTTCGAGCGCGTCTTCGAGGTCCTGGACCTACAACCCCTCATCGCCGACGCACCCGACGCGGTCCCGGTGCCCGGTACCGGGAGCGAGCGGCCCGTGCCGGTGTCCGTCCGATTCGACGACGTGTCCTTCGCCTATCCGGCGGCGGACAAGGTGTCGCTGGCATCACTGGAAGAGGTTGCCCAACTGGATAATCGGGCCGGCACGACGGTCCTGCACCATGTCGACCTAGACGTCCCGGCCGGCAGCATGGTGGCTCTCGTGGGCAGTTCCGGTGCCGGCAAGTCGACCATCGCGAGTCTCGCGACCCGCCTCTACGACGTCGACGAGGGCTCGATCCAGCTGGCCGGAGTCGACATTCGGAAACTGCAGACCGCATCGGTCCACCGAACCGTCGGTCTCGTCACCCAGGACGGCCACCTCTTCCACGACACCATCCGGGCGAATCTCGTGCTCGCCCAGCCGAACACATCCGACGACGAGATCTGGGACGCACTGCGACGGGCTCGGCTCGACGAGCTGGTCGGCTCACTGCCCGACGGACTGGACACCGTCGTCGGCGAACGCGGTTACCGGCTGTCCGGCGGTGAGCGCCAACGCATGACGATCGCCCGCCTGCTGCTCGCACAACCGTCGGTGGTCATCCTCGACGAGGCGACCGCGCATCTCGATTCGACGTCGGAGGCGGCGGTCCAGGCGGCGCTCGGCGAGGCCCTCGAGGGACGGACCTCGATCGTCATCGCGCACCGGCTGTCGACGATCCGGGCCGCCGACGAGATCGTCGTGCTCGAAGCCGGGCGTGTCGTCGAACGCGGTGATCATCCGACGCTCCTGGCGCGCAACGGACGCTACGCCGAGCTCTACCGGACGCAGTTCGCCGAGGACGACCCCGAGGACTCGGATTCGCTGACGGCGTGACCCTTCGTGACGCGGCCTCCGCAAGCTCCGCCCGCTCCTCAGCCTGAATCTTTCACGGGTGGGTAGGGTTTCGCCGATCGGTTGTCGGTGTCGCCTTTTGATGGTTGGTGCTGGTGTGTGGGCAGGGTGGAT
>NZ_JBHUXZ010000054.1:0-29906 GCF_042668985.1 Gordonia sp. NPDC057258
GATCGTTCCTCACCCTGGAACTCGCGCGGCTCATGGCCGCGGCGGGTCACCGGGTGAGCATCGTCGACTCCATCCCGGTCGGGATCGGCCGATTCTCCAACGCGGTGAGCGACTTTCACCGCGTGCCCCCGCCGAAGTTCGAGCCGCTCGCATATTGCCTCGCCCTCGCCCGGATCGTGGCCGACAACGACGTCGACATGGTGATCCCGGTGCACGAGGAGACCGACATCATCGCGATGCTCGCCGAGGTGTTCCCGCCTGAATGTCGGCTGTTCCTCTCCGATTTCACCACCGAGAACCGCCTGCACAACAAGTACGACTTCCAGGAGCTGCTCGTCGAACTCGGAATCCCGACGCGCAAGTTCGCGCGGGTGTCCGGACCCGAGGACGTCGGATCGCTCGATTTCGCCAAGCCGTTCGCGCTCAAACACTGCTATTCGCGGGGCTCGCAGAAGGTTCACAAGGTGACTCCCGGCGATCCGCTCACCTGGCTCGAACACGATGAGCAGAATCCGTGGATCGCACAGGAGTGGGCGTCGGGGAACAACTTCTGCACGTATTCGGTCTGCCATGAGGGTCGCGTCTACGCCCACGCCACCTATCCGGTCGACTACGCCATCGACGGCAGTTCGTGCCTCAACTTCCGGTCCGTGGACCATCCGCGGATCGCCGGGTGGGTCAGCGATTTCGTTCGCCGGGTGAACTTCACCGGCCAGATCGGGTTCGACTTCATCGAGGACCGGAATGGTGGCGGCGACCTGTTCTGCATCGAGTGCAATCCGCGCGCCACGAGCGGGATCATGATGTTCACGCCCGAGGACGGCGTCGATCGCGCGTTCCTCGGGACCTGGGATCCCGACGACGGACCGATCACGCCCGGGTCGGGCGTGGACAAGATGATCGGGCTGGGCATGCTGCTCTACGGGTGGCGTCCGTCGTCGCGCAAAGACCGGACCCTGCGCGACTTCGTCCGCGACTTCCGCGGCGCGTCCGATGTCGTCAGCAGTCCGGGCGACCAGAAGCCCGCGCTGATGCTCCCGTTCGCCTATGCCGGGATCCTGCGCAGTTGCCTCAAGTACCGGGTCGGGCTCGCGGAGGGTTTCATGCACGACCACGAGTGGGACGGCCTCCGCATCAGCCTGTGACACCCGTCGCGGATTCGGTCCGTCGGGATGGGGACGACGCCGACGCCGGGGCGTAGAATCTCGAGTCACCATCACCTGCGTGTTTGACCCCATCCGCAGGGTTGTCCGGGGGGACTCGAGCTCGAGGGGAGCTGCTCATGAACATGTCCGGGATCATGCGTCGTACGTCTGTAGGGGTGGCCGCTGTCGGTGCCGCCTGTGCGATCGGACTGGCCACCGCGCCGGCCGCTTCCGCCGCGCCGGCGCCGGTGCAACCGGTGCAACCGGTGCAGGCCGTCGGTTCGGTGGCGATCTGCTTCGGCATCCCCATCGGGCCGGTGACCATCAGCGTCTGCCTCTGATCTGATCCGAGCCGTATGACGCTGTGCCCGGAAACCGGGCACGACGTCATCCGGATTCCTCGTACCCCACCAGAAGTCGACGCCGGCGTGACCATTTCGTGCCGGAGCGTCCCGATCCCCGGCCCGATGGCGCTCGCGCACGTACGATTCCCCGATGACGTCGACAACGGCCGAGGTCGAGGCGGGGGTGGCTCCCAAGCGGGCGAAGGCGATCCTGGTCGCGCTGATCCTGGTCGCCGGGGTGGCCAACATCAATCTCGCGGTCGCGAATGTCGCGCTACCCGACATCGGCAAGGCGCTCGACGCGAGCTCCACGCAGCTGAACCTGGTCGCGGTCGGTTACTCGCTGGGCCTGGCGGCGTCGGTGCTCTACTTCGGCGCGCTGGGAGATCGGCACGGGCGCAAGCGGATGCTGGTCATCGGCATGTGCCTGTCGATCCCGGCGTCGCTCGTCGCCGGATTCGCGCCCAATGTCGAGGTCCTGTTCGGTGCCCGTCTGGTGGGCGGCATCGCCGCGGGCCTGGCCTTCCCGACCACCCTCGCGGTGATCACCGCCCTGTGGTCGGGGCCGAAACGGGTCCGGGCGATCGCCGCGTGGTCGGCGTTCGGCGGTGCGATCTCGGCGCTGGGACCGGTCCTGTCCGGGGCACTCCTCGAGATCCTGGCCTGGCACTCGGTGTTCCTGGTGACGCTGCCGCTCGCCGTCGTCGCGCTGATCGCGGCGTGGCGGTTGGTGCCCGACGACAACGGAGACCAGGCGGCGGTCGTCGACAACCTGGGCGGCGTCGTGTCCATCGTGATGGTGGGCTCGCTGGTGCTGGCGATCAACTTCGCCCCGAACTCCGATCAGCGACTGCAGGTCTACATCCTGGCCGCGATCGCGCTGCTGGCAGGGGCGGGTTTCATCTGGCGGCAACTGCGTGTGCGGGTGCCGCTCTTCGACCTGCGGATCGCGGCCCGACGCACCTTCTGGGTCGCGGCGGTCGGTGGGCTGATCGTGTTCGGCACGCTCATGGGCGCGATGTTCATCGGCCAGCAGTACATGCAGAACGTGCTCGGCTACTCGACGCTGGCGGCCGGCGCCACGATCCTCCCGGCGGCGGCCGCCATGATCATCGTGGCCCCGCGCTCGGCCAAACTCGTGCAGAGCATGGGGTCGCGGTTCACGCTGCTGTCCGGTTACGCCTTCATCGTCGTCGGCCTGGTGCTCGCGATGCTCACCTGGGATGAGGACGCCCACTTCTGGCATGTCGGCCTCGTCTACGTCCTCGTCGGGGTGGGCGTCGGTCTCGCCGGCACTCCGGCGTCGCAGTCGCTGACCGGTTCGGTGCCGGTGCAGCGCGCGGGCATGGCGTCGAGCATGTCCGATCTGCAACGCGACCTCGGTGGCGCGATCCTGCAGTCCACCCTCGGCGCGATCCTCACCGCGGGTTACGCGAATCAGTTGCAGGACACCATCTCCGGTTCGCCGCAGGCCGATCAGGTCACCGAACAGAGCGAAGCCGCCCTGACGAAGTCGTTCTCGAGTGCCGAGGTCCTGGCCGAACGCTATCCGCAGTACGCCGATCAGATCATCGCCGCGGCCCGCGACGCGTTCGTACAGGGCGACAAGAACGCCTACGGCGCGGCGGCCGCCATCGTGGTGGTGGGTGCGGCGGTGGTGTTCTTCTTCTACCCCAGACACGAGGCGGAGCGAACGGCGATGGCGGAGTACGCGAAACAGCGCAGCCTCTGAGTCGCCGACTCAACCGGCACTTACTCGACCAGCACTGCCCGACGGCGGTGAGTCGAACGCCGCCAACAACATTCGTGCCGCCATCGCGATGAGCGAGGTCCGGTCGGCGTCGCGGGGTCGTTGCAGGGCGATGCGCAGGCACAGGCTCGCGGTCGCACCCATGGTGAGGAACACCAGTTCGTCGATCGCCCGATCGTCGAGGTCGGGCCTCATCCGCGACGGCAGGATCCGCGCCAGCGGGAGGAGCGGTCCCTCGACCTCGGCCCAGGCGTCGCCGAAGCCGTGTTCGCCGATCTCGAGCGAGGCGCGCAGGACCGGCGCATGTGACTCGAACGACGACACGAGGGTCTCGACCACCGTGACCATCGCGGTGTCCGGTTGCTGATCCATCGCCCGGCCGATCCCGCTCGCGAGGGTGGCGGTGATGTCGTGAACGGCGGCGAGGCGCAGTTCTTCGACGATCGCGTCCATGTCGGCGAAGTAGCGGTACACCGTCCCGATGCTGACGTGCGCGTGGTCGGCGAGTCCGGCGGTGGTGGGCCGTCGACCGGGACGACGCTCCAGGAGTGTGAGCGCCGACGTGAGGAGGCGCTGCCTCATCTCACGACTGCGCTGCTGCTTGGGTGCCTTGCGCCGTTGCGATGCGGTGGTTTTGGGAGTTGTCGACGATGCCATCAAAAGTGAATAGTAAGTGAGGATTGCTCGTGTTCTCATGGATCCATGGAACGGAGCGCACCCGCCGACCTCGTGAACACCGACGTCGCCGTGCAGCGGTTCGGGACGGCCGGCCGTGACTGGCTCGATCAGATGTGGATCGCCGACCCGCTCGCCGACGCCGTGGCCGCCGACCGGCAACCCGGCGGCCCGACCACGACGGTGCTGCGGGCGGCGCTGAAGAACGGCATCGACTCGGTCGACGCGACCGACTCGTTGCGAGCGCTCTTCGGGTTCCTCGATGACGAGCCCGACTGGGTCGATCATGATCGGATGAATCGCGCGGCCGACGCGCTGGTGGTCAACACCGCGCCGCTGGGCATCGTGCTCGGCGCGGCATCGCTGGTCCGCGGGGCGGGAAACACGATCGCGGGCAAGCCGCTCGCGGTCACCGGGCGTTACGTGTCCCAGCCGGCGGTGCGGTCGGTGAATGGCTGGGACAGGTCCTGACGCCCGGCGGGATGCGCCGCGGTGGAGACGGTTTCGCGTACACCGTGCGGGTCCGGATAATCCACGCACATGTCCGGTCCATGCTGCTCGCGCGCGGAGACTGGGACGAGACCGCGTGGGGCGTGCCGATTCCGCAGCCGTACATGGCGTTCACCATCGCCGAGTTCGGGCACATCGCGATCGACGCGATGCACAAGCTGGGGGTGCGGTTCACCGACCGCGAGCTCGACGACATCTATCACCTGTGGCGGTACGTGGGGCATGTGGTCGGGATGAGCCCCGAGCTCAACCCGGTCTGCGAGGCCGACCACGTCCGGATCGAAGAGCTCTATCGGCTGACCTCGCCGGGGCCGGGTCCCGACGACCGGGATTTCGTGGTCGCGTTGACCGACGACTATCTGGTGCCCGAACTGGCCGCGGTGTTCCCGGGGCCGCAGGCCCTGCGACGCCGGCTGGCCACGAAGACCATGCACGGACTGCAGCGGGTGTTCATCGGTGACGCCGACGCCGACGCGCTCGGAATCCCCGACGGCCGGTTCAAACATCTGCTGAGACGGGTCGGACCGGTTCTCGCGGTAGCGGATTCGGCGCAGCGGGTCGGTGGCGCCCGGCGGGCGCGAGCACGCGTCGAGAAATCCTACCGCGCACGGGATGTCGCCATGGCGCGGATGCGGGAGGACTACCGCGTCACCCACGACCTCGTCGACGCGGCGCCCGGCCCGCAGGCCGCCGCTCAGCCGTCGAATCGGCTCGCGGCCGTGACGTCCTCGGTCAAGCAGTAGCTAACCGACAGCGGCTGTGTGAAAGCCCATTTCGTCTCGTCCTCGGTGCAGGTGAGGGAGTCCGCACCGCGGCTGACGGTCTTGGCGAGGATGGTGCTGTCCGCAGGGGAGGCGTTGCACTCGACCTCGCGGTAGTCGGCGAGCTTGCCGCCGCCGATCGGGATCTGGTAGCAGGTGTCGACGGCGAAGTTGGGTGTGAGGCAGAGCTTCTGGTCGCCGTCACCGAAGGTGAGCGCGGACGTGTTGGGCGTGCCGCACTCCGCCGACGGGCTGACCTTGTCGGCCGCGTAGAACGTGAGCCCCTCGGTCCCTTCGCACTCGGCCTTGGTCGCCTCGACCTTGCCCTCGCCGGCTTCGGCACCGATCTGTAGGCACTCGCCCACGTCGATGTCGGAGGCCTCTTCGATCGACTGCGTGCCGACGCCGACGCTGCAGGCCGCGAGCGCGGCGAAGCCCACGCAGGCCGCGATGACCGTGGCACGCCGGCCCCGCTGCCAGAGAGGCTTGTCCACGGACGGCACGTCGCCGCCGGACTCGGCAATCCGATCGTGGGAGGGGTGCGAATAGCTGGCGGTGCTGCGCGACATCGTGGTTCCTATCGTCTGGAGTGGGCGGGTGCCCGGTCTCGGCGGCTCATCGTGGTGATCGGGTGATGAACGACAGGATGTCGCCGGGCGCTTGGTGCGAACTTGGGGTCGACTTGTCCGGCCTTGAGGGGGCCGTCCAAGTCGCGAGCGCGTAGCGGCGGGAGTGGCTTCGACACGGCTCGTCGCTGCGCTCCTCGCCTGCTCAACCAGCGGATTGGGCCCGTCCGAGCCGCGCCGAAGAGAGGAGAGCCGATGTCAGGTCCGTCCGGCGATGTCGTCCGCGTGGTGCTGCCGCATCAGTTGTTCGAGTCGCACCTCGACGCGGACCCCGGCACCCGCTTCGTCCTCGTCGAACACGATCTGATGTTCCGGCAGTACCGGTTCCACGTGCAGAAACTTGTCCTGCACCGGGCGAGTATGCGCAGGTTCGCAGACCGGCTGCGGGACCGGGGTTTCGAGGTCGACGTGCTCGAGACCGACGCGGAGGAGTCCAGTCACGACCAGCTCGAGGAGTACCTGTCCCGACGGCCCCCGGCGTCGGTTCACCTGTACGACGTCGTCGACGACTGGCTGACGGGCGACCTGCTGGCGGCCTTCCAGCACGCCGGGTGCCCACTGGCGGCCGACGACACCGCCGAGAGTCCGAACTTCCTCACCACCCGTGCGCAGATCCACGAGTTCTTCGCCGGCAAGCGGCCGCGGATGCAGCAGTTCTACACCTGGCAGCGACGACGGCTCGGCATCCTCGTCGACGACGACGGCAAACCGGCGGGCGGTCGGTGGAGCTTCGACACCGAGAACCGGAAGAAACTGCCGAAGAACCGTGAGGTGCCGCAACCGACACCACCGGCGCGACATCCCGAGGTCGACGCGGCGATCGCCTGGGTGACCGACGAGTTTCCCGACAACCCGGGCCACGCCGACGGTTTCGCCTGGCCCACCGCCCACGACGAGGCGCGGGCCATGCTCGAGCAGTTCCTGGCCGACCGGTTCGCGGAGTTCGGACCCTACGAGGATGCGATCAGCACCGAGCACCCGTTCGTCTTCCATTCGTTGCTGACGCCCGCACTCAACACCGGACTCCTGAGCCCGCGAACGGTGCTGAGAAGGGCGCTGGAGGCCGGCGGACGTAACCGCGTCCCGCTGGCCAGCGTCGAAGGGTTCGTGCGGCAGCTGATCGGCTGGCGCGAATACATGCGAGCGTCGTACGAGACCCGCGGGCGTGCCCTCCGGAGCCGGAATCACCTGGGCCACGATCGCAAGCTGTCCGACGGGTGGTGGACCGCCGAGACCGGACTCGAGCCGGTGGACCTCGTCATCCGGCGGATTCTCGCCAACGGGTATGCCCACCACATCGAGAGACTGATGGTCCTGGGCAACGCGATGTGCCTGCTCCGCACCGACCCCGAGCAGATCTACGAGTGGTTCATGGAGATGTTCGTCGACGCCTACGACTGGGTGATGGTCCCCAACGTGTACGCGATGAGTCAGTTCGCGGCCGGTGAGGCGATCACCACCAAGCCCTACGTCTCGGGCAGCAACTATCTGAAGAAGATGTCGGACATACCGCCCGGCGACTGGACCGCCGACTGGGACGGGCTGTACTGGACGTTCGTTCGCGACCATCGGGACGTCTTCGAGGCCAACGCGCGGTCGAACTTCCTCGCCCGGGCCTACGACCGGTTGCCCGCGGCGACGAAGGCGGGCCACAGCCGGCGTGCCGGCCGCTGGCTGGGGTGACCGCCCCAATCCAGAGTGCGCCAGTGTCGACCGCCTGTCACGGTTCAGCGCTGCCCGAGCGATTCGTCGAGAGCGCGCAGCTGGTCCGCGCGGACGTCGCGGAGCACGGCGAGGGTCGCGGTGATCGCGAGGTCGCAGGCCTCGTCGACGCCGGCGCCGTCGACGATCAACGCGCGGTGGGCGACGTCGAGGCTCATCCCCAGCAGGAGCGACGCGAGGGTGTCGGCACTGGCCGCGATCCGCGCGCCGCGTTCGGCGTAGTTCTGGCGTAGGCGTGCGGCGATACGGGGTTCGAGCGCGGCGTACAACCGGCGGTCACTGCCACCATCCCGGTGGCCGATGAGGACACGCAGACCTGCCGGGTGGCGTCGGGCGTAGTCGAACAGGGCCTGCACCGAGTAGCGGGCGCGGGCGCCGTAGGGCATGTCCTCACTGGCGTCGTACACCTCGAACATGAACGAGGTGAACGTGTCGAGCTCGCGGGTCATCACCCGGTTGACCAGCTCGTCGTGGGACCCGAAATGTGCGTAGAGGGTGACCCGGGTGGTGCCGCCGCGTTCGGCGATGGCGGTCATCGTGGTGCGCTCGGCACCGACCTCGGCGATGACTGCGCATGCGGCGTCGAGCAACTCGTCGTCGGTGGGCCGATTGCGCGTGTTGCGGGCCGGTCGTGCGACGCCCGCGTCCGTGGCCACCGGATCGTCGGTGTCTCCGGTGGCCACGTCGTCCCGGTTCCGTTCGTCTCGTCCGTACGCCTGCAGACCGCGCGGCCTTAGGAGGCGCGGTCCTCGACGGTGCGCCCGAAGTAGGCCGCCTCGACCATGTCCCGCCGGTTGCGGAGTTCGCTCGCGGGTGCCGAGAGCGCGACCCGACCGTGGTGCAGCACGATGGCCGCGTCGGCGATGCCGAGAGCGAGATCGATGTGCTGTTCGACGAGAACGACAGCCATCTGGTGTTCGTCGGCGATCGATCGCAGTCGGGGCAGCAGGTCTTGGACCGCGACCGGGGACAGGCCCAGGCTCAGCTCGTCGATGAGGAGGACCTTCGGGTCCGCCAGCAGCGCCTTGGCGAGTGCGAGCATCTGCTGTTCGCCGCCCGAGAGGTTGCCGCAGCGTCGGCCCCGCATCGTCTTGAGTTTCGGGAAGTACTGGTAGACGGTGTCGAGGTCGGGCCCGTTGCGACGCTTGGCGAGACGGAGATTGTCCGACACCGATAGACGGTGGAAGACGCCCCGGGTGTCGGGGACCAGGGTGATCCCGCGCCGCGCGTTGCGTTCGATGCGACGGTCGATGGGATCGCCGAGGGCGGTCACCGTGCCCGACATCAGTCCGAGGGCACCGACCGCGGCGAGCAGGCTCGTCGTCTTGCCGGCCCCGTTCGGCCCGAGCAGCGCGAGGATCTCGCCGGGACGCACGGCGGCGCTGAGACCGCGGACGGCGGGGACCCCGCCGTAGCCGACGGTGACGTCGTCGATCGTCAACACCGGTGTCGTCGAATCCGGTGTCGTCGGGTCCGGTGTCGCCTGGCCGGGGGCGGCGTGCGCGCTCATCGCGTTTCCTTCGGGTCGTGTCCGGTCGGGGCGGCGTCCGGGTCCACCTCGGGACTGCCGAGGTAGGCCGAGATGACCGCGGGATCGTCCTGAATGGCGGCCGGGGGCCCGCTGGCGATCACACGGCCGAAGTCGAGCACGTACAGGCGGTCGCACACGTCGAGAACAAGCGACATGTCGTGGTCGATGAGCAGGATCCCGATGCCGGTCGCCGCGATCCGGCGGAGTTCGGTCCCGAAGTCGCGGCTCTCGTGGGTGTCGAGTCCCGCGGCCGGCTCGTCCAGCAGAACGAGTTGCGTGCCGCCGACCAACGCCCGCGCGACACCGACGAGCTTCTGCTGTCCCAGGGTCAACTCGCCGGGGAACTGGTCGGCGGCATCGGCCAGGCCGACGAGTTCGAGTGCCGACGAGATGACGTCGGCGGGCGGGCGGGAACCGTTGAGGACGTCGGCGAGCATGGCACGCAGGCCGACCGGCTGGACCGCCACGGCCAGGTTCTGCTCGACGGTGAGGTCGGTGAACAGTTCGCCCGCCTGCCACGTCCGGGCCATGCCGGCCCGGCGGCGACGATGGGGGCTCGCCTTGTCCAGTCTCTCCCCGCGCAACGACACCGTGCCGGTGGCCTTGGTGAATCCGGTGACCGCGTCGACGAACGTGGTCTTGCCCGCGCCGTTGGGTCCGATCAGTCCGACGATCTCGCCCGCCGAGACCGAGATGTCGATGTCGGAGTTGGCGCTGACGCCGCCGTACCGGACCGACAGCCCGCCCGTCTCGAGGAGTGTCGTCGACGTGGCCGGCTTCTCGAGTGTCGACTCAGACATGTGCACCCTCCTGTGCGTTCTGTGCCGCGCCGGGCGCTTCCGGACGGGGGGACGGTTTGTGCCGGTGGGCGCGTAGCTTCTCGCCGAGCTCCGACATGGCCCCCGCGACGCCGACCGGGTTCAGCACCGCCATCAGCAGGAGGCTGCCGGCGGCGAAGAGCTCGTAGTACTCACCGAGAGCGAGGGTTTGGTTGAGGAACACGTAACCCACGCCCAGCGGTCCGATGATGCCGGCGAGGACCGCACCGGCGAACGACGTGATGCCGCCGACGTAGGTCATCGCGAGCAGCGTCAGCCCGATCATCACCGTGAACGAGCCGGCCGACAGCTGTCCGCGGCTGTAACCGATGAGGCAACCGCCGATGCCGGCCAGGAACGCCGACAGCGCGAAGCCGAGCAATTTGGTTGCGGCGACGTTGATCCCGACCGACGACGCGGCGCGCTCGTTGGAGCGGACGGCCAGGAAGGCCCGGCCGGTCGAGCCGCCCATGAAGCGCAACACCACGAGAGTCGCGATCGCGACGACGATCAGGACCATCAGTGAGAACCGGATCGTGACCAGGTTGGTGCCGTCGCGCACCCCGAGGTCGAGGCCGAAGATCGTCGGGTCCGCGATGAGGTTGCCCTCGAAGGACGTGATCGCCGGGTTGTTGAAGACGAAGCTCTGGATGGCCAGGGCCGCAGCCAATGTCACGACGGCCAGCTGGGCGCCGCGGATCCGGAGTGCGGGCACGCCCACCAGGACACCGAGGCCGGTCGCGATCAGGGCGGCGAAGATCATGCTGAACGGGAACGGCACATCCCAGTTGGTCGTCAGCTTCGACAGGGCGAACCCGGCCGCGCCCGCGAAGGCCATGCTGGCCAGCGAGATCTGGCCGAGGTAACCGGTGAGCAGGACCAGCGACAGTGCGATGAGGCTGAGGATCACCGAGGTGACGACTCCGAACCGCCAGCTGCCGGACGTGAGGAGGATCGCCACGACGACCACCGCGATGCAGACGACGGTCGGGATCAGCCGGATGCGGGGGATCCGGACCGCGGGCATGCGCACCTCGCCGAGCGAGCCGCGCGACGGTATCCGACCGCCGAGCAGGAAGAGGGCGATGACGACGATGACGAACGGAACGGCGTCGCCGAGGCCGGCCTGCGCCCATTCCGGCCACCAGTCCTTGGTGGTGAGCCACGTGATGGTGGATTGGAATGCGCCGAGGACAAGGCCTGCGGCACAGGCGATCCCGAAGGAGGTGAGCCGGCCGACGAGGGCGACGGCCAGGGCCGGGATGACGAAGAAGGTGTAGCTGGTCTCGGTGAGTCCGATGGTGTAGGACGCGAGGACGACGATGAGACCGGTTGCCGCACCGGTGAGTGCCCACACGATCGCCGCGAGGCGGTCCGGGGAGTAGCCGGACAGTCGAGCGGCGAGTTCGTCTTCGGAGCCCGCGCGGGTGGCGACGCCCAGGGTGGTGAGCCGGAAGTAGGCCCACAGCACCAGTGAGATGGCGATGGCGACGCCGGCCAGGATCAGGTCCGAGACGTTGACGACCGCGCCGGCGATGTCGACGGTGTCCTCCGGCAGGATGGCCTCGGCGAAGAGGTTCTCGGTCTCGAAGCGGAGATGGACGAGCGCCTGGATGAACAGCATGAGTCCCACCGAGGCGACCACCTGGGCGAGCACCGGGGCCGAGCGGAGCGGCCGGAAGATGAGTACGTGTGCGAGCAGGGCCCAGACGACCGCGCTGAGCACGCCGAGCACGAGCGCCAACTCCATCGACGTGGGGTCGGACTCACTCCCGAGTTTCAGTGTGCCGATGGGCAGGACGAGACTGCCGTCGGTGCGCAGTGCGGCGACGAGATAGACCGAGTAGAGGCCGATGGCGCCCTGCGCGAAGTTGATGATGCCGGTGGCGGCATAGATGCCCACGAGGGACGACGCGAGCACCGAATAGATGGCACCGGCGGATAGTCCGAGGAAGACGAACTGGAGGAACTGGCCCATGTGGCGTACTCATTCGTTCGGCGCGTACGGATCTCACGCGCGTGTGAGGATGCGGAGCGTTCGGATCGGGGAGCAGAGCCGGGTGTGGCGGGGTGGGTGACCACCCCGCCACACCAGCGACCTGTGTCAGTAAGCGCCCGGGATGCGCTGCAGCGCAGCGGGAAGCGGGGTGATGAAGCCGCCGGTGGCGGGTTCGGTCTTCTTCTCGGCGACGACGTCGAACAGCAACATCTCGGTGGTGCAGTTCGGTGTGGTCGGCTTACCGCAGTTGAGCTTCGGGCCGATGAAGGACTGGTAGTCCGTGACTGCCTTGAGCGCACCGAGCACGTTCGGGCCGGTGAAATCGGTGACCTTGGCGTTGTTGAGCGTGATCGCGAAGTCGGCGAGGGTCGCGAAGGTGCCGTAGGCGTAGAACCGCCGGTGCCACCCTGCTCGTCGATGAACTTCTGGGCGATCCCGAGATTCGCCTTGGCCGGCTCCGGTGCGGAGTCCATGGCCGGGGGCTGCCAGATCGGTGAGTATGTCTGTGCGCCAACCGCTTGCGCGCCCATGGTGTCGATGAAGTCGGTGCAGGCCGCCATGAACATGGTGCCCTCGTAGTTCACCGACCGCAGCGACTGCGCGAGCTTGGTGCACACGTTGTCGTTCTGTGAGGTCATCAGGCCGGCCGCTGCGGGGTTGCCCTCGGCCAGGGTGGTGGCCAGCGAGGTGAAGTTCGGGCCGGTCGGCGGGTAGTAGACCGACTTGACGTCGATGCCGAGCTGGGCGCCGAGCGGCTTCATCAAACCGTCGAACACCTGATGTGCCTGGGGGAGATCGGCATTCGCCAGCGTCAGCGAGTTCTTGTTCGCAGCCTTGAGCTGCTGCATGAAACCGACGAGGAACGCGGCGGGAGGCGGACCGAAGTACACGCGGTTCTCCGCCGAGGCACCGGTGGAGGTGTTGAACGGGATCTGGCCGACCAGCGGGATGCCGGCCGAGGTGAGAATCGGCACCGCGGAGGCGGATTCGGCATTGTAGCCGTCGATCGCGGCGACCACGCCGGCCTCGACGAACTGGTTGGCGCACGACACCGTCGATTCCGGTGCGGTCTGGTCGATTCCGCAGTCGACGATTTCGACGGGCCGGCCCCCGATGCCGCCGATCTGGTTGTTGATGTAGTCCAGGGCGGCGTCCTTGCCGGTGGTCACGCCACCCTGGGTGGCGGGGCCCTTGGTGGGGTTGAACAACCCCACCTTGATCGCCTCGCCCGACGCCTTGGTGCCGCTGGCATCCGCGGCGGAGCCGTCCGACGATCCGCCGTCGTCGCTGCTGCACGACACGACCGAGAAGATGCACGCCGCGGCGACGGCGACCGCCGCCAACCGTCCGGCTCTCCTGCGTGAATTCGACCAACGCGTGTTTCGACTGCCTTTCCCGATGATCTCCGGGCACGACGGAACCGCCCTGCGAGAGGGCACGGCGACATCGCCCCGGCGGGGCTTAGAAGGATTGAGTTCATCGACCCAGTGCTGTGTCTGGGTCCGCGATTCCGGCACCGTCCGCCCTGGTCACGGCGGTGAGTCCACGTCGGATGTGATGTGGGCCACTCGAAAAGTAGCCATACCCTTACGCCGGTGTCAAGCTGTTCGGCGAAACTGGACACACAGTGGACCACATGGCACGACACTGCCCGTCACGAACGAGTTCGCAACGGGCAGTGGGACAAACGATTCAGTTACCGGCAGGTCAGGGCGGTCCTCAGTGGACGGTCACCCGACCGTCGCGGCCGACCGTGACGTCGGCGGTGTAAGCACGGACGAGGTCCAGGCGCTGCCAGGAGGCGCGGCCGGGACGCTGGTCGTCGAGCGGGTATCCCGCGGGCGACGCGGTCTGTTCCAGGACCTGACGCCGCTGCGCGTCGGTGAGTTGCGGGTACGCCCCGGCAATCAGTTCGACGGCCTGTCGGGGCACCACCATCGGATGTGTCGGCGACGAGACGCGGCCGAATCCGTAGGTCATGCGCTGGGCGTAGATCGTCTGGGCCGCGGCGTCGGTGGCGTAGGGCATGTCACGCGCGATGCACACCGAGAGGGCTGCGCCGCAACGCCATTCGAGTTCCTTGCGGATCTCGGTGGCAGACGCGGCGAGGAGCCGGCGGAACTGCGGGTCGTTCCAGCGATCGGCGGCGGCGGCCTGCCCGACGATCGCTCCACCGATCACGTCGAGCGGGTAGTGCACGCCCAGCACGATGCGGTGATATCCACCCTCCGAGGCACGGGCGAGGAACTGCGGCGCGAGTTCCGGGAGCATCGATGCGAACAGGGTGCCCCGCCAGAAGAACAGGCTGGTGTGGCCGGACGGGAACGACGGGTTGCTGCCCAGCGCGTCGTACTCGCTGGCTCCGGCGCGCATGTACTTGCGGATCCGCTCGGGTGCGACGATGAACGGCCGCTCGTACCCGAACACGTACTTCTCGACGAGCGTCGCGTTCGCGAGCCCACCGGCGCGGGCGAGGTAGTCGCTGAAGAGGGCCGTGGTCTTCGGGAGGCGGTTGAAGGCGAGGGCGTTCCGGAAATCCCGTCCGAGCCGGTCGCCGAAGGCATCGGACATCGTCCAGAGCGGATCGTCGTGTGCGTCGGCGAGTGCCCGGCGCTGCAGTCCCGGGTTGCCGACCGCCGACTGGTTGATCGCGACGGCCGTCTCGAGATTGCGGGCCATCACCTCGGGGTGATCGCGGCGCAGGGCGGTGAACGTCTCCACCGGTTGCAGGTACACGCCGCCCGGATACGACGAGACGTCCGAGGCGTAGAGCCGCGCGATGTCGGTCACCGGGAACGGCGCCGGGGTCGGCTTGGCCGGCGCGGCCTGGGCCGATGCCGCGAGCGAGACGGTGGCCGCGATGGCCGCGACGCCGGCGACGATTGATGTCGCCAGGCGTCGGCCCGGCATCGGTCGCGGTCGGGCAGCGTTGTCCGAGATCACGCTCTGAATCCTAGAGGGAATGTTCGGGGGGCGAATGGCCGGACAACCACTGTTCATCCGACCGGCAACCCCTGCTCGAGGAGATCGATCGCGCGCAGCGTCGTCTCGAGCTGGGGCATCTCCCGGTTGTCGTCGAACTCGGTGGCCAGGTGGAAGGTCACCCCGGCCACGGCGTCGAGGAACACCTTGAGCCGGAAGTCGTCGGGCGCGATCCGTAAGTAGTCGGCGATGAGCTGGGTCATGTCCGAGATCATGCGCTCGGATTCGACCTGAAAGGTCTTCTGCAGCAACGGTTCGGTGCGGATCAATTGCATCCGAAGTGGATTGCCGACCCAGGGGTCGTCGATGGTGAGGCGGTGCAGCTCGGTCATCAGGCGCCGGATGAGATCGAAGTGGCTGAGCCCGGGCGGCATGGACTCGACGATCGCGTGCGCCTCGGCATGCAGGTGCTCGTCTCCGACGACCACCTGTTCCTTCGACGGGAAGTAGCGGAAGAACGTCGTGTGTGAGACGCCGGCGGCCTCGGCGATCTGCTCGACGGTGGTCTTGGCGTACCCCTGCTCGGCGATCAGGGTGATCGCCGCCTGCCGGATGGCGTTGCGGGTGCGCAGTTTGTTCTGTTCACGCAGGCCCATCCGACGCCCCGGTGCGGGTTCCGGGGCGTCGGAGTCGGCGTGCACAGTCAGGCAGTTGCCCATACGTGCTCACTTCTTGTCAGAACGATTGTGCGGCTTATCAACTCGCCGGGACCGGGGACCTGGTGTCGTCCGGTTCCTCGAGCCCACGATGGCGGACTGCTTCGCCCTCGATGTCGAAATTGATCACGAAGCGGTCGAGCCAGCGCGGGAGGCCCCAGGCCCGGTCGCCGAGCAACGCGATCGCCGCGGGCACGACCAGCATGCGGATCACGAAGGCGTCGAAGAACACTGCCGCGGCCAGCGCGAAACCCATCATCTTGGCGGTCGTCTCCGGGGAGAGCATGAACGCCGCGAAGACGCTGATCATGATGATCGCCGCCGAGGTGACCACCCGGGCTCCGTGCCGGTAACCGGCGACGATCGCCTCCTTGGCCGACAAGCCGTGCATGAACTCCTCGCGCATTCGGGTCACCAGGAACACCTGGTAGTCCATCGCGAGCCCGAACACCACGCCGATGAGGAAGATCGGCAGGAAGGAGATGATCGGCTGCGTGTGGGTGATCAATCCCAGCCAGCCCTCCTGGAAGATCGCCACGGTGACGCCGAAGGTCGCCAGGACCGAGAAGACGAATCCGAGGGTGCCGATGAGCGGGACCCAGAGCGACCGGAAGACGCCGATCATGATCAGGAATGCGAGACCGACGACCACGACCAGGTAGGGGATGAGTGCATCGTCGAGTTTCTGGGAGAGATCGGACATGATGGCTGTCTGACCGCCGACGTGGAGTTCGGCGCCACGGTTCTCGACCGTCGGTGCGAAGGCGCGGATCTGCTCCATGAGGTCGTGTGTGGCGGCTGACGACGGCGCGCTCTCCGGGGTGACCATGATGAGCGCGGTGTCGCCGGCCCGATTGCCGGTGAAGGTGAGTCCCTCGGGGTTGGCGACATCACCCAGGGTCGCGATGTGCCGGACGGTTTCCTCGGCCGCGGCGTTGATCGCGCCGTCCTCGTCGTGCACGACGACGAGCAGGGGGCCGTTGATGCCCTCACCGAAACCGCGGCTCAGCAGTTCCTGCGCGGGTGCTTCGGCTTCGCTGGACAGCGACAGACCGAGTTCCAGCTTGGTTGCCGGGATGGCCGCGGCCGCAAGCGCCAGCAGGCCGATCACGATGAACGGGATGGGCCATTTGACGACGGTGCGCCCGACCTTGACACCCAGAGTGTCGTCCTCGGATTCCACGGCGTGCTTGATCCAGGGGATTCGAGGTAGGAAGGCGAACCGCCCGAACGCACCGAGAATCGCTGGAATGAGGGTCAGAGCAGCCAGAACCGCGATGAACACGGCGACGCCGGCACCCGCGCCCATCTGAGTGATGATCGGGATGCCGATCACCATGAGGGCCACCACCGCGACGATCACGGTCAGGCCGGCGAAAACCACCGCCGACCCGGCTGTGCCGACGGCTCGGCCGATGGCGTCTGACGGCGCGCCGCCGCGGAGGAGTTCCGCGCGGTACCGGGACACGATGAACAGCGCGTAGTCGATGGAGACGGCGATGCCGAGCATCGTGACGATGGCGGTGGCGGACTCGTTGATCGACAGGGCCTCGGCCGACAGCGTGAGCAGCAGGATGGTGATGCCGACACTGACGATCGCGGTGACGAGAGGTATGAAGGCGGCGATGAGAGCTCCGAACGCCACGATCATCACGACGAAGGCGACGGCGAAACCGAGCAGTTCGGCCGTGCCGCCGGCTTCCATCACCTGCATCAGCGACCCGGTTGCCTCCACCTGCAGGCCGTCGACGGAGAACTCGTCCAGGATCGAGACGAGTTCTTCCTTGTTCTCGACGGTGAGGTCGAGGATCGGGATGTCCTGGCGAACCTGGATGAGGCCGACCCGACCGTTGTCGCCGACGACCTGCGCAGCGAGTGCTGGATCAGCGGCCGCAACCGTCAGCGGGTTGACGACGGTCTGCGGCTCGATCACGTCGGGGAGTCCGCGGAGGGCCGCGGCGAGTTCGTTCAGCTGCGCGGTGTGGTTCTGCAGCCCGTCCTCGGCAGCGACGAGGATGCTCGTGGACGCCTGTTCCTGCTGGGCCATGACCTGTGGGAAGTATTGCTCGACCTGTTCGGTGGCAACTCCCGAGTCGGTGCCGGGAAGGCTGAAGTCCTGCGCGAATTTGGGCTGGAGTGCGCCGACCAGTCCGGCGACCGCGATGAGCGCAGCCAGCCAGGCCGCGATCACCGACCATTTGTGGCGAAAGCAGAAGCTTCCGAGCTTAAACAGAAACGACGCCATGCGTGGACCCCTCTGGTGCTGCGGAAGACCGGCCCCCGAAGGTCCCGGCGCAGATGACGAGAGAAATGGTACCCACTAACACTCGGTACTGAGTACCACTTTCGGAGGTTGCTCCGTCACACCGCGCCGTCGCGCTCCCTGAGGAGGCCTGGAGCTTGCGGAGGGTCGGTCTCCTACCGCTCCCTGAGGAGGCCCGGAGCTTGCGGAGGGCCGTCTCGAAGGGTCTCGTCACCGCGCGTTCGGCGGCGTCTGATGTCCGCGGGGATCGGCGTCTGGGCGGTGACGCGGATCGATCGGGTTGTTCGACGGCTGACCGGCGTGCCGGCCTGCGATGTTCGGGTCGTTCCGCCCGTCCGCACCACGCCCGTGGGCGCCGTGTCCCTCGGTGTCCCGTCCATCCGCGTTCCGTCGGACATCGGGGTCGAGACGGTCCGCACGGGCGAACTCGCTCTCGACCTCGTGCCGCGACTCGGCCGCGTGTCCCTGGTGGTGGCGTGCCTGTTCCTGCAGCCGCTTGGCCTCTGCGGCCTTGGCATCGGCTTCGGCCTGCGCTTTCCGTGCCCGGGCGTCGGCCTCCTCGGCGACGGCCTCGCGGTGGCGGACGGTGGAGACTTGTTGCGCGGCGTTCTGCCTGATCTCCTCGGCTTGAACCCGTCGGCGTGCCTTTCGCTGACGAAGCAGCAACAACACGAGCGCAAGCACGACGATCACGACGACGATGGCGATGATGACCCAGATTGCGGCGTCCACGACTCACTCTCCTCTTCGGCTGATGGTGTCGTCGGGTACCCCGCGGTGCCGACGCCTAACCCACGCCCGATGACGCTCTGAGCTGCGGCCGAACGGCAGTCACCGCGGCGCGTCCGCGTGTGGGGGCGACGCCGGCCGGTCGGCGGAAGCGGTGATGCGGTCATAACCGCGGTGCCACAGCCATTCCAGAGGGCCCCGCTCGAATCGGTTCAGCCAGAAGCGGGAGAACAGCATGAGCACCACGGCGATGCCGAGGTACAGGGACACCGTGGCGGGGACCAGCGTCGAGCCGTCGAGATGTTGCGCGAGCCCCAGTCCCCAGCCGTAACAGACGGCACCCGCGATCGCGTTTTGTAACACGTAGCAGGACAACGCCATTCGACCGACCGGTGTCAGCGCGCGGCCGCACCGCCCGGGAGTGCGGCCGTCGGCGTAGTACCCGGCGACCCATGCGAGCAACCCCAGTGCGACGACCGGCGCCAACCCGTACCGCCCCACGACGAGTCCGGCATCGCCACCGGCCAGTCCGACGGCGAAGTCGAGAGGTAGGGCGATCCCCAGCGCGACGGCCATCAGGCGTCGCCGAAGCCGGACGCCGCGCGGTTCCAGGACGCCCGCGCGCAGCAGGGCCGCGCCGATGAGGAAGAGCGCGATCGACATCGGCAGGATGAAGAGGACCTCGGCGCGGAACAGCAGCAGGTTCTCGGCGCGGAATGCGATGAGCTCCACGAAACTGCCGTCTGCGTAGGGGTTCGGGGACAGTGCGGCGCCCGGACTCGATGCGGCGGGCGCGACGAGAAGGGCCCAGCTCAGCAGCCCCAGCAGCGCCAGATGCGTCGACGCAGCGATCGCGATCGCGACGTACTGGCGCCGCAGTCGCATCGACAGCAGGTAGGCGACGATGAGTCCGGTGACCGCGTATCCCATGAGGACGTCGAACTCGGTGAAGAGGAAGTAGTTGATCACGCCGTCGACGAACAGCAGCGCGGCTCGCCAGTAGTACCGTCCCGGCCAGGTCCGGCCTCGTCGAACAGCCGACCGCTGCTGGATGGCCAGCCCGATTCCGAACATGATCGTGAGCAGACCGAGGAATTTGCCCTGGGCGAGCTGCTGCAGGAGGTCCTCGGCCACCGCCCAGGAGCCGGTGGCCCGGTAGGCGCCCTGGATGTAGCCGATCAACCCCCTCCGGGTTGGTGAAGATCCAGATGTTGGTGGCGAGGGTGCCCAGAATCGCGATGCCGCGCAGGATGTCCAGCGCCGCGTGTCGGGTCGCCATCGTGTCTCCGTTCATTGCCATTTTTTTGCTGACACAACCGTGCTATCAAAACCCGAAGTCAAGGTAGCACGGGTGTACTAGCATGGGTCAATGCCCAAGTTGATCGACCGGGACGGGCGACGCGCCGAGATTGCCGAGGCCCTGTGGCGGATCGTGTTGCGCGAGGGCGCATCCGGAGTGTCGGTCCGCGAGGTGGCGGCCGAGGCGAACATCTCGGTGGGTTCGCTTCGACACGTGTTCGCGGACAAGGAAGAGCTGCTCGAGTTCTCGATGCGCCTGATCTATGAACGGGTGGCGCTCCGCATCCGCGAGCACGACCGGATCCGCGATCCGCTCCGCTGGGCCGAAGCCGTGTTGTCCGAGGTCCTACCGCTGGACGACGAACGGCGCGTCGAGATGCACGTCAACCTCGCGATGGTGACCGAGTCGGTGGCACATCCCGGTCTCGCGGATGCTGCGCGCGAGGCCCACGACGGTCTGCGTTCGCTCTGCCGGACGGTGCTGGGCGTTCTCGACGAGCACGGGCTGATCGGCGCGGGCCGCGATCTCGACTCTCAGGCGATCGCGGTGCACGCTCTTGTCGACGGCCTGGCGATGCACCTGCTCCTCGCCGACACGGATTCGCCGGCTCGCGCGGAGCGCGTGCTCCGGGAGCATCTGACAGGGCTGGCAGCCGAGGGCCGAGAGACGTTGCGGTGAAGCGATATTCGCAGTCGGACGGATACCGTTGTGCTGCTGCGTACCGGTCGGAAGACTAACTCTCCGGTTCCGTCTCACCCTCTTCGCGGGCGCGTCGTCGATCGGCGTGCAGCGACTTGACGCGCCGCTCCTCGCGACGGACCTCGATCTGGGTGGCACGTTCGGCGGCCAGCCAATCCGGCATCTCGGCGAGGAGGTCGTCGATCTGCGCCGTCGTGAGTGCCTCGGTGATGCCCCCGCGAACCAGGCCCGAGTTCGAGATGCCGAGTTTTGCCGCGACCAGATTCTTCGGGTGCGGGCCGTCGGCGCGAAGCGTACGGAGCCATTCCGGCGGATCGGTCTGGAGGGCGGCGAGTTCGGCCCGGGTGATCGGGCCCTGCTGGAACTCCGCAGGAGTGGCCGGCAGGTACACGTCCAGCTTCTTGGCGGCGGTGGCCGGCTTCATCGACTGCGAGCTCATTCGACGAGGGTATCGGGCGGTAGCCTTTGGACGTGACCACACCCGACGTTCACGCAGCGGGCGAGGCCCCTGTCTTCCGGCTGGCGTACGTTCCGGGGGTCACGCCGAGCAAGTGGGTCAGGATCTGGAACGAGCGGCGTCCCGACGTCCCGCTGGAGCTCGTCGCCGTCGACGTCGCGGACTGTGCCGAGGCGGTCGGGGAGCGGCGCGTCCACATGGCGATCACCAGATTGCCCGATGCCCTGCGGTCCGGCGATGCGCGGGAACATCACACGATCGACCTGTACGAGGAGACGACGGTCGTCGTGGTGCCGAAGGACCACGCCCTGACCGCCGGCGACGAGATGACCCTGGCTGATCTGGCCGACGAGCAGTTCCTGTGGCCGCTGGACGAGCCGTTGACAGTATCCGAGCGCCCGGGTGCGGCGGTGGATCATCGGCCCGAGACCACCGGTGACGCAGTCGAACTCGTCGCGGCCGGCGTCGGCGTACTGCTCGTGCCGCAGTCGCTGGCGCGCCTGCATCACCGCAGGGACCTGGTGTATCGACCGGTCACCGACGCCCCGACCGGGTCCGTCGGACTCCTGTGGCCTGCTCCCACAACTCAATTGGCCGATGAGTTCATCGGCATCGTGCGCGGCCGCAAGGCGACGTCGTCGCGGGGGCGGACCGACGAGGCGCCCAAACGGTCGGCGAAGGAGAAGGCGGCGGCGAAGAGGGCGGCACGCGAGGCGGCCGGGAAGATCCCCGGCAAGAGTGCGCGACGCGGGCCCGGACGTCCGAAGCGTCGCTGATTCCCGCCGTGGCGTGCCGCCCCTGTCAGTGCGTCAGGCGCGCCACTCAGCGGTGCGTTCCGGCGACGCATCGGCGAGCGCCTTGAGGGTGTCGTCGACGCCGAAATCCTTGCCGTACACCGGCGTTCCCGGCTGTTGCCGCCACGACTCGGCGAGCGGTCCGGCGTCGACCGGGTCGAACCCGAGTTCGTCGACCACGCGGAACACGATCTCCTTGCCCGCCGTATCGTCGCCGGCGATCGGCAGCGCGATACGGCCCTCTGTGCCCGCGGGTACGCCCTTGTTCAGCAGGTGCTTCCAGTAGATCCCGTTGAACACCTTGTACACCGGGACGCCGAGCAGTTCCGACACCCACACGCTCTCGGGGGTGCCGTTCTCGATCGCCTCGATCTTGCCGTCGCGCTGCTGGGGGTAGTAGTTGTTGGTCTCGATCACCGGGGCGTCGGGCTTGCGGGCGTCGAGGATGCCCGGCGCGAGGTCGGGGGTGTTCTTCTGCGGGATGCTGACGATCACCAGGTCGGCGTCCTTCGCGGCGTCGGCGGCCCAAACGGCGGTGGCGCCGGTCTCGGAGGCCAGTTCGGCCAGCGTCTCCGGGTCGCGCGAGTTCGCCACCCGCACCTCGTGTCCCAACGATGTCAGACGACGCGTGAGCGTCCCGCCGATGAATCCCGCTCCGATGATCCCGATCTTCACAACTGCACCTCTTTGTTCGACGACGATGTTGTCCATCGGCGCAACGAGGCGACCGGTTCGGCGCATTCCCCGAGAACGACCGAAGGTGACGATCGCCTCCTCGGTGACGCCGTGAGATGGGCCCTGGTGCCTATGAGGTGGCCGACCAGCTGTGCCACGTCAGAGACTCGACGACGATCACCGGTCCATCGGGCCGTCGGAGTCGATACTGCGGGTACTTCGCGGCCAGCGTGTCGATGCCGTGACTGCCGACGGATTCACCGGCGTCGACGACATGTGCCCGGCCGTCGACCCGCACCCACCAGAGTTCATCCCAGTTGTCGGAATACATGTCAGCCAGGAGCGACACCGCGGGATTGTCCGCGATGTTGGCGAGACGACGGAGTGCGGTGGTTCGGTTTCGGCTTGTGATCCACGCACGTGTAGATGACGTCGTCGTCGAGTGCGCACACGACGGGGACCAGGTGCGGCTTGGTGGAGGGTGACACGGTGGCGAGCGTGACCGACCGGGCGGCGGCGAAGCGTTCGCGACTCAGGCGCAGGTCCATCTCACGAGGATGGCATGCACTCGTGGGAAACAAGGTCGCCGATGAGTACGGGCGCCGGTTCGGGTCCACCTCTGTGTCCGATCCCCGATCCGGGGGACCCGACCCGAAAGGGCCAGCACCATGACGCACGAGAACGTTGCCGTCAGCCGCACGATCTCCGCCACGCCCGACGAGGTGTTCGCGGCGCTCGCCGACCCCCGCACACACCAGGCCATCGACGGCACCGGCTGGGTTCGGGACGCAGTCGACACGACACCGCTGCGGGAGGTGGGCCAGGTCTTCCGGATGAACATGTACCACTCGAACCATCCGGACGGTGACTACCTGATGGAGAACCGGGTCGAGGTGATCGAACCGCTGTCGGCGATAGCGTGGCAACCAGGGCAGCGCAACGACTCCGGGGAGCTCGAGTTCGGCGGCTGGACATGGCGGTACGACCTGGTGCCGGTGGGGGAGTCGTCCACCGAGCTCACCCTGACCTACGACTGGTCGGCCGTACCCACCCACATCCGCGAGTACATCGAGTTCCCGCCGTTCGCCGACGACCATCTGCGTAACTCGTTGAACCACATCGCCGAGCTCGTCGGCTGATCGTCAGCCGACGAGGTCCGGATCCGGATCGCGATGCGCCGACGCAGCCGATGTGGGTGACAGATCGGCGGTGAGCAGGTCGACGGTCGGGCTGCGCGTGATCACCTTGTGGCCCCACCACAGAGCGAGGAACACGAACAGTGCGCCGTAGGCGGTGAGCCACAGTTCGAGATTCCCCGCGGATCCGTCGCGGATCGCCGGGAGATTCTGCCCGGCGATGACTGCGACACACATGAGCAACGCGATGATCGGGCCGGCGGGGTAGAGCCAGGCCTTGTAGGGGAGTCTGCCGAGGTCCAGACCCTGCGCCTGCCACGCCCGACGAAAACGATAGTGGGCCCACGCGATACCCATCCACGTGATGAAGCCCGCCACCGACGAGGCGGTGACCAGCCAGACATACGCGCGACCGTCGCCCACCCGACTGGCCAGGAAGCAGAGGGCACCGATGGCCGTCGTCGCGGCCACGGCGAGGAGTGGCACTCCTGATCGCGTGACCCAGCCGAACACACGTGGGGCGTTGCCCTGCACCGACAGGCCGTACAACGCGCGGGTTGCTGCGAACAGGCTCGCATTGCCCGCCGACAGGATCGCGATCAGGATCACGGCGTTCATCATCGATGCCGCCACCGCGATCCCCGCGTCGGAGAACACGAGGGTGAACGGGGCGATCGCGATGTTCTCCTCGGACGCATTCAGCAGATTGGGGTCGGTGTACGGGATCAGGAACGCGATGACGGTCAGGGTGCCGATGTAGAACAGCAGGATGCGCACGAAGACGGTGCGCACAGCGCGTGGAATGGCCGTCTTCGGTTCGACCGCCTGGCCGGCGGCGACCGCGATCATCTCGGTGCCCTGAAATGCGAAACCGGCGATGAGGAAGACCGACAGCATCCCGAGCGGGAAGTCCACGAACGGAGCGTCGTCGATCGTCCAGTTGCTGAAGCCCGGCGACGGACGGTCGCCGACGACACCGAGAATCAGCAGCACGCCGACGATGAGGAAGACGACCACCGCGATGACCTTGATCGCCGCGAACCAGAACTCGGCCTCGCCGAATGCCTTGACCGCGAACAGGTTCAGCGCCAGCAAACCCGCCAGGAACACGACCGACCAGATCCACGACGGCACGTCGGGTGCCCAGTACTTCATGATCAACCCGGCGGCCACCAACTCGGCGGCCAGGGTGACCGACCAGTTGAGCCAGTAGTTCCACCCGGCTGCGAAGCCGAAGGACTTGGACACGAAGCGCTTTCCGTACTCCTCGAACGGGTTGCTGCACGGGATGTACGCCGACATCTCGCCGAGGCTCTGCATCAGGAAGAAGACCATGCAGCCCATCAGCAGATACGCCAGGATGGCGCCACCCGGGCCCGCGTCGGAGATGGTGGCGCCCGAGGCGACGAACAAGCCGGTGCCGATGGCACCGCCGAGCGCGAGCATGCTGATATGACGACTCTGAAGTCCCTTGCGCAGCGACTCGTCGGGGGTGATCCCCAGGGGACTGGACATCGGCAGAGTCTAACGGCCGGTCGGCCCGTCGGCCGGGTATTGCACTGTTGCCCGAGTGCTGACCCTCATCCGAGGCTGGTCAGTTCGGAGACCAGTTCGTGCACCGGGTCACCGGGACCGATGTCGTAGGTGCACTGGTCGTGCCTCGGGTCCGGCACGAATGCCCAGAACAGTGCGGTTGCCGTCCCGGCCGCCCGCTGACCGGCGACCTTGGTCCGGAAGTCGTCGGCGCGCTCGGACGTCGAACCGCAAGAGCCGGCATGCTGGCCGATCTCGTTCACCGCGAGGGGTTTTCCGACTGCGCGCGCCTGGCGTAGACGTTCGGCCAGTCCGTTCCACTGATCCCCGGGGAGCGCGACGCCGTCCGCACCGTAGTCGTGATAGTCCAGGACGTCCACGTAGGGGGAGCCGGCGACGTACTGGTAGTCGGGCCCGGCGGTGCCGCACTGGCCACCGCCGGTGAAGCCGGACCAGATCACCGCCCCGCCGTGCAGTCGGGTGACCATCGCGCCTGCGCTGCCGAAAAACGACCGCAGTACGCGCGCGGCGTCGACCGGGCACGACCGCTGCTGCCATGCACACGACTGATCGCCACAGACGGACGGCTCGGGTTCACCCACCAATTCCCATCCCGCCAGCGCCGGGCTGGTCTTCCAGCGCCGCACTGCCGTCTTGACCCATTGCTCGAACGTGAGTCCACCCGCGCCCGCGACGGTCCGCCAGCCCGATCGGTACCAGTCTCGTTCCTTGAAAACTCCGCTCTCGCATGCGCCATCGGCAGGGGCGAGGACAGGCAAGACCATCTGATCGTGCCGCGCGGCGGCGTCGAAGACGGCATCCATCGGTCCGAAATCCACTTGCTGGGTGTACTTGTTCACGGCCAGTTGAGCGAACAGATTGAATCGAGTGAGCGAATGCGGAGGTAAGGCGGCGAAATAGTCGTCGAGATCAACCATCGCTCCGCAACCGGCATTCACCGACCAATCGGTGGCCAGCTGGTAGGCGTCGAATCCGGATGGCCACCAGTGCCGTCCGTCGAGGGTCAATCCCGTTGGCGCAGCATCCACCCGGTTGGGTGCCGCATGTGCGGGCGGAGGCGGCATCCAGCTCAGGAGCAGGCCGATGCTCAGCACCAGAATCGGAGTTCTCATCGCGGGCAGATGCATTGTGTGCGTCCTGGGATGACGAGGACCGACTGTGGCGTCGGTCCAACTCGTTCGATGATTGCACGTGCGTGCGCTTTTCGATCGTGTACGGGAGTGGGTGGGGAGAAACGAGTCGTGCACGCCGAGATCGAGTAGAACGACTGGGCTCGGTTCCCGATGTCCTGACTTGCGCGACACATGTGACACCATCGAGCTCGTGCTGGGCGTACTGATAGTTGCTGCAGTGCTGCTCATCATGAGCGCGGTGCTCGCATGGCAGGACCCACGTCGTCTGAGCCCCGGCATCCTGCTGACCGCGGGCTTGTCGGGCGTGATGCTCGCCGCGGTGATCGCGGCCGTGGACAGGGGCGTCGACGACGACGGCTCGGTTCTCGCGCCGGCGGTGGTCATCGTGGCCCTAGGACTCGTTGCGCTGCTTGCCATCCTCATTCTCGGGGTGTCGTTGATCGCCAACGGTGTGACGCTTCTGCGCCGAGAGGGGCGCCGCCCCGCGAACTTGCTATCGGCGCTCCTGGGTGCACTCCTGTCCGGTTACGCGCTCGCTGTCCTGCTCGGGATCATGGTCGGATGGTTCGACGTGTCGACGAGCAACGCTCTGCTCAACTTCCTCCTGGCGGTGGGGATTCCGGCCGGCTATTTGGGATTCCTGTTCGCCTCGCTGCTGCTCTGGTCGTGGCTGTACGGCAGGTGGAGCAGGTGGCGGGCGCGACGGGCGAAGGTCGGCGCGATCATCGTCCTGGGTGCCGGTCTGCTCGACGGGTCCCGCGTCGGTCCGCTGCTGGCGTCACGACTCGACCGCGGTCGCGAGATCTATGATCTGGCTCGGGCTTCCGGCCTGGACCCGCTGATCCTCTGCTCCGGAGGCAGAGGTGGCGACGAGCGGCTGTCGGAGGCCGCGGCGATGGCCGAGTACCTCGTGTCGAAGGGCGTCGATCGTGATGCCATTGCGCTCGAGGATCGATCCACCGACACCGCGGAGAACCTCCGGTACTCGAGGCGTGTGCTCGACGAGCGTGGAGTGACCGAACCGGTCGCGGTGGTGACGAGCGGCTATCACGCCTTCCGCGGAGCGATGCTCATGCGGTCTGCCGGGATCGACGGATTCTCGACCGGCGCCCAGACCGCGCGCTACTTCGTCCCCAACGCCCAGGTCCGTGAGTTCTTGGCGGTTCTGCGTGACCACCGCTGGATCAACGCAGTCGTCCTGGTCCTGCTCAGCGTTCCGTTGATCTCCGGCACCGCGGTGGCCCTCTTCGGGTAGTCGACAGTGGACCAGGGGAGGGCCTGCGGACCGCGGTGATGGTGGAGCCGATGACGGGAATCGAACCCGCGTATTCAGCTTGGGAAGAATTTTCAGGGTCCGCACGTGGGTTCGAGTCGGGCAGGTAGACGCCTCGGCGTGACGGACGTAACCGCTGGTCAGACCAGGTAATAGGCCGTTTTCGGTCCGCTTCGGGTCGCCTCCGATTCGGTCTCGGACGGCTGGGATTCGCTCCCGGACGCGGCCCCGTTGCGGCCCCGTTTGGCAACTGTTAGTCCTTCCTAGGAGGTTCCCTGCCCAACCACTCCTGCCAGGTCTCCCGCTCACCAGGGCGGCGTGGACCGATCGGGGTGGTCTCGACATAGCGTTTGCATTGCCAGCATTCGTAGTTGCTGGCAGACAGGTCGACTGCTTGCCGTGCGAAGCAGTGCGGACACGCCACCTTGCGCATCCCTTTAGGGACCGGGTCACCATCACCGACTACGAGCGCAGCGAGGACCCCTAACGGTCCGAATAGAACTCCAATCAGGAACCACCCGAATGCGCTTCGATGCTTAGCGCTCGCGATCACGGCCGCGAGCACACCGCAGATTCCCCAAACGATCAGGAAGATTTCCACAACAACCCTCCCCTAGGGTTTGCCCGACCAACGAGGTTGCCGAGATCGTAACCGGTCAATGGGTTCCTGACCTGCGACTACTGCGATCTGATGCGGAACAGGCACGCGCCTGTGCTGGTCTCGGCAGGTGTCCACCGGGAACGGATGACGAGGGCGTCGATCGCGTGAACCGGTAGAGTTAGGGCCGAGTCGTCGTCGGAGGCGACCGGCTCACCCCATATTCGCTCAATTCCGCTGCGCGGTGCGTAGCAACTCCCTGGGCTGGTGGCCTGGAGCTAGAGCAACCCTCAGATCACGCCACCCAAACACTAGGGGAGACAACTATGTCCGTGCAATCCGTCCGCCAGCTCGCGCTCACGCCCATCTTCGGTGCGGAAGTCCGACGAGGCCGAGGTATCAGCAACCAGGCCGACGTCCTCGTCAACTCCACCGCCGACGGTATCGACCTCAACGTCATCTGGGACGAGTGGGCGGCGGTGCTCGACGTGTGGAACGAGGAGCGCACCTCGATCGCGTCGCTGCTGAGCTTCTATACGACACTGCGCGGCGAAGCCGTACCGCAGACGTTGGCGCAGATGAAGTTTGAGGAAGCGTCCGAGTTCGGTGTTCCGGTATCGGGCCGTGCCGACGCAGAAGTCCTGCGCCTCGGCTACACCTTCAAGGACCACGACCTGCGGCTGGGGATGACATGGAAGTTTCTGCGCGACGCCGATTCTCGGCAGCTCGACGCCAACCTCACCCAGGCAATCGAGGCGGACAACCGCTTGCTGACCGGGACGGTGTTGAACCGGCTGTTCGATCCGGCACCAGGCGCCAACGAGGATGCGACAACTGTCTATGGCCTGTACACCGGTGACGACGGAATCGCCCCGCCACCGTATATGGGCGTGGAGTTCCCTGAGACTACGTCGCACTACCTCGTCAGCGGTGCCGACACAATCGACTCCGGGGACCTCGAAGAGGCGATGAAGACCATTACGTCCAAGGGCTACGGTCCCGTGGCCGGCTCCCAGCTCATCATCCTCTGCAACGAGTTCGATGCGGACGTGATCGCGACGTTCCGACGCGGCGAAGAGTCTCGTAACGGTGGCCCAATTGCCAAGTACGACTTCGTGTTGTCGAAGTCTGCGCCAGCGTACCTGACTGAGGAGACGATCGTCGGTCAGCAGGCACCCGGAACCTACAAGGGCCTGCCGGTCTTCGGGAGCTACGGGCACGCGCTCGTAATCACGTCGAACCTGATCCCGGCCGGGTACGTGGCGGTCGCGGCGACGGGTGGCCCCAACTCGGAGGTCAACCCGATCGCGATCCGGCAGCACGCCAACACCGCGTTTCACGGTTTGCGGATCATCCCAGGGGCGGAGAAGTACCCCCTCCAGAACTCCTACCTCCAGCGATCCTTCGGTGTTGGCACCCGTCGTCGTGGCGCGGCTGCCGTGATCCAGGTGAAGGCGACGGGCGACTACGAACCGCCCACATTCGCAGTCTGACCTGGCCTTCGAAACTTGCCCCGCCCCGGCTAGCTCACCTCCCCGAGCGCGGCCGAGGCGGGGCAGACCTATCTGAGGAGACACAATGCGTCACTCACAAGACCCCGGCGAATCGGAGTTCTCGACAGGGCGGTCGAACGGTCGCCGCAGCACGACTGATCCCTATCGTCCGGCGCGGGGCGCCATGCCGGGCAACCCAGGTCCGACTGTGACCCCGCTGAGCGTGGAGGGTGAACACACGTATCGCGGCACTATCGCAAGCGACACCACTGCCGAGGCGGTT
>NZ_JBHUXZ010000055.1:0-19904 GCF_042668985.1 Gordonia sp. NPDC057258
GGATACACGTTATTCTTCACCTGCGAGGTGCCTTTCTTCTTGTGACTATTTGTTTGTGGTGAATCAATAATCACAAGGTAGACAGGCACTTTCGCGTATCACACGCCGAACACCAGCAACATCAGTGAAATATCCAGGCTCAGGGAGCGGGGGTGACGCGCCTCTGCGAGCTCCGGGCGCTCCTGGGGGAGGGGGGTGGTCGTGCGCTCTGCCAGCTCGCGGCGCCCCGATTGTGACCGACAGACTTCAACTCGACTCCTAGACGTCGATCGAAGTCTGCCGGTCGAGTTGAAGTCTGCCGGTCGCCGGCCCAACGCCGTCTGGCTCTTTCGGGTTAGAGGGAGCGGGGGCTGACGCGCCCTCCGCAAGCCCCGGGCGTTCCTCGGGGGCCGGGCGGGCCAGTGGGTCTGTGGTTCTCCCGAACATGCGTCGCCCGGTCACCCCGGGACGGCAGTGGCGAGTGGAATCACTGTGGAGTTGTCAAGGAACACATGCAGTCCCGGGCATGAGTCGGGTGCGGAAGGTGCTGCGCGAAAGGGTGCGGTCGGGGTGTCGGTCAGGTGGCTGTTCAGGCGGCCTCGTCGAGTCGCATGGTGCGGCGGTTGTAGGCGGGTAGCGGTCGGCGCTGTGGGTCGATGGTCGCGGGTGGGACGAGCCAGGGGTGTCGGTCGAAACCCATGACGATGTCCCAGCCGTGGTGGTGGACCTGTGTGTGGCAGCGCTGGCAGAGTAGGCAGCCGTTGTCGAGGTCGGTGGGTCCGCCGTCGGCCCAGTGTTCGATATGATGCACCTGCGTATGGGACGGCGGCGCACCACATTTGATGCAGCAGGCGTCGCGGACGATGACCGCCTTGCGTAAGTGTGCCGGATACAACCGACGGGTGTGACCCATCTGCAGCGGTACGCCCTCACGGTCGAGGATGATCTCGGTCAGGGATCCGTCGCAGGAGACCTGTTTCGCGGTGGCATGGCTGACCGATCCGGTCCACGGCAGCGTCGCCAGGTCTCCGGTCGCGGGGATCGTCAGCATCAGTTGCGTGCGTGGGGAACCAACGGTATCGAGGGTAGCGCCGATCGCGGCTTGGTCGAGGATCAGTTCGAAGGCGTCGGCGCGGCGTTGCTCGGCGGTACGCCGGTCCTCGGCGCCGTCGGGTTCGGGCCGTGGGCAGGATCGTTCGTCGATCATGGCCAAGAACTTCTCGCCCACCACCTGGGTGAGATCGGCGCGCACCTCGACGCGGCCGTCGTCGGTGGTGTGCGCGTTGACCGAGTTCAGCGATGGGTCGTCAGCCGAGGGGGCACCGGTGTCGGAAGCGTCGGCAAGGTTGTTGGCGATCGCGCGAGCATGCTTGAGTACTTGCGTCGGGGTCGCGCCGGACAGCGCTTGTGCGATAAGTTCGCTTTCGTATTGGGAGCGATCGTCGTCGGAAATACCTTCGGCGCAGCACTTCTCGATCTGGTTCATGCCGCGAACGATGGCGTCGACCAGCTCGCTGGACAGTCGCCCGTCGGCGGCATGACGAGACAGCGCCGGCAACCCCGGCAGGGCATCGACACTTCGCATGGTGCGGTGGGCGGCGGCCGGGGCGTGGCCTGAATCGATCAGTAACTTCTTGGTGGTGCTGCCGGCTTTCTGTGCGACGCCGAGGTCGTCGAGTTGTGCTGCGTGCGCGACGATCTGGTGGTCGACGGTGTTGCGGATCAGGCGCAACGTGTCGAGGGCGTCGAATGTTGCTCTGCCTGTTGGGTCGTCGGAGGGTGCGGTGGTCTCGATGAGTTGATCGAGGAGAGTGGCTAGCTCTGGCATGACTCCAAGGTACCGGAACATGCGTGGCTCTTCTGACCCTGAAGTGGGCTACTTTTAGCGAGCCTAATGCACGCAACGCCCAGTCTCGCTTAGGTTTTGACTTGCGAAGAAAAAGACCTAGAGGAGTGGGCGTTGCGCACTGTCAGAGTACTGCAGAAGTTGCTTGGAATCGAGCGTGCCCGTGTCGTGGGTGTCAGGTTCGATGAGGATGATCGCGGGCACGTCATGGTGGCGACACTAGAACTGCACAAGAACGCACGATCACGGTGTCCGCAGTGCAAGAAGCGCTGCCCGGGTTACGATCAGCCGCCGGCACCGCGGTTGTGGCGGCATCTGGATATGGGCGGCTGGCGGTGTTTCCTCGAGCTGCCCGCGACGCGTGTGCGGTGCCCTCGCCATGGTGTGAAGACTGAGTTGGTTCCGTGGGCACGTCCGGAAGTGAAGATGACCAGGGCGTTTGACGACACCGTCGCGTGGATGTGTGCGCACGCCCCGATGACCGCGGTGAGCGCCTACCTGCGGGTCTCCTGGCGGACGGTGTCTCGTATCGTCGAGCGTGTGGTCGACGATCATGTCGGACTCACCAAACGCTTGAACGGGTTGCGGCGCATCGGTATCGATGAGATCGCCTATCGCAAGGGCCGCCGGTACTTGGTCGTCGTGGTCAACCATGACACAGGGCAACTGGTGTGGGCTGGTGAGGGCGCCAAGAAGGCGACCATCGAGCGGTTCTTCGATGAACTGGGTGATGTGCGAGCCGGCGAGATCACCCACATCAGTGCTGATGGCGCCGAGTACATCGGTGCGGTCCTCGCCGAGCGGGCGCCGGGAGCGTACTGGTGTATGGACCCATTTCATGTGCTGCAGTGGGTCAATCAGGCGCTGGATCGATGCCGGTCTCGGGTGATGAGCCGGATAGCTGGCTTGTCAAAGGTGGAACGCGGCCGATTGAGGTGGGCGTTGTTGAAGAATCCTGACAACCTCACCGAGAGTCAAGAGCGGCTGCAGTCCATCGTGGTCGCCGATGCCAACAGTGTGCTGGCCCGTGCGTATCAGATGAAAGAAGAAATAAGGCACATACTTTCAGGTGCGTACTCCTCATGTTGGGCGCCGTTGCGGCGCTGGTTGAGGAAGGCAGAGGCCTGCGATATACCCGAGATTCGCACCTTGGCGCCGAGTATCCGTAAACGAGAGGTGCAAATCTACAACGCGGTCACGTGTCAGATGAGCAACGCTCGAGTCGAGGCGACGAACTGCCATCTGCGGTCATTGACAAAGCGGTCATACGGATTTCACACTCCCGATGCTTTGATCGCGATGGCCAACCTCACCAGGGGCGGCGCATGCCCGGAACTCCCACATCGAAACTGACCGAAAACCGCCCACTTTCAGGTCAGGAGATCCACATGCGTTCGATTACGAGGAGTTTCCACAGGCCCGAGACACGAATTCATCGACTGTGCAGTGTTTTTCGTCGACTGTGCGTCGATTGTCGTTGACTGCGCAACCCCGTCGACCGAGGTGCACTCCAGTCACATCCGTGTCCGTTCGGGGGAAATGTGTTGTGTCCTCAGTGGAGCGGGGGTCTGAGAACTCTCCCGGGCCGCATCCGCAACCCGCCGTGGCTGGGGCGCTGCGTCCGTCGGGGTCACTCAGCGGCGTCGGGGTGACTCAGCGGCGTCGGGTTACCGAGTGGCTTCGACTCGGCGCCTCGACCTCGACGCGCTCCTTCGTCGCTTGCTCGGCCCGGCGGCTTCGCTCGGGGCCGGCTCAACGAGCGGGGGGGGGTGAGCGCGGGCTCGTGAACGGCAGCGTCGACAGAGCGACTCCCAGGAGTCGCACACCGCTCTCCTCGGAACGTGCGCACTCGCCGACCGCGGAGCCGAAACCCACCTACGCTGAACCCATGGATGCAACCTTCGACGTCGTCGTGATCGGTGGCGGTCCGGTGGGCGAGAATGTCGCCGACTATGCGATACGGGGCAGCGATCGAACTGCTGTCGTCATCGAGCACGAGCTCATGGGGGGTGAGTGCTCGTACTGGGCATGCATGCCGAGCAAGGCGTTGTTGGGTCCGGGGTCCGCGCTCGAGGAAGCCCGTGCCCTGGCGGGTGCGCGTGAACGGGTGAGCGGCGATCGTCCGGACGCCGACGCCCTCCTGGCGTGGCGCGACACAGTGAACGACCGACGGGACGGGCCCGGGGCGACCCACGACGACTCCGGGCAGGTGAAATGGGCCGAAGGTGCCGGGATGACGGTGATCCGCGGGCATGGGCGGTTGTCGGGTGAGCGGCAGGTGACCGTCGGCGACACGGTGGTGACGGCGCGTGAGGCGGTCGTGGTGGCGACGGGGAGCACGGCGTCGATCCCGCCGACACCCGGTCTGGCCGAGGCGCACCCGTGGACCTCCCGGGACGCGACGAATCTCGTCGAGGTGCCGGATCGGATCCTCGTCGTCGGCGGTGGCGTCGTGGCGTGCGAAGCGGTGACCTGGTTGCTCGACCTCGGTGCGGAGGTCGTCATGGCCATCCGCGGTGACCGGTTGCTGCCTAAGATGGAGTCGTTCGTCTCAGAGCGGATCGCGGACTCGCTGACTGCCCGCGGCGTGGACATCCGGTTCGGGACGACGATCGAGTCGGTCGACCGGCCCGGCGCCGCCGACACCGGCTACGGACGCATCCACGGCGGCCCCGCCACCATCCGGCTCGACGGTGACGGCGCAGGCGAGCTCGTCGTCGACGAGATCCTGGTGGCGGCGGGACGCTCGCCCGCGACGCGGGATCTCGGTCTGGAGTCGGTGGGACTCGAGGCGGGCGGCCCGTTGCGCGCCGATGACCATCTGACGGTGGCCGACCACCCGTGGCTGTACGCGGTGGGAGATGTCAACGGCCGTAATGCGTTGACACACATGGGTAAGTATCAGGCGCGGGTGGCCGGGGACGTGATCGCCGCACGTGCCGAGAACCGGGACCTCGACGGTCCGCGGTACGTCGCGAGCTCCGACCACGGTGCCGTACCGCAGGTGGTGTTCACCCGGCCCGAGATCGCATCTGTCGGGCTGACCGCGAAGCAGGCGAAGGACGCAGGCATCGACGTACGGATCGCCGACGGGGACATCTCCGTGGCGGGGTCCTACCTGACCGATCCCGAGTACTCGGGTCACGCCTGTCTCGTCGTCGATGCGAGCCGCGACATCCTCGTCGGTGCGACCTTCGTGGGGCCGCAGACCGCGGAACTCGTCCATTCGGCGACGGTGGCCATCGTCGGCGAGGTCCCGCTCTCGCGGCTGTGGCATGCGGTTCCGTCGTATCCGACCATCAGCGAGGTGTGGTTGCGGTTGCTCGATCAGCTGCGATGAGCCGCGGCCGAGTCGAAGGCCCCGCTCAGAAGCTCAGTCGCCGGATCTTGTCCGGCCGGATGACGATCCGCACCCAGTCGTCGGCGAGGATCTCCGCGAGATCCTGTGCGCGGGTGGGGTCGTCGAGGTCCCAGTAGCGGTCGGCGAGTCGTGCTGCGAGTTCGCGTGCGGCTGGACCGTCGGTCTCGATGCGCGTGGGGCCGGAAACGGAGATCCAGCGCTCGCGTTCCTCGACCGGGGTGGCGACCACGATCGAGGCGCGCGGATCGGCGGCCAGACGACGCACCTTCAGCGAATCGGGACCGGTGAAGAGCTGGATCTCGCCGTCCGCGGTCGCCTCGAACCACACCGGCCGAGGCTGCGGCGGCGTCGGGCCGGTCGCCGTCGAGAAGAAGCCGAGGAGTGGGCGGCTGAGAAAGTCCAGATCGTCGGCGGTCAAGGTGTCGGACGAAGGCGCGGCGATGTCACTCATGGTGGGTACAACCCGAGCGCCCACCGAACATTCCTCAGGCCGCGAGTGGTCTGACCACTTGACCACCAGTCCTCCGGGTTCTACGGTCGGTGCATGCCGTTCGAGCCCGTGTCCCAGCAGAGCGCCCCCGAGATCGTGTTCGACCAGATCGTCGAGGGCGTGCTGTCGGGTGACCTACCGGCCGGCGAGGCCCTTCCAAGCGAACGGGAATTGACCCGCATCCTCGGCGTCTCGCGGCCCACCGTGCGGGAAGCGTTGAAGCGGGTGGCGGCGGCCGGTCTGGTCTCCATTCGGCAGGGCGACGGCGCACGGGTCCAGGACATAGCGCGGACGGGTGGTCTCGATCTGTTGCCGCGACTCCTGATCCGGGGCGGCGCGCTCGTGCCCAGTGTCGCTCGCTCGATCGTCGAGGCACGTGCCGCGATCGGCCCGGGCGTCGCCGGGCTGGCGGCGAGGCGGGTGACCGACGACCAGATCGCCAGGCTGACAGCGCTGCTCGCCGATCTCGCCGCCGAACCGGACCCGGTCGGACAGCAGGTCGCGGCACTCGAGTTCTGGAGCGCGATCGTCGACGCGGCCGACTCGATCGCATTCCGTCTCATGTACAACTCGCTCCGCGCCGCGTACGAACCGGCGCTTCCCGCGCTCGCGTCGATGCTGGAGCCGGAGGTCGGCAACATCGACGGCTATCGCGCGCTCGTCGACGCGATCACGTCTCGCGAACCCGGCCGCGCCGAGGCCGCTGCCCGTGAACTGCTCGCGCCCGCGACCGCGGCATTGCTCGAACTCTGTCAGGCACTCGAGGGTGCGGAGTCTGACATCGGAGAGGGGAACTGAATGTCTGCCGAGAGCATCGACGCCGACCACATCGACCACAGAGCGCGCCGGCAGGTGGCGGCGGAGGAACGGCGAATGCGATCACGGCGGTCGACGACCCTGCGTGCCGCATTCGCCGAGTTCCTCCGGCACCCGTCGCCCTGGATGATCGCCGCGTTCCTGGTGACCTCGTCGGCGGCGCGAATTTGGCTGGGCGGGTGGGGGATCGCCGATCTGGTCGTCCCGGTCGTGATGATCGCGAGCTTCCCGCTGGCCGAATGGCTGATCCACGTCGTCGTGTTGCACTGGCGGCCGAAGCGCCTGGGACCGGTCACCATCGATCCGCTGGTGGCGCGTAAGCATCGCGAGCACCACTCGGACCCGCGGAACATCCCCCTGGTGTTCATCCCGTGGCAGGTGCTGGTCACGGTCGTCCTCGCGGCCGTCGCGGTGGGGCTCCTCGTCTTCGCCAGTGCCGAGCGCGGTCTCACGTTCATGGCGACGCTCGCGGCGATCGGACTGGTCTATGAATGGACGCACTATCTGATCCACTCCGACTACCGGCCGCGCCGCGCCTACTATCGCCGGCTGTGGCGCAACCATCGATTCCATCACTACCGCAACGAGCACTATTGGTTCGCGGTCACCACCGCGGGCACCGCGGACCGGTTGCTGCACACCTATCCCGATCCCGACACGGTCGAGAAGTCACCCACCGCAAAGGATCTGCACGCGCTGTCGCAGCCGGGGACTGACCGGCGAACCACATGACGGTGCGGTTCGTCCCGGTAATCGGGACAAACCGCAACGCGATCCGGAATACTCGCCCGCATGCGGGTATTCGTCACCGGCGGTACGGGGGCCATCGGGGGATACGCGGTGCCCGCAATGGTCGCCGCGGGACACGACGTGCGTGCGCTGGCGCGCTCGGATGCCGCCGCTTCCGCGCTGCGTGCCCACGGCGCCGCCCCGATTCGGGTGTCGCTGTTCGATCGACACGGACTCGCCGAACACTTCGACGGCTGCGGCGCGGTCGTCAATCTCGCGTCCTCCCTTCCGGGGACCGCATCGTTCGTCCGAAAGTCGGCCTGGGCGGACTGCCAGCGCATACGGCGGGAGGGCTCGGCCGCGGTGGTCGACGCCGCACTCGCCACCGGCGTGCCGCGGGTGGTGCAGGAATCGGTCGCCATGGTGTACACCGACGCCGGTGACCGGTGGATCGACGAGGAGTCGCCGGTCGACCACTATCCGATCGCGGTGGGCAACCACGCGGCCGAGGCCTCGGCCCGCCGGTTCACCGATTCGGGTGGGGTCGGCGTGGTGCTCCGGTTCGGGTTGTTCTACGGCGTCGGCGCCGCCCACAGCGAGCAGCTCATGGCGCTCGCCCGACGACGGATCGGTTTCCGGGCCGGCCGACCCGGCGCCTACGTCTCCTCGATCCACCTCGCCGATGCCGCCGGCGCCGTGGTGTCCGCACTCGAAATCGGTTCCGGCACCTACAACATCGTCGACGACCTACCGGTCACCAAGATGCACCACACGGCCGCCCTGGCGGGTGCGGTCGGCAAGCACCCGTACGTGACCGGGCCGCCCTCCTGCTCGGCGAACGCACCACGTCGCTGACACGTTCGCTTCGGGTGTCCAACAGGCGGTTTCGGTCAGCCACCGACTGGCGACCACGCTACGCCTCGGTGTGGGAGGGGTACGCGCAGATGGCACGTCAGCTCGACGCCGGGTCTGATCGGCGTCGACCTGCGGTGTAGTTCCCGGGTTGCCGGCGTGACCGGCTGGCGTCGCGCGCCGGGTCACAGGTGGGAGGAGAGCAGCACGATCGCGGCGTGGCGCCGGATGAACTGCCACGGGGACGCCAGGGCGTCGGAAGCGGTGCGCAGGTCCTCGTGGGCGATGTCGTGTATGCGTGTGGGCGTCAACGAGGCGAGCATGAGGTCGTCGAGAACCGGACGGGCGGCGAGGATCTCGGCCAGCAGTCGATAGTCGAGCGGCGTTCGCCGGTGCTCGGCCAGGAAAGGAGCGCTGAGGGCCTGGGCGGCCATGTCGTCGGGGAGGCCCGCCACGAGGTGCGTGGCTCGATGGACGTGGCCGAGCATGCACAGTACTGTGGCCGCCTTCGCCACGTCGACGGGCCGATTGCCTGCCCGTTCGACGGTGTCCGCCAACCGGTCCGCGACCTGGGAATCGGTGATCCCGGTGTCGATGAGGACGTCATACAGGCGGTCGACCCGATGCGAGTTCGATGGATCGAGCGGGGTGCTGCGCAGCTCGTCCACCACGCGCTGCGCGGCAATCGGGCCCTGCGCGGCCAGGAGTCGGCGAGCGACCGGGCGCAGTTCGCCGTCGGTGTCGGTGTCGGAGGTCAGGATCTCGACCAGCGCATCGATTCGGTCGGGCTCGGACAGACGGTCGAGGCGGGCTTCGATGGCCGAGGTCCGGTGGAGCTCGGGAAAGAGCCGTCGCAGAACCTCGTCGTCGACCGATGCCCGGATCGCGGCCTCTCGGCACTCGGGATCGTGGACGAGTACGACGAAGTCGTCGTCGAGGTGGGCCGACCCGGGAAGCGTCGCCGTCGCGCGACGGCAGGCGTTGCCGAGACTCCGATGAAATTGCGCGGCAACGACATTCCACGGATGGCCGTGCCGACCCACGGACGCGGTGAGCCGCTCTGCCCACAGATCCCCGGTCGGGGGCGCGTCGACGAGCCGGTCCCAGTCGTCGACGTCCCGCTTGCGGAGGTCGCCGCGCTCGGTGGCCGGGGAGCCCTGGGGCTGCCACGCCACCCGGATCGACGGCCACAGGAAGAGCATGTCCCGAGCGTGGACATCGATCAGGGCGGCAGCGTAGACGGTGTTCGCCGGATGCTGCTCGGCGGCTTCGGCGACCGCGAGTTCGATGCAGCGGATCAGGTGATCTTCGAGTGAGCACCAGTCGATGTCCATCAGCGGTCCCAGATCTCGGCGCGGGCGCCGGTGTACGCCATCACCGGGATCTCGAGCGTCGCCGGTGCGCGTGGTCGACGGTCCGTCGGGTCATCCGAGCGCGATGCCGAGATGTCCGGCCATCACCCGGACCATGTGCTGCACCCCGATCTCGTTGCGCCCGATGACCATGTGTTCGTGCTGGCCGCGTCGCACACCTTCGCCGCACTGTGGCAGCATCGCGAAATCCTCGTCGCGGACCGCCGCGTGTACCTGGGCGAAGATGCCGGCATACATCTCGGTCTGTTCCGGAGTGTCGGCCGGGTACTTGGCCATCCAGCTGTGGCGCACGGTGCAGCGGGTCGCCGAACCGGCAGGGAGGATGTCGATGACCTCGACCCCCACCGGACTGTTGGCGAGGATGAGATTCGGGTAGATCCAATAGATGAGGCCCATGTAGGCGCTCGGATCGTCCCAGGTGGCGTCGGGCTCTTTGTCCGCGAGGTCGCGAATCCAGTTGAACGGGAACCCGATCCGATGGTGTGGCCCGTACTCGTCGTAGACGTGCGTGTTCGCGATCGTGTTCTGACCGATCACGCTGTTGCCGTGGACGAACGGGAAGTGGTAACCCTCGGCGAAAGCCTCCAGGGCGCCTTTCCAGCTCACCGTCGATTCGAGATGTCGCTCGTCGTGGTACTGGAAGTCCTGATACCTCCAACGGGCGAGCTCGTCGTCGAAACTGCCCAGGTGGGCGTCCAGGTCGAGCGGCGCATCGGCGGTGAGGACGGCCCAGATGAATCCGTGCCGTTCCTCGCTCGGCAGTTCGACCAGTCCGTAGTCGGAGCGGTCGAGATCGTCGAATCCGGCTTTGCCGGGGACCCCGCGGAGTTTGCCGGTGTTGTCATAGACCCACGCGTGATACGGACACGTGAAGCGTCGGGCGTTGCCCGCGCCACAGGCCGGCATCGCACCGCGATGACGGCAGTAGTTCAGGAAGACGTGGGTCTGCCCGTCTCGATCACGGGTGATGAGCAACGAGTCGTCGAGCACCGTCCGTACGACGTAGTCATCGTTGTTCGGGATCTGCGCCGAGGCCAGCAGCGCCAGCGGCGTCTCGCGCAGCAGTCGAGTCTGTTCGAGTTCGGCGAGTTTGTCGTCGCGGTAGTAGTCCAGCGGTACGCGGAGAGTCGACTCGGCCATGTCGGTGCTGCTGGACATCGCGAGATCCAGTGCTCGACGAGTGAGATCGGCACCGTACGAGCCGGTCGAGGGAGTGGTTTCGGGGATGTCGATCGTCACGGGGGCTGTCCTTTCGGGTCCGTTCAGTCGGCTGGGGCCTGACAATACATGAAACACGTTCTATGTCCAGCCGTGTTGCGACGTCCGGCCCGAGGGGAGGGGCTGCGGGGATCCCCGCAGCACGACACAATGTGTGGATGCGCACCCACGGCTGGGCCGGGGCCACCCCTCCGACCGACGATGACGAAGCGAGCAAGCGCATAGTCGTTGCGGCCGGCGAGCTGATGGACGCCGGAGCCGGTGGCGTCAACATCCGTCAGGTCGCTCAGCGGCTCGGGGTGGCCCGTCAGACCGTCTATCGCTACTTCCCGGACACGAAAGCCCTGCTGTCGGCGACGGCGCAGCACGCGACCGACGAATTCCTGGCGGATCTGGCTCGGTCGCTACAAGGGTTGACCGACCCGGCGGATGCGATCGTCGAAGCCATCGCCCTGACCTTCGAACGGCTGCGACAACACCGGCGATTCGGCCTGCTCTTCGCCGAGGCAGAGCACGGCCGTTTCACTGCCGAGGTCACGTCACCCCAGGCGATCGCGATGGGTCGGGTGATCGTCGAACATCTCGATGTCGACTGGGCTGCCCACGGGTGGGTCGAGGACGACATGGATGAGCTCGTCGAGGTGATGTTGCGGTTCGTCCAGTCACTGCTCGTGGATCCGCGCGAACTCACACGCACCCCGGTTGAATTGCGGGAATTCCTGCACCGCTGGATAGGTGTGGCCATCGCGGCCAAGAGCATCAACCCCTGACGGCGCCGACGCCTCGCCGCACGGTTGGGCCACGCGCCGACGGTGATCGGTGGCGGCCAGAGCTCTACCCACCCAGCCCGGCGGCCATCGACCACACCAGCACCTCGGCGTCGGAGTCGTCGCCGGCGCGGATCTGGTACGACGCGGAGTCGATGCCTCGGAGGGCGTCACCCGGGCCCAGAACGCCGATCTCCCGGACGCCGACCCCGTCGACCTCGACCTGTCCGTCCACGACGAACAGGTGGGTGAACCGGGAAGCGGGTACCTCGACGGTCTCGCCGGGGCGGAGTCGCGCCGCGAACAGGGTGGCGCCCGAGTTGGCGACGGAGACCGCGGCGTCGACATCGGCGACGCCCGACGCGATCGGTACGAGTCCGCCCGCGGCGAGTCGGTCGCGGACATCGGCCTGCGCGTACGACGGCGCGAGGCCGTGGCGGTCGGGCATGAGCCACATCTGGACGTAGCGGACGGGCTCGGTGCCGGCGTCGGGCAGGTCGGGCCATGAGTCGTTGCGCTCGGAGTGTTCGACGCCGGTGCCCGCGCTCATCCGCTGTACCAGGCCGGGGTAGAGGACACCGGAGTGCCCGGCCGAGTCGCGGTGGACCAGCGTCCCCGCGACCACCCATGTCACGATCTCGCTCTCCTGATGGGTGTGGAGATCGAAGCCCGCGCCGGGTGCGACGACCTCATCGTTGACGGCGAGCAGCGCGCCGAAGTGCGTGTTCGACGGGTCGTAGTGGTCGCCGAAGGAGAAGCAGTGCCGTGAGGTCAGCCAGTCGGTGGCGGTGACCGGACGATCGTCGCCACGGAAGACGGTGAAAACCATGCGCCCATTGTCGCAGTGCGGCAAGGTGAGGGCGGTCGGGGACGGCCGGGTCCGGGATCTGTCGACGTCGGTCCCCGGACGGCGATCGCGCACGCCGCGGAGTGTCAAAAGTCCCGTGGGCGAGATGAGTTCGTGACCGGCTTGATCCCCGAATGGAAGCTGGCGGCGTCGATTTCGAGTGTTACACGAGTGAAAATTGTCGTCATGAAGATCTGGGTCAAGCGCGCGACGACAGCCGCTTGTGCCGCGGTCACGTGCGCGGTCATGGTGAGTTCCTGCGGGTTCGCCGGTTCGACCGACACGGGCGCCGCTGCCGCCATCGACGCATTCGCCGACGCCCTCAGCCGCCAGGACGCCGGCGGGGCCGCCACGTTCACCACCGCACCGGGACAAGCCGGTGACAGTCTCACCACCACTCTGAGACAGATGGGTGCCCAACGCGTCGACGTCGACGTCGACAACCCCGTCGAATACAGCGACGGGACGGCGACCTTCTCGGTCACCACCACCTGGAACTGGGACAAGGGCCGCGTGTACGAGTCGACCAGCGGCGGTACCGCGCGCAAGCTGTCGTCGGGTTGGAAGGTGACCTGGGACCCCGCGATCCTGCACGCCGGCCTCACCGCCGGCGGCACCCTGCGCGAGATCCGCACCGACGCGAAGCCGGCCCCGACCGTCCGCAGCCGAACCGGCCGGGTCTTCATGTACGCCCAGCCGGTCAACGAGATCGTGCTCGATCCCACCCGAACCCCGGACCTCAACGCCTCGGTGCGGGCGCTGGCCCGGGTGATCGCGCCCATCGCGCCGCTGATCACCGGGCAGGTCATCCGAGAGAAGCTCGACGCCACGCCGGGCCGGGCCATCACCGCGGTCGGTCTGCGTGACTCCGACATGGAGGTGCTCGCCGGCGACCCGCGTCGGGTCCCCGGTGTCGTGGTCAACCGATCCGATCAATTGGTGATGGCGGACCGGCGCCTGTCCTCCCCCCTCGAGGACGGGCTGACCAATTACTGGCAGGCCATCCGCGACGCCACCGCCGGGTGGCAGGTCGAGATGCTCGGTCCGGGTGCCGCGCCCCGCAAGCTGGCCGGCGAGCAGGGTCCTCCCGGACCCGACGTCCCGACCACGATGGACCAGGGCGTCCAGCTGTCCCTGGGCGACGCGGCCGTCGAGGTCGGTCAACCCGCGACGATCATGACCCTCGACGCGCAGACCGGTGCGATCACCGGGATGGCGCAGAACTCGTACGCGATCGAGAGCGGCGTCGACCTCGACCAGCCCTATCCGGTCGGCACCACCCTCAATCCCGTCTTCGACGCGATCGGGCGAGCCGTCGGGTCGGAGCAGCAGCGTGGCGACGAACTGCTCGACCGGCTCGGACTCGGCGTCCAGTTCACGGTGCCCGGTGCGAGCGTTCCGACCGCTGACCGTCCCGGGATCGCGACCATCGACTACCGTCCCGGCTCGAGCATGATGTCGATGACCAACATGGCCGCCTTCGGTGTCGCCATGGCGCGCAGCGCCTCCGGGCAGGCCTCGTCGGTGCCGCCGTTCGTGCTGAAAAACGTGCCGACGAAGATCGCGGGCGGTGAGCTCGGCGGGCTCGATCCGGCCGTCGTCCGGCCGGTGCTGCAGGCGATGACCGCCACTGCCGCCACCGGCGACGCCAGTGACCTCACCCGCGCGCCGGGACTGCGTGCCCTCGTCGGCACCAACGGCCCCGAGGGGCCCGGCTGGTTCGTGGGGCTCCAGGGCGGTCAGGTCGTCGTCATCTACACCGAGGGGCCCAAGTCGGGGACCGCCGCACTCCAGGTCGCGCAGAAGTACTTCACGATCAAGTAGGTCCTCGAACGCTCGCGACTCTCGTCGTCAGGCGGCGGCGCGACGACCGAGGTAGGCGAAGACGGCTCGCCAGCCGAGCAGGAAGAGCGCGAGCACCACGGCTGCGACGATCACGAAGCTCACCGCCACTCCCTGGCTCAGGATGAAGCGCAGGATCATCGCGACGGTCACCGTGCAGAACCAGATGACGAGACCGACCGGGACGACCCGGTCCGGCCGGAAGTCGTGACCGAAGAAGTCGCTCGACCGCACATGCGCGTAGACGTAGGTGACCGACCACCCGGCCGCACAGCCGGCCAGGAACGGCCACAGCGTGTGCAGCACCGACGTCAGCGCATAGCCCTCTTCGTGACTGGCCCGGCCGATGAGGACGAAGACCGTGATCGCCACCGCGTCGAACAGGGCGGCGACGGGACCCGTCGCCGTTCCGCGCGCCGGCGAGGAACCCGTCTCCGCCGTCGCGTCGGAGCCCCGGTCCGTCTTCGAGCTCAACATGGTGGATTACCGTACCGGGTCCGACGGCGGATCGGTGTCGGACATTCGTGCGGAGTCCCCTCGATGCGGGTTGTCGGGTCCGTCCGCGGGCGGGACCCCCGGGTGCGGCGGTTCGACACCATCCGGCGGCGGGATGGGGAGCGCCGGCCCGTCGGGCGTCGTGGGCGACGGGTCGTCGGCCGAGCGTTCGAGGGCGTCGGCGTCCCGCTCGACCTCGTCGATGAACGTGTCGTCGCGCTTGATGCGGTTACGGAACATGAGACCGATGACCACCCAGCCGATGCCCGACACGATCACATAGCTGATCAGCCGGTAGATGAGGACCGCGGTGATGGCGTCGGCGGCGGGCATCCCGGCGCTGGTCAGCGCGGGGACGAGCACCGCGTCGACGACGCCGATGCCGCCCGGCAGCAGGGGGATCGCCGAGCCGACGGCCTTGCCAGCCGCGTAGGCAACCATCAGTCCGGAGATGCTCGGGTGGGCGTCGACCGCCCAGCAGGCGAACATCAGGCACCCGACGTCGGCGACCCAGTTGAACAGGCTCCAGCCGAATGCGACCGAGGTGTCGCGCTTGGTGAGTTGCACCGCCCGGAGCTGTTCGAGGGTCTCGAACAACTTCTCGGTGCCGTGGTCCTCCGGCTTGTTCCGGAGTTGGTTCACCCAACCCAGGACTCGAATCCCGGTGCTCTTCAACGATTCCGGATGACTGGCCAGGTACTGCAGGACCACCGCGACCGCGAGGAACCCGGCAACGGAGAAGACGACCGAGAACGGGCTGGTCTTCGCGCCGGCCAGGAGGGCGCCGCCGAACCCGAGCACCGCGAGACCGATGCCGGCGAGCAGGCCCGACATGACGACCTGCCACGACGCGATGACCGGTGTCGCACCCCACTTGCGGGTTTCCCGATAGGTGAACGCGGGGGCGAGGACCTGGCCGCCCGGCATCGTCTGGCTCAGCGAGTTGGCCGCGAGGATGACCGACAGGGACTTCCACTGCGTGACCCGCAGGCCCGCCGAGCGCAACAGTGCACGCTGGACCTGGGCGAAACTGTCCATCGACAGCATCGCGGCGACGAGACACGCCGCGACCCAGTGCCACTCGATCTCGCCGATGCGCAGCCAGGCGCCTCGCAGTTCGGGCCAGATGAGAACGACTTCGACGGCGAGGATGACCAGGACGACGGTGAGCAGGACCCACCGGACCCACCAGAACCGAGGACGGGTCACCGGGGCTGCCGCGCCCCCCGGCGAGCCAACATCCTCCGACGACATACGTGCCACCCTAGGGTAGGGGGGCCGGTGTCGGTGACCACCCCCGTCGGCGACCTGCGCAATCGGGGGTGTGTACGGCGTCCTGTCACCGAGGCGCAGCACTAGTGTGACTCTCGTGACCGAAGCCGAACGAGCCGACCGGCCGCGCGACGTCCGGGACCTCGCGTCCATCGACCGGGCGAAGGTTCATCCGCAGGTACGCGCGGCGGCGGAGTGGGCGTGGCGGCTACTGCTCCTGGTCGCGGCCGCTTACGTCGCGACCAGGCTGTTCCGGGAGTTCGAGGAAGTCCTCGTGCCGGTCGCCCTCGCCATCCTGATCTCGGCGATGCTGGTTCCCGGGGTCGACGCACTCGACCGGCGCGGTCTGCCGCGTTCGCTGGCGGTGATCGTCAACCTCGTCGTCGCGATCGGGTTGCTCGCCGCCGTCATGACCTTCGTGGTCCGCGAGTTCATCGACGGTGTTCCCGAACTCGCCGAGCAGGTCACCGTGACCGTCGAGAAGACCAGGGAATGGCTCATCAACGGGCCGCTCGGGCTCGATCGCGACCAGGTGCGCAACTTCGGCACCGACACCCTCGACTTCATCCAGCACAACCAGGACCGTGTCACCAGCGGTGCGCTGGCCACCGCCACCACGGCCAGCGAGATCATCACCGGCGCCCTGCTGACGTTGTTCCTGTTGATCTTCTTCCTCTACGGCGGTGGTCAGATCTGGCAGTTCTCGGTCAAGCTCATCCCAGAAACCAATCGGAATCGGGTGTGGGAGGCGGGTATCGCCGGTTTCGGCACACTCGTCGGGTACGTCCGGGCGACCGTCGCGGTGGCCTTCGTCGACGCCTGCGGTATCGGGATCGGACTCGCCATCCTGCAAGTGCCCCTGGCGCTTCCGCTGGCCTCGCTGGTCTTCCTGGGCGCCTTCATCCCGATCGTCGGTGCCCTGGTCACCGGCACGCTGGCGGTGCTCGTCGCCCTGGTGACCCAGGGCTGGATCGCCGCGGTCGTCGCCCTCGCCATCGTCGTCGGTGTCATGCAGCTCGAAAGCCATGTGCTGCAACCGTTCCTGCTCGGTCGGTCGGTGCGCCTGCATCCGGTTGCGGTGGTGCTCGGGATCGCGGCCGGCCTGGTGTCGGCCGGCATCATCGGTGGTCTGCTCGCGGTGCCCCTGATCGCGTTCTTCAACACCGCGATCCGACGCCTGAAGGGGGACTCGACCGAGCCCGTGGACGGGCGCCCGGGGGTCGTCGCCGAGCCGGATTCACCGGCGTGGGACACCGACGACCCCGACGCCGCGGCCGAGACGCTCGCACACGAGGCCCCTGGCACCCCCTCGAAGGCCGGGAACCCAGGATCCGAACGCCCGGCGGATGGTCGCCGGGGCGAGGTCGAGACCGACCGCGGTGGCAGTGACCGGGACGGGGACGGCCGGGGCGCGGGAACGTGACGCGCCGGTGGCCGGGGCTCGAGGTCGGCCCGCCGGACCGGAACGCCGATCCGGATCGTCTGGCACGTGTCGTCGACGACGACCCGGTCGGTCCGCTGTGGCGGGGCGCCCAGATCTTCCGGCTGCTGTCCTATCTGTACGCACTCGGCTTCCACATCGCCGTCAACCCCGACCTCGACCGCGGCGGCGTCGCCTGGGTGCTCTTCGGCCTGCTCTCCGCGTGGACGCTGGTCAGCGGGATCGGCTACTTCGTCGGGTTCGCGCGCAACCGGGTGTGGGTCGGTGCCGAGGTGCTCGTCGTCTGCGCGCTGATGTGGTCGACGTCGTATGTCGCCGGCGCGGAGTGGGCGTGGAACAACCAGACCTGGCCGACGACGCTGTGGGCCACCAACGCGGTCATCTCGGTTGCGATCCTCACCGGCCCGGTCGGGGGGATCGTGTCGGGGCTGATCATCGGCGGCACCAGCACCTTCGTGAAAGGCGAACTGAACCTCGACTTCGGTAGGAATGCCACCATCATCGTCATCGTGGCGACCGGCATGGCGGTCGGGCTCGCGGCTGCGAACGCGCGTCGGGTCCAGGACCAGCTGTCCCGGGCGGCGCGGATCGCCGCGGCTGCCGAGGAACGCGAACGGCTCTCCCGTGAGGTGCACGACGGGGTACTCCAGGTGCTCGCGCTGATCGCGCGTCGCGGACGCGAGATCGGCGGCCCGACAGGTGAACTCGCCACCCTCGCGGCGGAGCAGGAGCGTACGCTGCGTCGGCTGATCTCCGACACGGACGAACCCGTCGCCGCCGATCCCGATGCGCACTGCAGCGTTGATCTCGCCGCCGCCCTGCGCGTCTTCGCCGACGCGCGGGTGTCGGTGAGTGCTCCCGCGGACCCGGTCATGGTGTCGGCGCAAAAGGGCGCGGAGATCCGCGCGGCGGTGGTCAACGCGCTCGACAACGTCGTGAACCACGCCGGTCCCGGTGCGCGCGCGTACATCCTGGTGGAGGATCTGGGGCGGGATGTCGTGGTGAGTGTGCGGGACGACGGGATCGGCATCCCGGACGGCCGGCTCGCCGAGGCGGTTGCGCAGGGACGCGTCGGGGTGTCGAAGTCCATCGTCGGGCGGATCGAATCCCTCGGCGGCACCGCGCGCGTCGACACCGAACCGGGTGCGGGTACGGAATGGGAGTTCACCGTCCCTCGGGACGAGAGCTGAACGGCGAAGGGGAGCATCAAGTATGAGTGCAGGCCGGAGTGACGAGGGGCGGGCGCCGCTGCGGATCATGGTCGTCGACGACCACCCGATCTGGCGAGAGGCGGTGGCCCGCGATCTCGCCGACGAGGGATTCGACGTCGTCGCCACCGCGGACGGCGTGGGCAGTGCCGGTCGACGTGCGGCCGCCGTCACCCCCGATGTGGTCCTGATGGACATGCAGCTGACCGACGGGACCGGTACGGAGGCGACGACGGCGGTCCTGGAGGTCTCGCCGAAGACCCGCATCCTCGTGCTGTCCGCATCGGGTGAGCGCGACGACGTTCTCGAGGCCGTGAAGGCCGGGGCCAGTGGCTATCTCGTCAAATCGTCGTCACGCGAAGAACTGGTGGACGCGGTCCGGGCGACCGCCGACGGCCAGGCGGTCTTCACCCCGGGTCTCGCGGGGCTGGTGCTGGGCGAGTACCGGCGCATGTCCCAGCAACCCGACGCCGCACCGGCCGCGCCCGCGCTCACCGAGCGTGAGACCGAGGTGCTGCGTCTGGTTGCAAAAGGACTGAGCGCCAAGCAGATCGCGCGGCGCCTCGACCTGAGTCACCGGACCGTCGAGAACCACGTCCAGGCCACCCTCCGCAAGCTCCAGCTCGGCAACCGCGTGGAACTGACCCGCTACGTGATCGAACACGGCCTGGACGAGGACTGAGTCCTCGGCCAGGCCGTGTTCGACGGTGGCGGGTGCCGCCGGGTCACTCGCTGACGGCGAGCCCCGAGGTCGTCAGCGAACCGCTCGCGGGCGCGTCTGCCGGTTTGGGTGACTTGACCAGCATCGTGGCCGCGGCACCGATGAGCGCGATCCCGGCGAAGAGATGGAACGCGGTGACCGAGGAGATCCCGGCGCCGATCAGCAGGCCGCCGATCACCGGACCGAAGATGCCGCCGAGTCGACCGAAGCCGGCGCACCAGGCCACGCCGGCAGCGCGTGCTTCGGTCGGGTAGAAGTTCGACACGAAACCGTAGATCAGGACCTGGGTGCCGATGGTGCCGGTACCGGCGACGGCGACCGCGGCCAGCAGCACCGGCAGCGGGAGGGACTGGGTCAGTCCGACGAGTGCGAACGTCGCCAGGCAGAACGACGACGCGACGACCTGCTGCGGTCCCCGGCGGTCGGCGAATCGCGCCGCGATGAGTCCGCCCACGATGGCGCCACCGTTGAGGACCAGCAGGAACGACAGCGAACCCTTCGCGTTGAAGCCGCTTTCCTTCATGATCTGCGGGAGCCAGGTGTTGAGACCATATGGCGTGTCCCCCGTGAACCGGTCCGGGTGGTTCTAGAGTCCTGATTGCCCTGTTGAGGGCGGAGAAGGGACGATAGGGATCATGGCGGGACGG
>NZ_JBHUXZ010000056.1:0-19196 GCF_042668985.1 Gordonia sp. NPDC057258
CGCCCCACCATTCCGGTGGGGCGGCCTTCGTCGCCGGTCGTCAGTGGGTGAGGACCTTCTCGTGGGCTCCGCGAGCGGTGGTGACGTCGTCGAGCTCGTCGTCGACCATGTTGCTCTCGTCGAACGGATCCCGGCCGGACAGCACGTCGTCGACGCGCTGCTTGTCGATGGTGCTGGTCCACGAGCCGACGAGCAGCGTCGCGACCGCGTTGCCGGAGAAGTTGGTGACCGCGCGGGCCTCCGACATGAACCGGTCGATGCCGACGATGAGGCCGACGCCGTCGAGCATGTCGGGACGATGGGCCTGGAGTCCGCCGGCGAGGGTGGCCAATCCCGCACCGCTGACGCCGGCGGCGCCCTTGGACGCGATGATCATGAACGCGAGCAGGCCGATCTGCTCACCGATCGACAGCGGGTCGCCCATCGCGTCGGCGATGAAGATCGACGCCATCGTGAGGTAGATGGCGGTGCCGTCGAGGTTGAACGAGTACCCGGTCGGCACCACGACGCCGACAGTGGTCTTCTCCACGCCGAGGTGCTCCATCTTCGCGATCAGGCGAGGCAGCGCGGACTCCGAGGACGACGTCGCGAAGATCAGGATGTACTCGCGGGTGAGGTACTTGACGAGTTTGAAGATCGAGACGCCCGACACGGTGCGCAGCAGCACTCCGAGCACGCCGAACACGAACACCAGGCAGGTCAGATAGAACGCGAGCATCAGCGTCAGCAGCTGCTGGACCGCGGCCCAGCCTGTCTGTCCCACGACGCTGGCGATGGCGCCGAACGCGCCGATCGGGGCCACCCAGAGCACCATGGTGAGCACCTTGAAGACGAGTTTCTGGAAGTAGGAGACCGCGGTGAGGATCGGTTCGCCGGTGCGGCCCATCGCCTGGATCGCGAACCCCACGAGCAGCGCGACGAACAGCGCCTGCAGGACGCTGCCCGCGGTCAGCGCGGACAACATCGATTCCGGGATGATGCCCTGGATGAAGTCGAGGGTTCCGCCGGACTCGTGTGCGTCCTCGGCGAGTTCCTGGCCCTTGCCCGACACCGAGTCGATGTTCAGGCCGTCGCCCGGCTGGATGATGTTGCCGACGACCAGGCCGATCGCCAGCGCGACCGTCGACATCGCCAGGAAGTAGACGAAGGCGAGTCCGCCGACCTTGCCGACCGTCGCCGCCTTGCGAACCGAGCCGATGCCCAACACGATCGTGCAGAAGATGACCGGGGCGATCATCATCTTGATGAGGCTGACGAACATGGTCCCCAGCACTCCGAGGTCCTTGCCGACGCCCGGCGCGACGAGCCCGACCACGACGCCCGCGATCACCGCGATGATGACACCGATGTACAGCCAGTGGGTGCGGTCGCGCTTGGTCTTGGATGGCGTGTCGGCCGTATCGTCGGGCATCGTCACGATGGGATCGGAACCGTCCCCGGCCGGTGAGTCGCCGGACCTGCCTCGAATGTTCATCGGTGATTCTCTCCTCGTACACCTCGGACAACAGTGATGAGGATTGTGGGCCGATGTGGTGACGCGGGTCACGATTGTGTTCATTACGTTCACACCCAGCACGTCCGGAGTCATCACTTCGGACAGGAACGAGGTCGGCAGGGATGCGGTGGTACCCGCGCACGCTCGCCGGACAGGTCGCCGCGCTCGCATTGGCGGTCTTCGCGGTGGTCGTCGTCGCCGAGAGCGTTCTGGCGGCCGTCGACGCCCGCATCGACGCGAACCGCGCGGCGAGGGCCGAGGTGACAGCGGTGGCGGTCAGCCTGGCGGAGTCGCCGTCGACCGTCGCCGCCCTCACATCTCCGGATCCCAGCGCGGTGCTGCAGCCGGTCACCGAGCGGGTGCGCGCGGCAACCGGGATCGCGTTCATCACCGTGCTGGCGCCCGACCGGACCCGCTACACCCACACCGACCCGGCGCGAATCGGCGAACCGTATCTGGGGAGCATCGACGCGGCCCTGCGCGGGCAGACCGTGACCGAGAACTACACCGGCACGCTGGGCCCGTCGATCCGGACGATCGTCCCCGTCCGTGATGCCGACGGCCGGGTGGTGGGGATGGTCGCCGCCGGGATCACCCAGCGCTCGCTGACGTCGGCGTGGCGTGGCCAGCTGCCGATGATCGCCCTCGCCGCGTTTGCGGCACTGCTCACCGCCGTCGGCGGCGTGTGGTGGATCCGGCGACGACTGCTGCGGCAGACCGGTGGACTCGCGCCCGACGAGTTACGGCTGATGTACGACCACCACGACGCCGTGTTGCGTTCCGTGCGCGAAGGATTGGTCGTCGTGGAGGACGGACGACCGGCACTCGTCAACTCCGAGGCGCACCGCCTGCTCGAGATCGGACCCGACACGGCCCCCGCGGACCTGCCCGCCTTCCTCACCGACGGCGACGAGGAGACGGACGTGACCTACGCCGACCGCGGCCGGGTACTGCTGGTGAGTCGTTCCCCGGTGGCCGGCCGACGCGCGTCGTCGGTGGTCACCATCCGCGACCGCACCGAGCTCTCGGAGGCGATGGGCGAACTCGACTCCATGACGCGGTTCGCCGAGGCCCTCCGATCGCAGGCGCACGAGGCCGCCAACCGGTTGCACACGATCGTCGCCCTCGTGGAGATGGGCCGGCCCGACGAGGCGATCCGGCTGGCGACGACCGAGTTCGAGCTCTCCCAGCACCTCATCGACCGGATGACCCAGGCGGTGGCCGAGCCCGCGCTGGTCGCCCTCCTGCTGGGGAAGACGGCGCAGGCGGCCGAACGCGGGATTGCGCTGTCCCTGACCGAGGAATCGCAGGTGAGCGACGCCGCCACCGGGCTCCTCACGCCCGGTGAGATGATCACGGTCGTGGGCAACCTGATCGACAACGCCCTGGACGCCTGCGACCCCGCGGACCCGTGGGTGGAGGTGACGGTCGTCGGGGACGACCGCGTGCTCGACATCGTCGTCGCCGACAGCGGCAGCGGCATGGATGCCGACCTGCTCGCCCTGGCGACCACTCGGGGTTACTCGACGAAGCCGGGAGGTGACGCCGCCGGGCGCGGCCTCGGTCTCGCCCTCGTCGCCCAGGTCGTCGCCCGCCGGCACGGGACGATGAGCGCCGAGAACACCTACGGCTCGGTCATCTCGGTACGCGTGCGCGCCGACGCGGGGGAGCGCGGACGATGATCCGCGTCCTGATCGTCGAGGACGAACCCGTGATCGCCGAGGCGCACCGCGATTATCTCGTCCGGCTGGGCGGATTCGAGGTCGTCGGTGCCGTGTCCACCGCGCAAGAGGCGCTGCGGATGGCCACCGCCGGACCGGTGGATCTGGTGCTGCTCGACCTGGGTCTGCCCGACGCACCTGGCGTGGACCTCGCCTCGGCGCTGTCGGGTGTCCGCCCGGCGCCCGACGTCATCGCGATCACCGCCCAGCGCGACCTCGCCACCGTCCGGAGCGCGATGTCGCGCGGGGTGCTGCTCTACCTGCTGAAACCCTTCACCTTCGCCGCGTTCCGGGAGAAGATCGAGCAGTACCTGCGCTACCGCGAAGCCCTCACCGGCGACGCCGACGCGGTCAGTCAGCGCGACGTCGACCGGGCGCTCGCCGAGCTGCGCACGAGCGACACCCGTCGGTCGGCGAAGAAGGGCGCGGCGCCGCAGACCGAGGACGCGGTGAGCCGGGCGGTCCGTGACAGCCCCGACGGGCTGACCGCCTCGGAAGTGGCGCGCGCCCTCGGATCGTCGCGGGTCACCGCATGGCGCTACCTCGAGCGGCTCGCCGACGACCACGTACTCGAACGCGATACCGAGTACGGCTCGGCGGGCCGCCCACAGGTGCGCTACCGGTGGCGACGGCGCTGACCCCGGCGTCCGCCGGGCTCAGCTCTCCTGCGCGTCGTAGGCGCGCGCCCGCAGCGAGCGGGCCACGCCGTCGCGGCCCTCGGAGATCAGCCGCTTCAGCGCGGACGGGTGGTCCCCGGACAGGAAGTCCTCGGCGAGGTCGAGGGCGTGCTGCGACATCGCCCAACTCGGGTACAGGCCGATGACGACGGTCTGCGCGACCTCGCTCGACCGGCGTGCCCACACCTTCGGAACCGCCTCGAAGTACTTCTCCACGTAGGGCTCGAGGAGTTCGCCCTGGCCGGGACGGGCGAATCCGCCGATCATGGTGCGGGTGTACACATTCGACAACGAGTCGTCCTCGATGGCGCGAGTCCAGGTGTCCGCCTTGGCCTCTGCCAGCGGACGCGCCGCCCGCGCCAGCGCCGCCGAACGCGTGCCGGTGGCGGTGTTGTCCCGCTCGGCCTCGGCGTCGATGACCGGGGTCGACTCCGGATCGGTGTCGATCGCCCCGGCGGTGGCCAGCGCGGTCACCAGCTTCCACCGCAGGTCCGTGTCGACGGCGAGACCCTCGAGCCCGTGGTCGGCGGGATCCGCGCCCTCGAGCAGCGCCCGGGCCACCTCGGTCTGGTCGTCGTTGATCCGGCCGCCGAGCCAGGTGTTGACGAACGCCAGCTGATGGTCGGAACCCGGCTCGGCCGCGCGGGCGAGTTCGAGCATGCGCGAGCTGAATCCGGGACGGCCCGTGGTGGCCGCCCACTCCGGGTCGGCGTAGGATTCGATGGCGGTCGTCGCCTGCAGCAGAACTCGTTGCACCACACCGATTTCCGACTCCCCGGCGATGCCCTGCCGAACGAGTTCGACGAAGTCACGGGCACGCATCTCGGCCTGACGGGTCATCTCCCACGCCGCCGACCAGACCAGGGTGCGCGGCATCGGATCGCTGATGTCGCCGATCCGGGCGGTCGCCGTCGCCAGCGACTCCGGATCGAGCCGGACCGAGGCGTAGGTGAGGTCACCGTCGTTGAGCAGCACCAGATCTCCACGATGCACACCGACGAGGTCGGCGACGTCGGTGCGCTCGCCCTCGATGTCGAGTTCGACACTGTGCGTCTGCTCGATGGCACCGGATCCGTTATCGGCGTAGACACCGACGCGCAGTCGGTGTACCCGGGTCTCGCCGGCGCCCGGGGCGGCGCCGTCCTGGACGATGGTGAACCGCGTGAAGGCGCCGGAGTCGTCGACCTCGAAGTCGGGCCGGATGACGTTGATGCCCGTGGTGCGCAACCACTGGTCGCCCCAGTCCGACAGGTCCCGGCCCGACGACTTCTCCAATGCGCCGAGGAGATCGGCGAAGGTGGCGTTGCCGAACTGGTGCGCGGCGAAGTAGCTGCGCAAACCGGCGAGGAAGTCTTCGAGGCCCACGTACGCGACGAGCTGCTTGAGGACCGACGCGCCCTTCGCATAGGTGATGCCGTCGAAGTTGACCTCGACGGCCGCGATGTCGGGGATGTCGGCCGCGACCGGGTGGGTCGAGGGCAGCTGGTCCTGCCGGTAGGCCCAGGACTTCTCGACGTTGGCGAATGTCGTCCAGGCGCTGGCGTATTCGGTCGCCTCGGCCTGGCACAGCACGGACGCGAAGGTCGCGAACGACTCGTTGAGCCACAGATCATCCCACCACTGCATGGTGACCAGGTCGCCGAACCACATGTGGGCCATCTCGTGCAGGACGGTCTCGGCGCGACGCTCGTAGAGGTACTTGGTCACGCGGGACCGGAAGACGTAGTCCTCGAGGAAGGTCACGGCGCCGGCGTTCTCCATCGCGCCGGCATTGAACTCGGGGACGAACAGCTGGTCGTATTTGCCGAAGGCGTACGGGATCCCGAAGTTCTGGTGGTAGAAGCCGAAGCCCTGTTTGGTCTCGGTGAACAGGCGCTCGGCGTCCATGTGCTCGGCGAGCGATGCGCGGCAGTAGATGCCGAGCGGGATGTCACCGTGCTCGTCGGAGTATACGTCGGTCCACTCCGCATACGGCCCCGCGATGAGCGCGACGAGGTAGGTGCTCATCGGTACTGTTTCCCGGAAGCGGTGCACCACAGCGGATGTGGAGCCGTCCGGTTCGCCAGGGGCCTCCGCGTGCGCGGCGTTGGAGATGACCTTCCAGTCCGCGGGAGCGGTGACGGTCACCGTGTAGGTCGCCTTGAGATCGGGCTGATCGAAGCAGGCGAACATCCGCTTGGCGTCGGCCGTCTCGAACTGTGAGTACAGGTACACCGAATTGTCGGACTGGTCGACGAACCGGTGCAATCCTTCGCCGGTGTTGGAGTACGCGCAGTCGGCGACCACGGTGAGCGTGTTGTCGGCGGCGAGGCCCGGCAACGGGATTCCGACCGACTCGTCGAATCCGGACACGTCGAGATCGACACCGTTGAGGGTCGCCGAGATCAGGGTGGGTGCGACGAGGTCGACGAACGTCTCGCTGCCCTCCGTCGCGGTGAACCGCACCGTCGTCGTGGATCGGAAGGTCGTGGTCCCGGGAGCGCCGGAACCATCGGTGAGGTCGAGCTCGATCTGGTAGTTCGACACGTCGAGAATCGCTGCGCGGTCGCGGGCCTGGTCTCTGGTGAGGTTCGGAGCAGTCACGCAGGCCAGCTTATCCAGGTCAGGACTCCGGCGGTGCTCCACGCAGTCCGGCGGGGTTCAGGATCGCCCGTGCGATCGTCTCGAGTTCGGCGGCGACCCCGGGCCGGGACCGCAGCTGCGGCGACTCGATGATCTCGCACGTGTAGCCGAACAACGCCTGGGCGAGCGCATTCGCGTCGGCCGCGGTCAGCAGTGGGTTACGGGACCGGATCGCGTCGATCCATTCGGCCCGGTAATCCATCTGCGCGTTCCGGAGCTGCGTCTGCTCGGTGTCCGGCAGATACATGAGGTCACTGGTGAAGACGGGCATGATGCGGCCGTGGACGTCGAGTGCGTACTCGACGAATACGCGGATGAGCACGTCGAGCGGGTCGTCGGAACCGGCGCGGCTCAACGCATGGGCGGTGACGTAGAGGATGCCCTGCACACCGCGCCACAGCACCGCCCGCAGGAGATCGGATTTGCCGGAGACCTCCTGATAGAGCGTCGCGATCGAGACATCGGCGGTACGGGCGATCTCGTCGATGCGGACGTCGGTGAAGCCCCGCTCGGAGAACAACTGGGTGGCGGCGTCGAGAATGCGCTCGCGACGGGAGGCGGGGCGACGGTGCGCGGGCGCGCGCTCGGCATCGGGGTCCGGCTCCGGTGGCCCCGGCAGCCGGCACGCGAGGATGGAGTCCGCCACGGCGCGCTGGACCTCCATGAGGCGGGCGGGCGACAACGAGCCCCGCATCTCGGAGGTGTTGGAGTACACGCTGAGTGCAGCGGCACCCAGCATCGCCGCCTCCGACGGCACGACGTCGGGACGCGCCGCGGCGATGAGTGAGGCGAAGTGTTCGCTCAGCTGGCCGAAATAGCTTCTCATCACATCGAGTTCGGCCGGCTGCAGATGGCGTTGCTCGCGACGCCACAGCGTCGACACGTCCCGATGGGCGGTGAGGTCACCGAGCCCGTCGAGCAGAAGTGCGAGCTGCTCGACCGGCGAGCGGCCGTGCTCCTCGGCGTCGGCCATGAGTGTCGCGACGAGCTCCACCTGCGTCGTCAGCGCTTGCGAGAGGATGTCGTGTTTGCCGGGGAAATGTCGGTACACCGCCGGCCCGGTGAGACCGACCGCGGCGCCGATCTGCTCGATGCTGACGTTTCGGAATCCCGCGTCCTGGAACAGTCTTGTGGCGGCCCGGACGATCTGTGCCGAGCGCTGTCCGAGAGACCGGGGTTCGAGCGGCCGGAGACGCGCGACCACCCGGGCGGGTTCTTCCGGATCGGACGGTGGCGACGACGGCATCCCGGGTCCTCTTCCTCGGCGGTTCTTGCACCATCTCACACCGTGCCCGGACCGGGCCCCGCGAATCCACAGCGACGGCGACTGCTCCGCGCATCGGGAACAGTTCGAACCGCCGGGGTGTTGAGCCGTCCGACGGCGCCACCGGCCGATCGTCGGCGGCACGTGTTCAATGTCGACTCTCGAGAGGATGTTCCATGTCAGAGCAGGCCCAGCCCACCGATCGCGTCGATTTCTGGTTCGACCCGCTCTGCCCGTGGTGCTGGATCACCTCACGCTGGATCCTCGAGGCCGAGAAGGTCCGGCCGATCGAGGTCAACTTCCACATCATGAGCCTCGCCGTCCTCAACGAGGGCAAGGACATCCCCGAGGAGTACCGCGAGGGCCTCAAGCACGCCTGGCGTCCGGTCCGGGTCATCGCCGCCGCCGCGGCGCAGAAGGGTGACGAGATCCTGGCGCCGCTCTACACGGCGATGGGGACCCGCATCCACAACCAGGGCATCAAGGATTTCGACGAGGTCATCGCGGGCGCGCTCGAGGAGGTCGGCCTCGACGCCTCACTCGCCGAGGCCGCCGACGGTACCGAGTTCGACGAGGTCATCCGCGAGAGCCACCACGCCGGGATGGACAAGGTGGGCGACGATGTCGGGACGCCCACCATCCACGTCAACGACGTCGCCTTCTTCGGCCCCGTGTTGTCGCGGATCCCGCGTGGTGAGGACGCCGGGACGGTGTGGGACGGTGCGCGCGCACTCGCGTCCTACCCCCACTTCTTCGAGCTCAAGCGCACCCGCAACGAGGATCCGCAGTTCGACTGATCGGGTTCGGTTGCGCGCTTGCGGTTCCGTACGTCAGAAGCGTGGTGGCGGTTCGATGCCGTTGGGCAGTCCGTCGGGCCCGAGGGTCGCCGGATGGGGAGGCGGCGGCACCGCCACCACGTTTCCGCTCCCGACGCCCCGGACGATCTGGCTGGGACGCAGCAGCATCGCCCCCGCGCGGGTCCGGTCGCGAAGTGCGGCTGCCCGCCAGGTCAGCACCGGATGCGACGACATCGCGTTGGTCAGGAAGGTGAAGAACCCGCGCTCGTGGGTCGCCCGGTCGGCGAACTGGTCGAAGTCCACCGCCGAGAGCATGTACTTGCCGGCGGCCAGGACCCCCATCGCCCCGGGCGCCCCACCGGGTCTGGCGTAGTACCCGTAGTTGTCCGCGCTGTACTCCTGCGCGCGGGACAGGGCGGCGCCGAGCACGGGGATGTTCATGCCGACGATCGTCGAGAGCTGTCGCCAGTACGAGGTGTGCCCGGCGGCGATGTGCCCGACCTCGTGGCCGATGATGAACTCGAGCGCCTGCGGGTCCCGGGCGGCGCCGCCCACCTCGAACAGGTCGGAGTACACGACGACGAATCGCCGGAACCCGTGCCCGGAGGCGAATGCGTTGATCGCGCCGTTGCCGAGGACGACGTAGGCATCCGGCACGTACTCCAGTCCGAAGCGGGCTGCGGCTTCGACGACCATCCGGTGTCCGTCGGGGAACTGGGTCGGCGTCATCTGTACGCCGTTGACCCGCGGTGATGCATAGGTCAGGCCGCGGATCACGAACAGCAGGAGCGGAAACAGCAACGCGCCCAACAGGAGTTGGTCGAGGGTGCCCAGCGCGACGAGGACGATGATCGCCGCGTACCCGACCACCGTCGCGAGGATCACCAGCACGAGGGTGGGGATCTCCCAGGGGTGCAGCCGCGGCCGCGCGGCGTAGTGCGCCGGGCGCAGCCACCGTCGACCGGGGTCGGCGGGCGCGGGTGGCGGCGGGTCGGCGACGCCGGGCACGTTGGGGATCGGTGCCCCGGAGGCGGGTGTGCCGGCGGCCGGCTCGCGGGGGACGGGCAGGGGCGTGTCCACGCCCTCAATCTATAGTGACGCCATGCGTGTCTACCTCGGTGCCGACCATGCCGGATTCGAACTCAAGAACCAGATCGCAGACCATCTCGAGGCCACCGGCCACGAGGTCGTGGACTGCGGTGCCCACGAGATGGACCCCGCCGACGACTACCCGGCGTTCTGCATCGCCGCCGCGGCCAAGACCGTCGCCGACCCGGGCAGCCTGGGAATCGTGCTCGGCGGCAGCGGCAACGGCGAACAGATCGCCGCGAACAAGGTCCCCGGCGCGCGCTGCGCACTCGCCTGGAGCGTCGAGACCGCCCAGCTCGCCCGGCAGCACAACAACGCACAGCTCATCGGCATCGGCGGCCGGATGCACAGCACTGCCGAGGCGCTGGCCATCGTGGACGCGTTCCTGGCCACCCCGTGGTCGGAAGAGGCGCGGCACCAGCGGCGCATCGACATCCTCGCGGAGTACGAGCGCACCGGCGAGGCTCCCGAGGTGCCGGGGGCCCCGGCCCAGTAGGTCTCGGCCGAGTTCGTGCCCGAGGGCCACACTCTCCATCGACTGGCCCGCCGGCAGCAGCGACTGTTCGGCGGGCAGCGGGTTCGCGTCAGCAGCCCGCAGGGTCGGTTCGCCGACGGTGCGGCGATGGTGGACGGACTCACCTTCCACGCGGCCGAGGCCTGGGGCAAGCATCTCGTCCATCGTTACCGGGACGGGCGTGCCGAACGAATGGTGCACATCCACCTCGGGCTGTACGGCTCGTTCACCGAACTCGCGGTGCCCGTGCCGGAACCGGTCGGGCAGGTTCGACTCCGCATCGAGACCGAGACCGCCGGAACGGACCTTCGCGGTCCGACGGCGTGTGAGATCTACCACCCCGCCGATCTCGAGGCGTTGGTCGCCCGACTCGGTCCGGATCCGCTGCGACGCGACGCCGATCCCGACCGGGCATGGTCGGCGATCTCGCGGTCCGCGCGGCCCGTCGGCGCCCTGCTGATGGACCAGAAGGTCATCGCCGGGATCGGCAACGTGTATCGCGCCGAGATCCTCTTCCGCGCCGGCATCGATCCGATGAGGCCCGGAAAGCGTGTTCTCCGAGACGAATTCGACGCTCTGTGGTCCGACCTGGTGACTCTCATGAAGATCGGCGTGCGTCGTGGACGCATTCACGTGATCCGGCCCGAAGACGATTCCGGGGCGCCGTCCTACGCCCCGAACCGTCCGCGGACCTACGTGTACCGGCGGGCGGGCGAGCCATGCCGGATCTGCGGGACACCCGTCCTGATCGCCGATCTGGAGGCCCGAAAACTGTATTGGTGCCCCGTCTGCCAGACCTGACAGGTTACTGCCCGGTCGGTGTGGATAGCCGAACCTTAGTAGCATGTGCGGAGCCGTGAGGTTCTTACTCATGCGAACGGTCGGGGAGACAAGAGGGGGCAGTGTGACAATCAGCGAAAGCATCCGGTCTCATGCCGGACTGATCTCGCGGGGCGAGGTGTCCCCACTCCGAGGCGTACCTTTCCACGGCGCGGCCGACGCGCCGATCACCCGTCGTGTGCTGGCCGGTGGGGACCTTTTCCCGGAGGCGGAGAAGCGCGTCGTGGCACATGAGATGCGGGCCGTCTCGGCGGCTTCACGTGACTACTGCGAGCCGCACGTACACGACTGCCCGGAGATCAACATCCTGCTGTCGCTCGACCGTCTGGTCTACGAGATCACGCTCGGGGACGAGGTCTATGAGGTCGAGGCGCCCGCGAGCATCTACATACCGGCCGGCCTGGTGCACAGCGCCAACGTGATCGAGGGCAGCGGTTTCTTCGTGGCGATCATCGAGACCGCCGACTACGTCGCCAAACCGCCACCGGCGCAAGCATCCTGATCGGTCACGGCTGCGAGGTGCGGGCCGCGGCGCCATGACACGGTCGAGGTGGGAATCTCAGGGAGCCCTCAGCGCTCCTGCGGGCGGTTCATACGTCCGGGACCCACCATGGGTGAGGTGCAGCATGTCAGAACCCGGCCCCGGCCCGGCAGGACGCCGACGATCACCGTCTTCGTGGTCGGCGGGACGGGGGAGTCGTACCCCGGTGACCCACGGGCCGAGGTGTCCGGGCTCCTCACCGGAGTGGCCGACGAACTCGATGACCGCTTCGACTGTCGGTGGATCGGATACCCCGCGAGCTATGGTCCCGCCCCGCGTCCGGGCGGGATGAGTTTCGTCGAGAGCGTCGGGATCGGTGCGGGCCGACTGCGGGCGGCCATCCGCGCCACGGCAGGACCGGTCGCGCTGGTGGGTTACTCGCAGGGGGCCGTGGTCATCCGATCCGCGGTCGCCGATCTGGCGACCGGGGACGCCGAGACTGCATCCGACCTGGACCGGGTACTCGGTGTCGGGCTGGTCGCCGACCCGCACCAGCCGCCGGGCGTGGTGCCCGGTTGCGACGGGTGGGGAGTCGCCGGCCCGGGAGCGGATCTGCCGACCGGGCTGCCCGTGTACTGGGTGGGCGCGTCCCAGGACGTGATCTGCAACGCCGACGCGGACTCGCTTGTCCGCGACGTCGCCGACCTCACCGGCTCTATGACGCTGGCCGGGCTCGGCCGATGGGGGAGGAGTGCGTGGGATGTGTTGCGCGCCAACGACTTGCAGAACGCACGGCGGACGTCGGTCCGGCCGGCGCAGTGGCGGCGCGACCCCGGGCGGATGCTGGCGGCGTGGCGTGAGGTCAGGTGCTACCTCCCGTCGCGCATCCGGGTGGGTGGTGTGTGGCTGACCAACGCCGTGGGTGGCCGGCACACGTCGTATCGGAGCGACCCCTATCGGCGGACCTCGGTCACCGATCCGGCGTCCACCGGTTGTCAGGTCATCGCCCAGTGGCTTCAGGTCCAGGCGACGTTCGCCGACCAGGCCGCCACCTGGTCACACGACAGAGGGCCGGTCACCTGACGGTGACCGGCCCTCGTAGTCTGCTCGAGACTAGGTGTTCTGATACTTCCCACCGATGGTGTTGCGCACCACGATCGGGGTGTTGCGGGGAACGTTGTCGTAGACCCACTTGGCGTGATCGTTGGTGACGTTGATGCAGCCGTGGCTCACGTTGCTGCGACCCTGCTGATTGACCGACCAGGGGGCGCCGTGGATGAAGATGCCGTCCCACGACATCCGGGTCGCGTACTCGACGTAGGTGCGGTAGCCCTCGGCGGAGTCGACCGGGACGCCGTACGTGGACGAGTCCATGTACATGTCGCGGTACTTCTCCTTGGTGTAGTACACGCCGTTCGAGGTGGGGTTCTTGTCCGAACCCATCGAGATCGGCATCGTCCGGACGACCTTGCCGTTGTGCCACCAGGTGATGGTGTGGGTGTTGTCGTCGGCCAGGGCGATGTAACCGGTCTCGGTCTTGACGTTCGGGATGACCGGCCCGGCCGGCTTCTCCTCGGTCGTCGACGGCGGCGGCTGCGGAGCTTCGGGGGTGGTCGGCGCCGGCGGGGTCGGCAGACCGGGGACCGCGGGGATCTCGACCGGCGGCAGGCCGGGGATCACGGTGACCGGGACGGCGTTGGCGACGCCGGGAAGTGCGAGGGTCATGGCCAGGACGCCGAAGACGACAGCCGCGAGTCGTCGAGCCGAACGGCGGCGCGAGGCGCGCGGGGTCGGCAGGTGAGAGTTCAACACAGGTCGTACCTTCGGTTCGATGGTTCGTTCGCGCATCGGCCTGAGCGCGGAACCATCGTTACACAACCGTTGCCTTGGGTCCAAGGAGCGGGTCACGCCGAATGACGCCGCCATCGCGAACCCTCAGTACGACGTGGCAAAACCCGAGGTAGCGCCGTTGTCGACACCGCGTGTGACGGTCGTCACATTCGAGGTCGCGCATACGCAGCGGGTTCCGGCGTGGACTCATTGTGGCCGCTGGACCCTCGTATGCAACAGGATCGTTTGTCCCACTGGGGACTGCTCGTTCGGGGCGCCGTGTTCCCGCTCAGGCGGGTTGTGGATGTTCGGTGCGAAGGTGTTGCGCAGGTTGCGAACACGCCTCGTCCCGGCAGACGAGCATCACGTCGACGCGACCGATGCCGGCCTCGGACTCGGTCACGTCTCGGCGGACGTACAGGGGTGCGCCGCAGGATCCGCACCGGCGTTGGGTTTTCGTGTGGCTGGAGGACATGGGTCAACGGTACGCCAGGTGTGGCGTGGATCACAGGACGAGTCCGGACCGGCGGGATGTGGTCCGGTTGGGTGACTTGGGCGGGGATCTGTGACATCGCCGACCCGAATCGCATGTGGTTCGCAGACAGCGGAGGAACGTGAGGGAAACGCCAGGCCAGTTCGCGCCCTGCCCACCACCGATCGTCTCGACCGGCCCCGGCGATTCGTCGGCACCCGGGCACCCGGAGGAGGAGGCGACTCCCGAGATCGTCTACGAGTACGCGCCCCTGCCGTTGCCGTGGAACAAGCCGCCGGAGCCGCCCAACTAGGCGCACGGAGTAGCCCGGACCGACGAAAAAGGGTCGGAGATAGTGTCTCCGAGCCGGTGGAGCGGGTGACGGGAATCGAACCCGCGTAGCTAGTTTGGAAGACTAGGGCTCTACCATTGAGCTACACCCGCGTTGCTCGCGGTGACCGTCGAGATCCCGGCGTCGCGTGCGATGAGTGACTGTACCGGCAGCGGCGCCGGAACCGAAATCGGGGTGGATGCGACGAGGTGGCATCCGACGGACGACCATCGGTTCCGGCGTCGCCGCGGCACCCGTGCGCGGGCCCGGCCGCGGTGGCACGTACTATCTCTTGTTGGCCCTGATGCGCGGTCGCCCTCCGGGGTTCCCTCGCGTGTTCGGACCCCGGGATGTGGCGCAGCTTGGTAGCGCATCCGCTTTGGGAGCGGAGGGTCGCAGGTTCAAATCCTGTCATCCCGACTTGATCGATGTGGCCCGACCGGTCACCCGGTGCACGGCCCGCGAACGACCGAACTTCCACCACCGTAGATATAAGGAGTATTCAGGCGTGAAGAGCACTGTCGAGCAACTCACCCCGACCCGGGTCAAGCTCAACGTCGAGGTCCCGTTCGAGGAGCTGTCGGCAGACTTCGACCGGGCCTACCGGTCGTTGGCCCAGCAGATCCGGATCCCCGGGTTCCGTCCGGGCAAGGCGCCCGCGAAGCTGATCGAGGCCCGTGTCGGCCGCGATTCGATTCTCGCGCAGGTCGTGAACGACGCCATCCCGGCCAAGTACTCCGAGGCCGTCGCCGAGACCGAGACCAAGGCCATCGGCCAGCCCGAGATCGACCTGTCCGAGCTGAAGTACGGCGAGTCGGTCACCTTCACGGCCGAGGTCGACGTCCGTCCCGAGATCACCCTGCCCGACTACTCGACCCTGTCGGTCGAGGTCGACGCGATCGAGGTCGACGAGGCGGCGGTCGACGAGCAGCTCGAAGGCCTGCGCGCCCGCTTCGGCACCCTCAAGGGCGTCGAGCGCGGCGTGGAGAACGGCGACTTCGTGTCGATCGACCTGGCCGCGACCGTCGACGGCGAGGCCGTCGAGGAGGCCACCACGGAGGGGCTGTCCCATGAGGTCGGCTCCGGCCAGCTCATCGACGGACTCGACGAGGCGCTCATCGGCCTGAAGGCCGGCGAGGACAAAGAGTTCACGACCAAGCTCGTCGCCGGCGATCACGCGGGCGAGGAGGCCCTCGTGAAGGTGACCGTGCAGTCGGTCAAGGAGCGCGAGCTGCCCGAGGTCGACGATGAGTTCGCCCAGATGGCCAGCGAGTTCGACACCGTCGAGGAGCTGCGCGCCAGCCTCGCCGAGCGGGTCGAGCAGTCCGCGAAGCTGGAGCAGGCCAACAAGATCCGCGACGCGGTGCTCGACAAGCTCCTCGAGACCGTCGAGATCCCGCTGCCGGAGAAGGTCGTCGACGAAGAGGTCGAGGGTCAGCAGCACCAGGTCATCCACGCGCTCGGACACGACGACGAGCAGGTCGCCAAATTCCTCGAGGCGCAGGGTAAGACCCGCGAGGAGTGGGATGCCGAGTCCCGTGCTGAGGCGGAGAAGTCGGTCAAGCAGCAGCTGCTGCTCGACGCGATCGCCGATCAGCAGGACACCGAGGTCAGCCAGGACGAGCTGACCCAGCAGATCATCTTCACCGCCCAGCGCTACGGCATGCAGCCGCAGGAGTTCATCCAGCAGCTGACGCAGGCCAACCAGGTCGGTGCGGTCTACGCCGACGTCCGGCGCGGCAAGTCGCTGGCGAGCATCGTCGGCGACGTGACCGTCACCGACACCAAGGGCGCCACCGTCGACACCGCCGAGTACTTCGGCGGCAATGACGACGCCGACGAGTCCGCTGCGGACGAGTCCGACTCCGACAACTGATCGGGCTCCCGCGGTCCAGCACAGCCCGCACGTTTCCTCCGCGATCGCCGGTCCTCGAAGTACGAGGGCCGGCGATCGCCGTCGGTCCACCATCACGCACGGGCCGTTCACGGTGCCGAAGGCCGTTCTGCTCTCAGCGAAGAGGCGTGTCCTCGGGAGTGTCCGCGGGTGTCGATTGGTTAGTGTCGGTGAGGACGTCATCAGAGAAGCATTCGATGTGCGTGCGCGTCACCCGCGGGTGACGCGCAGGTCATGACAACAAGGCAAAGGTAGGAATACGTGAGTGAGCCGACCATCCACACACCCACGATGAGTTCGGGTGTGGCTGGGTTGAACCTGACCGATTCGGTGTTCGAGCGTCTGCTGCGCGAGCGCATCATCTTCCTGGGCACCCAGGTCGACGACGACATCGCGAACCGGCTGTGCGCGCAGATCCTGCTGCTCTCCGCCGAGGACCCGCAGAAGGACATCCACCTCTACATCAATTCGCCCGGTGGATCGGTGACCGCCGGAATGGCGATCTTCGACACCATGCAGCTCGCGGAATGCGACGTCGCGACGTACGCGATGGGCATGGCGGCGTCGATGGGCCAGTTTCTGCTCGCCGCCGGCGCCAAGGGCAAGCGACATGCACTGCCGCACGCGCGCATCATGATGCATCAGCCGTCCGCCGGCATCGGCGGTACCGCCGCCGACATCGCCATCCAGGCAGAGCAATTCGCGCTCACCAAGAAGGAGATGAACCGGCTCAACGCCGAGTTCAGCGGTCAGCCGCTCGAGAAGATCGAGGCCGACGCCGACCGCGACAAGTGGTTCACCGCGGAAGAGGCCAAGGAGTACGGCTTCGTCGACAAGGTGATCGCGCGCCCGGGTCGGTGAGACCCCGGTCCGACGACCGCGCCCGTACCCACCGCCGAGCCACCTCTACCCAATGGAGCAACAGATGACCAACTCCCTTTCCTTCGACGGCATGCCCGCCGAGGTCGCCGCCGGCATCCCCGCGTCGGCCTTGGCGCTGAAGAACATCGAAGCGCGGTACATCCTGCCGTCGTTCATCGAGCACACCCCGAACGGCCAGCGTCAGTACGACCCGTACGCGAAGCTGTTCGAAGAGCGGATCGTCTTCGTCGGCACGCCGATCGACCAGGTCGTGTCCAACGACGTCATGGCGCAGCTGCTCGTCCTCGAATCGCAGGACCCCGACCGCGACATCACCATGTACATCAACTCGCCGGGTGGCAGCGTGCCCGACATGCTCGCCATCTACGACACGATGCAGTACGTGCACTGCGACATCGTGACCGTCTGCCTCGGTGAGGCGGCCTCGGCGGCGGCGATCCTCCTCGCCGGCGGAACCCCGGGCAAGCGTGCGGCGCTGCCGAACGCCACGGTCCTGATCCACCAGCCGCGCACCGGCGGCGCCTACCAGGGTCAGGTCTCCGACCTCGAGATCCAGGCCGCCGAGATCGAGCGCATCCGCGACCGCCTCGACGAGATCCTGGCCAGCCACACCGGTCAGGACAAGGAGAAGATCCGCAAGGACACCGACCGCGACAACATCCTGACCGCGGCCGCGGCCAAGGAGTACGGCATCGTCGACGAGGTCTTCGAGTACCGCAAGAAGTCGATGAAGAAGTAGTCCTGGCCAAGAAGTAGTTGTGGCAGTGCAGAAGTCCCGGTGATTTTCTGCCGCGACATTTGGCCTTATCGGTCGAAGTTCGAGCGGCACGCGGGTACCGTCGGGTTACTGGGCATTCGAGTGTCGATCAAATGACCCATGCCCGGCTGCGTGCGACGCGACGGACCAGACACGACAGTCCGGCAACGAGGAAGTAGGTACAGCGCGAGATGGCACGAATCGGAGACGGCGGCGACCTGCTCAAGTGCTCTTTTTGCGGCAAGAGCCAGAAGCAGGTGAAGAAGCTCATCGCCGGCCCCGGCGTGTACATCTGCGATGAGTGCATCGACCTGTGCAACGAGATCATCGAAGAGGAACTGGCCGAGAACGGCGACGTCAAGCTCGACGAGCTGCCGAAGCCGACGGAGATCCGTGACTTCCTCGAGAAGTACGTCATCGGCCAGGACACGGCGAAGCGGACGCTCGCGGTGGCGGTCTACAACCACTACAAGCGCATCCAGGCGGGCGAGAAGAAGGACGCCCGGACGGGTGAGACCGTCGAGCTGATGAAGTCGAACATCCTGATGCTCGGCCCCACCGGATGCGGCAAGACGTACCTGGCGCAGACCCTGGCGAAGATGCTCAACGTGCCGTTCGCGATCGCCGACGCAACCGCGCTGACCGAGGCCGGATATGTCGGCGAGGACGTCGAGAACATCCTGCTCAAGCTGATCCAGGCCGCCGACTACGACGTCAAGCGTGCCGAGACCGGCATCATCTACATCGACGAGGTCGACAAGATCGCCCGCAAGAGCGAGAACCCGTCGATCACGCGCGATGTGTCCGGAGAGGGAGTCCAGCAGGCGCTGCTGAAGATCCTCGAGGGCACGCAGGCGTCGGTGCCGCCGCAGGGTGGACGCAAGCATCCGCATCAGGAGTTCATCCAGATCGACACGACGAACGTGCTGTTCATCGTGGCCGGCGCGTTCGCCGGTCTGGAGAAGATCGTGTCCGAGCGGATCGGCAAGCGCGGTCTCGGCTTCGGCAACGAAGTGGCGAGCAAGGACGAGGTGGACACCTCGGATCAGTTCGCCGACGTCATGCCGGAGGACCTGATCAAGTTCGGCCTGATCCCGGAGTTCATCGGCCGCCTGCCGGTCGTCGCCTCGGTGACGAACCTGGACAAGGACTCGCTGGTGAGCATCCTGTCGGAGCCGAAGAACGCGCTGGTGAAGCAGTACACCCGGCTGTTCGACATGGACAATGTCGAGCTGGAGTTCACCAAGGACGCCCTCGAGGCGGTCGCCGATCAGGCCATTCACCGCGGCACCGGTGCCCGCGGCCTGCGGGCCATCATGGAAGAGGTCCTGCTGCCGGTGATGTACGACATCCCGAGCCGCGACGACGTCGAGAAGGTCGTCGTGACCGGGGAGACCGTCCGGGACAACGTGCTTCCGACGATCGTGCCGCGGAAGGCATCCAGCGACGAACGTCGCGACAAGAGCGCCTGACCCGCAGCTCACCACTCACCCGACGACAGCAGCGAGCCCCGCCCGGACGACCGGACGG
>NZ_JBHUXZ010000057.1:0-18822 GCF_042668985.1 Gordonia sp. NPDC057258
CCCTGAGGAGCGCCCGGAGCTTGCGGAGGGCGCGCTACCCCCGCTCCCTGAGGAGCGCCCGGAGCTTGCGGAGGGCGCGCTACCCCCGCTCCCTGAGGAGCGCCCGGAGCTTGCGGAGGGCGCGTCACGAAGGGTCCGGCCGGAGTTGGGTGAGGAAGGTCGTCAGATACTCGATCAGCTCGTCGTCGCGCAGGCGCGCCGACCCCACGCCTCCGGTGCGCGGGATGGGCAGCGTGACCACCGACGTCGTCGCCCGGTAGGTGGCCGACGAGTACAGGCGACGAAGACGCACCTGCTCGCTGTCGAGCAGCGACAGCGGTGAGATCTTCATTCCCTGTCCGGCGAGACCGATCTCGGTGATCCCCCGCTCCCGGCATCGCAAGCGCAGCCGGGCGATGGACGCCAGCCGCGTGGTCTCCACCGGCGGTGGGCCGTAGCGGTCGTTGAGTTCGACGAGGACCGAGTCGACCGCGGCGTCGTCGGTCGCCGACGCGAGCTTGCGGTACGCCTCGAGACGCAGGCGGTCGGAATCGACGTATTCGACCGGGATATGTGCATCGACGGGAAGGTCGATGCGCACCTCGCCCGTCTCCCGGGATTCGACGGGCTTCCCGTCCGCGGCGGCGCGGTAAGCCTCCACCGCCTCGCCGACCAGCCGGACGTAGAGATCGAAGCCGACTCCGGCCACGTGCCCGGACTGTTCGGCGCCCAGGACGTTTCCGGCGCCGCGCAACTCGAGATCTTTCAGCGCCACCGCCATTCCCGCGCCGAGCTCGTTGTTCTGCGCGATCGTCGCCAGCCGGTCGTAGGCGGTCTCGGTCAGCGGCCGGTCGGGGCTGTAGAGCAGGTACGCGTATCCACGCTCGCGGCTGCGACCGACGCGACCGCGCAGCTGATGAAGCTGCGAGAGGCCGAGGTTCTCGGCGCGGTCGACGATCAGGGTGTTGGCGTTCGAGATGTCCAGACCGGTCTCGATGATCGTCGTACAGACCAGCACGTCGTACTCACGGTTCCAGAAGCCCGACACCGTGCGCTCGAGTTGATCCTCGCCCATCTGCCCATGTGCGACAACGACTCTCGCCTCCGGGACCATCGCCGCGATGTCCTTGGCCATCTTGTCGATGGTCGACACCCGGTTGTGCACGTAGAAGACCTGGCCGTCACGCAACAGCTCGCGGCGGATGGCGGCGGCGACCTGCTTGGGCGCGTAGGCGCCGACGTAGGTCAGCACCGGGTGCCGTTCCTCGGGCGGGGTCAGGATCGTCGACATCTCGCGAATCCCGGCCATCGACATCTCCAGCGTGCGCGGGATCGGGGTGGCCGACATCGTCAGCACGTCGACATGGGTGCGCAGCGACTTGATGTGTTCCTTGTGTTCCACACCGAACCGCTGCTCCTCGTCGACGATCACGAGTCCGAGGTCTTTCCATACGATCCCGGTCTGCAACAGTCGGTGGGTACCGATGACGACGTCGACCTCGCCCTTCGACATCGCCTCGGCGATCTCGCGTGACTCCTTGGCATCGGTGAAACGCGACAGGCCGCGCACGCGCACCGGGAAGCCGCTCATCCGTTCGGTGAAGGTCTGCAGATGTTGTTGCGCGAGAATCGTCGTCGGGACCAGGACCGCGACCTGCTTGCCGTCCTGGACGGCCTTGAAGGCGGCACGGACGGCGATCTCGGTCTTGCCGTAACCGACGTCGCCGACGACGACGCGGTCCATCGGCACCGCACGTTCCATGTCGGCCTTGACCTCGGCGATGACCGTGAGCTGATCCACGGTCTCGGTGAAGTCGAAGGCGTCTTCCATCTCCTGCTGCCACGGGGTGTCGGGACCGAACGCATGTCCGGGCGCTGCGTGGCGGGCGGCATAGAGTTGTACGAGCTCGCCGGCGATCTCGCGAACAGCCTTGCGCGCCTTGCGTTTCGTGTTCTGCCAGTCCGACCCGCCGAGTTTCGACAGCGACGGTTGTTCGCCGCCGACGTACCGCGAGAGCTGGTCGAGTGCGTCCATCGGGACATACAACCGATCGGCCGGCTGGCCGCGTTTGCTCGAGGCGTACTCCAGGACGAGGTACTCGCGCCGGGCACCCGAGACGGTCCGCTCGATCATCTCGACGAACCGGCCGATGCCGTGCTGGTCGTGCACCACCAGGTCGCCGGCGGCCAGGGCGAGCGGGTCGACCTGGTTGCGCCGCTTCGCCGGCAGCCGGCGGCCGTCCCGGACGTTCGCGACCCGTGTACCGGTGAGGTCGGCCTCGGCGACCACCACGAGACCCGCGTGGGGACAGACGATCCCGGCACGCAGCGGCGCGCAGAAGACGGTCACCTCGCCGGGCTGCGGCCGATGCCCGGGTTCGGCGAGCACGTAGGGCACCTCGGCGTCGGACAGTCGTTCGCCGACACGCTGCGCGGTGCCCTTGCCCGCCACCACGATCGCCGCCGTCTTGCCGTCGGAGACGTGGGCGCGCAACTGCGCGAACGTCGCCGCGATCTCGCGGTCGTCGCCCCGCGGCGCCGGGCCGGGAGCCAGGTCCAGTTCGAGTTCGTCACCGCTACCGGTCGCGAGCGGACTCAGGGTCCACCAGGGCCGGCCCGCGGCGAGCGTCGCCTTCCGCACCTCGTCGAGAGACCGGTACGCGCTGGCCTGCAGATCGATGCCGAGGCTCTCCGACGACCGGCCGTCGATCGGCGCCGAGGCGCCCATGGCCGCCGCCGTCCACGACGCCTCGAGGAACTCCGCACCCGTCTTCGACAGATCCGAGGCCCGGGTCCGCACCTTCTCGGGGTCGAGGATGAGGACCCGTGTGCCGTCCGGGATCACCTCGGTCAGCAACTGCATGTCGCCGTCGACGAGCGCGGGGATCAGCGCCTCCATCCCCTCCACCGGCATGCCCTCGGCGAGTTTTCCCAACATCTCGGTCATGGTCGTGTCGCCCGGATCGGCGGCCGCGAGATCGGCGGCCCGCGCACGGACCTTCTCGGTCAGGAGCAGTTCACGGCACGGGTGAATCCGCACCTCGCTGGTCTCGACCTCGGGCTGGCTGCGCTGGTCGGCCACCGAGAATGCACGCATCTCGGTGATCTCGTCGCCCCAGAACTCCACGCGCACCGGATGATCGGCGGTCGTCGGAAAGACGTCGAGGATGCCGCCGCGTACCGCGAACTCGCCGCGTCGGCCGACCATGTCGACGCGCTCATAGGCCATCTCGACCAACTGGGACAGCAGTGCGTCGAAGTCGACCTCGATGCCCTCACGCAGGGTCACCGTGGCGACGTCGGCGAGGCCCGGTGCCATCGGCTGGACGAGCGAGCGAACAGTGGTCACGACGACCCGCAGCGGGGTGTCGCCGGGGTTCGCCAGGCGGTGCAGCACGGCCAGTCGCTGTCCGACGGTGTCCGCACTCGGGGAGAGCCGCTCGTGCGGCAGCGTCTCCCAGGACGGGAACTGTGCGACGGCCCCGGCGTCGTCGAGGAGTTCGCCCAGCTCGGCCGTCAGATCGTCGGCCTCGCGGCCGTTGGCCGACACGACCAACAGCGGCGCCTGCGCATCGGTGACCAGGCACGAGACGAGGAAGGGGCGCGCGGCATCCGGCGCGGTGATGTCCAGTCGGCGCTCGTCGCGGTGCTTGTGCACCTCGCGGAAGGACTTGTCCGCACACGCGAGTGTGGCCAGACCGGACAGGGCAGACAGCGTCGACACTCCGTCGATTGTATGGGTCGCCGATCGGCCCGCCCTGCCCGGTCGGCGGACTCGTCCCGACGAAGTTCTCGCCGTCGGCGCCCCTGCCCTACTCTCATCGGCATGAGCGACCGCACCTCCGGCGCGACCTCGCCCCTGATCCGCGTGTCCGACGCGACGATCGACGATTGCGAGGCCGTCGCGGACATCTACGCGCACTACGTGCAGCACACCGTCGCGACCTTCGACTACCTGGTTCCGTCGGTCTCGCAGTGGCATGCCAAGCACGCCGCGATCACCGCTGCGGGACGGCCGTTCGTGGTGGCCCGCGCGGTCGACGACGGGGTCGAGCGCGTCGTCGGATACGCCTACCTGGGGACGTTCCGGACGATGCCCGCGTACGACCTGTCGACCGAGGACTCGATCTACGTGCGGCCCGGTCACGGGGGGCGCGGGATCGGCACCGCGTTGATGTCCGCGCTGCTCGCCCGCGCCGACCCGGACAACGTCCGCCAGATCGTCGCGGTCATCGCCGCGACCGGGGGTGAGGGCTCGATCGCACTGCACCGGCGGTTCGGATTCGACGAGGTGGGTCGCCTGCGCGCCATCGGTCACAAGGCCGAGCAGTGGATCGACTGCGTCTACATGCAGAAGGACCTCTGGAGCGGCGACGACGCTTCCGGCGCGGGCAGCTGACCGGCCTGGCCACCAGGTCGGGGTGAACCGTCGCTCAGCGTTCCAGACCTGCGGCCTCGGCGGCCGCGTCGGCCAGTCCGACGCCGGTGCCCTCGTAGATGTGGAAAGCCACGTCGGCCCCTCGCTGGAGTAACTCGTCGCGTTCGTCGTCGTACTGCGCGACGACGGCGATGGTCCCGGTGACGCCGAGCTCCTCGATGCGTTCGAGAGCCACGAGATTCGAGCCGTGGAAGGGCATGGCCAGGACGAGCAGTTCGAGCTCGCCGACGCCGACGGCCCGGTCCCAGAAGTCGGTCTCGGTGGCGTCGGCGTCGAGTACCCGGACACCCTGCTGGGCCAGTTCGCTCGCCTTGAGCGGGTCGTTCTCCACGCCGATCACGGGCAGGCCGTATTCGTCGACCAGCCGGTCGTAGACCGAGTGGCCGACGCGACCCATCCCGAGGACGAGTACGCGCGCCGGCGCCAGCACGATCGGCGCGTCGTCGGGGTGCGCCCGGGCGGCGGCCGTGGTCGGGACGAACGCCGACAGCCGGGTCACCAGGCCCGTGCCGCGTCGATTGACGAGGGTGGAGAACACGAAGCTCCCCGCCACCGCGACCGACGTCACCACCAGCCAGTCCTCGCCGATGATGCCTGCCCCCACACCGGTCGCGATCACGATGAGCCCGAATTCCGAGAAGTTGGCCAAGGCGAGTCCGGTGAGGATCGACGTCCGGCGACGCAGGCCGAACAGCGACAGGACCAGCGTGTACACCGCTCCCTCGAGCGGCAGCAGGATGAGCAGGAGCAGGCCGAGCAGCACGGTCTCGGTCGTCGGTGTGACGTGCAGGCCGATCGACACGAAGAAACCGACCAACAGCAGCTCACGCAAACCGAACAACGTCCGCGACAACTCCCCCGCACGCGGGTGCGAAGCGAGGAGGACGCCGATGATCATCGCGCCGAAGTCGCCCTTGACACCCACGGATTCGAAGAACCAATAGCCGGGCACGAGCGCCATGACGATCCCGAACAACGTCTGCAACTCGCCGTGGCCGAGGGTGTTCCACAACCGCCGGACGATCCACGCGCCGGGGATCAGCAACACCAGGGCCAGCGCCCAGGGGCTCGGCGGCTCGCCCTGCATGGCGGTCAGATAGACGACGGCGACGATGTCCTGCAGCACGAGGACGCCGATGGCGATCCGGCCGTAGAGGGAATGCGACTCCGACCGCTCGTCGAGTACCTGGACGACGAACACCGTGCTCGAGAAGGACAGCGCAAATCCCAACAGCGCCACCGTCTCCCAGCCCTCACCGGCGAGCAGCCGCACCCCGATGGCACCCAGGACGCCGAGGAAACCCATTGTGAGACCGAGGATGACGAGCAGGTTCGCCGCCGTGGTGATGACGACCTCGCGCCGGAGCAGCATCCGCACGTCGAGCTTGAGCCCGATCGTGAACAGCAGGATCGTGACGCCCAGTTCGGCCATCGTGTCGATGATCGGCAGTTCGTCGATTCCCGGTGCGTGCAGGATGAACCCGGCTGCGAGGTAGCCGACGAGGGTCGGCAGGCGGGCCACACGTGCGAGGAACCCGCACGCGAAGATGACGACCAGGTAGATGCCGACGGTCTCCACGCGCGGCGCCTCAGCGGGATGTGATGGCCGGCCGGCCGGCGCCGTGCGGGGTCGACATCGGTTGATCCTTCCGGCCGGGGGACGCAGAGTGAATCAACAATAGACGCGGTTGGGGCACACTGCCGTGCACCTCGGGTCGGGTGTGGGCCGGGACGCGAGCGGCCCCCGGTCAGGCGTCGTCGACGGTGGTCCGCTTGCGCGATTCGACGTAGTCGGGCCCGACGAGTTCGGGATCGGGTTCGAGTCGGGTGAGCCCGTTCCAGCACAGGTTGACCAGGTGTGCCGCCACGACCTCCTTCGACGGTTCGCGGACGTCGAGCCACCACTGCGCCGTCACCGACACCATCCCGACGAGCGCCTGGGCGTAGAGCGGTGCGAGGGCGGGATCGAAGCCGCGTCGTTCGAAGTCCCCGGCCAGGATGTGCTCGACCTGACTGATCGCGTCGTTCAGGAGACTCGAGTAGGTCGCCGTCTCGTCCGTGCTCGCGGTGCTGTCGCCGCGGACCAGGATGCGGAAGCCGTCGGTGCGCTCCTCCATGTACGTCAGCAGCGCGAGTGCGACCTGCTGGATGCGATAGAGCGAGCGGTTCTTCGACAGCGACGAGGTCACCATCTCCAGCAGGGTCTCCATCTCACGGTCGACGACCACCGCGTACAGACCTTCTTTGCCGCCGAAGTGCTCGTAGACGATCGGTTTCGAGACACCGGCACGCTGCGCGATCTCTTCGATCGACGTGCCCTCGAAACCTCGTTCGGCGAACAGTCCGCGCGCCACCTCGATGAGCTGCAATCGCCGTTGCGCGCCGGTCATCCGCGCCCGCGGCGCGCGCTGCACCTCCGCCGAACCCTCCGATGGACGCCCGATAGCCATGGGCCCAGCGTAGTGGTGCATCTCGGGAGATTCCGAGCGGTCGCGCGAGGTCGGGTTCAGTACAGGCTGGACCAGTACGACCAGAATCGCACCGCGATCAGCACGATCACGAGGCCGACCGCCGCGACGAGGATGGGCGCGTGGTTGCGGGCCAGGGCGAGCGCGACACGGGACCGCGAGGTGAGCCCGCTCGCGTGCGCGTTGCGCACGCTGACCAGGACGAAGATCGGCAGTGTGACCGCCCAGACGACCATGCAGTAGGGACACAGCGCCCCGATCGAATAGAGGCTCGAATAGACCAGCCACCCGATGAAGACCATCGCCGCGGTGACCCCGACCTGTAGCCCCGCCCAGTACCAGCCGGCGAGGCGCGCCCCGGCCAGCAAGGCCATCCCGGTGGTGATCGCGACCGCGAAACCGGCGATCCCGAGCAGCGGGTTGGGGAAACCGAAGAGCGCCGCCTGCGGCTGCGCCATCACCGAACCGCAGCTCAGCACCGGATTGAAGTTGCAGGACGGCACGTACTCGGGGTCGGCGGCCAGTTCGAATCGTTCCACGGTCAGCACGAACGCCGCGACGAAGCCGATGGCCCCGCCGACACTCAGCACCCAGGCGACGATGCGCGTCCAGGAACGCACGGCCTCGGCCAGGTGGGCCCGATCGTCGTCGGGTCCGACCTCCGAGCTGGTCAGCGCAGTCTCACTCACCCATCCAGGATGGCACCGCGTCGAGCGGAGATCGACCCACGCCGCGTGAAAGTCACACTGGATCGGTCCAAATGTCGGCAGTCTCGTTCAACTCTGCGTAATGTCGACGCAGACACCGGGGGTGGGACACCGGGGATGGGACACCGACAGTGCAATTGTGGGATTACCTCAGCGAGAACGCCCGATCACTCACTTTTCTGACATATCAACACGCGTCTCTGTCATTTCAGACAGTGCTCGTGGGTACGGCCGTGGCGATCCTCATCGCCGCCGTGGTCTATCGCCTCCCGCTCGCCAGCGCGCTGACGCTGACGTCGAGCCGTGTGGCGCTGACCATTCCGTCGCTTGCCCTCCTGGCCCTGTTGATCGTGCCGTTCGGACTCGGTGTGACGCCGTCGTTTCTGATGCTGGCCTTCTTCGCCACGCTGCCGGTGATCGGCAACGCGGTCGTCGGTCTCCGGTCCGTGCCGCCGGCCGTGGTCGAATCCGCCCGCGGCATCGGGCTTTCGAGGTGGCGCATCCTGCTCACCGTCGAGTTGCCGATCGCCTGGCCGGTGATCCTGACCGGCATCCGCGTGTCGACCCAGATGATCGTCGGTGTCGCCGCGATCGTCGCCTACGTCCTCGGCCCCGGCCTGGGATCGCTGATCTTCAACGGGCTTTCCCGCCTCGGTGGTGCCAATGCACTCGAAATGGCGCTCGCCGGAACGATCCTGATCGTCATCATCGCCCTCGTCTTCGACGCTCTCCTGGTTCTGCTCGGCCGACTCACCATCTCCAAGGGACTCTCATGACCGACTCCGCCACCTCGTCCGCGCCGAACGGCAACAACCGCAACGTCACCGGCGAGTCCATCCGGCTCGACGGCGTGGCCAAACGTTACCGGGGAGCCACCACGCCGGCCGTCGCCCGTCTCGACCTGGAGATCGACGCCGGTGACATCGTCGCCTTCGTCGGCCCGTCCGGATGTGGCAAGACGACGACGCTGAAGATGATCAACCGCCTCATCGAACCCACCGAGGGTCGCATCTACATCGGTGGACGCGATGTCACCGCGGAGAACCCGGACAAGCTGCGGCAGTCCATCGGCTACGTCATCCAGTCCGGCGGACTCTTCCCGCACTGGTCGGTGAGCAAGAACATCGGCGCCATCCCGCGAATCCTCAACTGGGACAAGAAACGTATCGCCGAGCGCACCGAGTACCTGCTCGACCTCGTCGGACTCGACGCCGCGACCTTCGCCGACCGGCTCCCCAAGGACATGTCCGGCGGCCAGCAGCAGCGGGTCGGCGTCGCACGCGCCCTCGCCGCCGATCCCCCGGTGCTGCTGATGGACGAGCCGTTCGGCGCCGTCGATCCGATCACCCGGGCACGCCTGCAGGACAAGCTGATCGCGATCCAGCACGAGCTGGCCAAGACCATCGTCATCGTCACCCACGACTTCGAGGAGGCGACCAAACTCGGCGACAAGGTGCTGATCCTCTCCGAGGGCGGGCACATCGAGCAGTTCGCGCCGCCGGAGGAGATCCTGGCCAATCCGGCGAGCCCGTTCGTCGAGGAGTTCGTGGGATCGGGTGCGACTCTCGCCCACCTGACCCTCACCCGCGTCCGCGATGTCGACTTCAAAGAGGTGATCACCGCCCGCGTCGGAGAACCGTCCGGCGCCGTGGTGACCCGCGCGAAGGCGGCCGGCGAGGACTGGGTCGCCGTCGTCGACCAACACGGCCGCCCACGCGCATGGCCGTCGGTCGAGGAGATCCGCGCCAAGCCGGAGGTCTCCGACTACCTCGACCATCGCCTCCCGGTCGTGGCCAAGTCCTCGACCCTGAACGACGCTCTCGACTCGATGCTCGCGACGAGCCAGGGTGGTGTTCTCGTCACCGACGGACGCGGCGCGGTCGTCGGTGCGCTGAACATCGCCTCGGTGATGGAAGCGATCCGCGGTCAGCTCGCGACGGTGCGGGAGGACGACGACCACGGTGGCTATCTCGACCACGCCGAGGGTTCGGCTCCCGTCGAGACCCCGGTCGTCGCGGCCGACGACGAGCCCGGCCTGGAACCTGCCGCAGGCGCCGGTTCCGCGACAGCGCCGGTGGGCACGCCCGAGACGAGCGCCGAGCGGTGACGGGTTTCATCGCCGAAGAGGCGAGGATCACCGAGACCGCGAAACCGCCTGCCCCGGAGTCGGTCCCGAGCGGCTTTCGACGACGGCTCTCCCGTATCCCCATCGACGTGTGGTTCGAACCGCTCGTGATCGTGGTCGTCGGCGTGGGTTTCGCCATCTGGTACGCGAACACCACGTTCACCACCACCGAGAGCGCGTCGATGTCGTGGGCCGCGCTGCGCGCCACCATCCTCGATCACATCCAACTGACTCTCGTAGCCACCGTCATCGTCGTCGTGATCGCGATCCCACTGGGTATCGCGCTCACCCGACCGTCGCTCCGGTGGCTGAACCCGATCGCGGTGAACATCGCCAACATCGGGCAGGCGGCGCCGGCGATCGGTCTGCTGGTGCTGTTCACCTTCTGGCTCGGGACCGGGTTCAACACCGCCGTCGTCGGCTTGGTCGTGTACGCCGTGCTCCCGATCCTGCAGAACACCATCGTCGGATTGCGTCAGGTCGATCAACGGACTGTCGAGGCATCCCGGGGCATCGGCCTGTCCGCCGTCCGCACCCTCGTCCAGGTCGAACTACCGCTCGCCGTACCCGTCATCCTCAACGGGGTGCGGACCGCACTGGTGATCCTGGTCGGCACCGCCACCCTCAGCACGTTCATCGGCGCGAACAGCCTGGGCACGCTCATCACCACCGGCATCACGCTGTTCCTGCCCAAGCTGCTGGTCTCGGGCGCGATCCTGGTCGCCCTGCTCGCCATGACGATCGACTGGCTCGGCCGCCTCGTCGAACTCGTCGCGACACCTCGGGGGATCGCATGATGACACGGTCGCAGTCGGCCCGCTCGCTGCGCTCCCGGGCACTCGCAATCCTGGCCGCGTCGGCGGCCCTCGTGATGACGCTGTCGGCGTGTGGTCTGGTGAGTTCGTCCGGAACCTTCCGTCCCGCTTCCCTTCCCGGCGGCGAACGTCCGCTGGAGGGCACGTCGGTCGCCGTGACGTCGAAGAACTTCACCGAACAGGTCCTGCTCGGCAAGATCACCGCGACCTATCTGGCAGCGGCCGGGGCCGACGTCGACGACCTCACCAACGCACCGGGTTCGATGTCCTCGCGGCAAGCGGTTCTCAACGGTGACGCCGACATCGTGTGGGAGTACACGGGCACCGCCTGGCAGACCTATCTCGGTGAGACGGAGACCATCGCGGATCCGCAGCAGCTGTACGAGCGCGTCCGTGACGCCGAACGCGCCAATGGTGTCGAGTGGCTGCCGCCTTCGTCGTTCAACAACACCTACGCCTTCGCCGCCTCGGCGCCGACGGCCGAGCGGTTGAACGTCACCAAGATGTCGGATATCGCGAAGCTGCCCGAATCCGAGCGGACGTTCTGCATCAACGACGAGTTCCTCTCGCGCGCCGACGGTTTCATCCCCATGCTGGAGGCCTACGACATCCCGCTCGACGCCCCCGGCGGCGTGCCCAAGAGCAACGTGACGACCATGGACTCCGGCGTCGTCTACACCTCGACCGCACGGAGCGAACCCTGCAACTTCGGCATGGTCTACTCCACCGACGGTCGCATCAAGAACCTCGACCTCGTCGTCCTGGAAGACGACAAGAAGTTCTTCCTGCCCTACAGCGGCTGCCTCGTGGTGAGCACCGGCGTCAACGACGCGAACCCGGAGATCGCCGAACTCATGGCTCCGGTGTCGGCGAAACTCACCGACGAGCTCATGCAGGAACTCAACGGACTCATCGACATCGATGGTGCCGACCCCTCCGACGTCGCCTACGACTGGCTCGTGAAAGAAGGCTTTATCGTCCCGGTCGACTGACCGTCGACTCACAGTCAATGAGACTGGCTCGGTGCGTAGACCGTCATCCAATGCGGGTGCAGGCGAAAGTAGATGACCTCGACGTCCCAGTCGAACGCATCATCGCCGTAGATCTTCTTGAAGTGGGCCACCAACTCGGGCCAGTCATCGGCGCGGTCGCCGTCGAGCGGGTTGAGGATCTCGACCGTCCCGTGCGTGAACACCCCGAGTTCCTCGCCCTGGATGTGAGCAGCGCTGGCGGCCGGACGGGCGGCGAGGTGCCGAGCCTTCGCAGCTGTGCGCGCCGTGCCGAAGATCCACTTCCCGTGGAGGAAATGCCCGTCGACGGCGCTGATCCTCGGCTCGCCCGCCGCGGTCACGGTCGAGAGCGCGAGAACACGCATGCCGGTCAGGATGTCAACCAATTGCGGTGCGTCGACCGTGTTCTCGCTGCAGATGATGGACCGCAGATGATCTGTCGATCGGGACAGGGACGCGTCGAGAAGGGTCTGCAGTTCGTGTAGTTCATCCGGGGTCTCGTACATGGTAGGCGTCCTCGTGGCTGCTCGTCGGCGACGACCGTCGTCACCGGAGAACCTCATGGTGCCACCGGGACCCGGTTATGAGACCTTTCCGCGGCCGACCGTTCTTGCTGACTCCAACGGGAGACCCAGGGGCGGTGCCTCCGGATGCAGCGCCGCACACACGGCGAGAAGGTCCACGTCGACGCGACGCCGGATGCCGGTGAACAGGGCCCTCAACGACGACCGCACACCGGCGCGTCGTCCGAAACCCTCTGCCGCGTAGCCGGTCATCTCACTTCCCTCGCAATCCCCATGCGGCCGCCAGCAACTCATGCGACGCCAGCCGATGGTCGAAGTCGTGGGTGACGCTGGTGACGAGCAGCTCGTCGGCGCCGGTCACCCGCGCGAGTGTGCGCAGCCCGTCCACCACGGTGTCGGGGTCGCCGACGAACTGGGTGCGCACGCGATCGTCGACCAGCGGGAGCGCGTCATCGTCGAGCGGACGCGACGTGTCAGGGTTCGGGTACGGTTGCGCGCCGGCTCCGCTACGGATGCCGTACACCCAGTGTCCGTAGGTGGATGCACGGTGCCGTGCCGTCGATTCATCCGCGGCGACAACGACATCCGCGGAGACGACCACATACGGCTCGGCCAGGACCGGCGACGGCCGGAACGCACTTCGGTACGCCTCGACGGCCTCCAGGACCGTGCTCGGGCTGACGTGATAATTGGCGACGAACGGCAACCCGCGCGCACCTGCGGTCTGGGCACTCTGCCCCTTGCTGCTCCCGAAGATCCAGACCGCCACGTCAGCGCCCCGCCCCGGCACCGCGGTCAGTTCGACGTCGCGGTGACTGAACCCGCCCGTCAGGAGCGCCAGGACATCACCGACGGCGTCGTCGAAGTCCGGCGGCGACGCACCGTCGAACTGCGAGGCCTCGAACGCGGCGACGACCCGCGGTGCGTTCAGGATCGACTCGACAGGGAACGGCGACGGTATGAGCAGGCCGTCGACGACCTCGTCGGGCTGTCGGGGTGCGGGCTCGCGGGGTGCGGATCTCCGGTCGGCGGTCGCCAACTCGGTGCGACGCTGCGCGGAACGACCGAGACCCAGGTCCAGTCGGCCGGAGTGGAGCGCGTCGATGGTCCCGAAGGCCTCCACGATCGACACCGGGGTGTGCAGGCCGCTCTGGACCGCCGCAGATCCCACGCGGATGGACTCGGTCGCGCCGGCGACGAGTCCGATGAGCGTGGTCGTCGACGAGCTGGCCACTGCCACGAAGTGATGCTCGGCGAGCCAGAAGCGGTGATATCCCAGACGTTCGGCGTGCCGGGCCAAGGCAACGCTGCGACGCACCGCCGTCGCCGCGTCACTCCCCTCGGTGACCGGCGCGAGGTCGAGCACCGACAGCGGTATGGGTTCATGTCCCGTCATACCGCTCCCCGAACGTCTCGAGTCCTGTGCCGAACACACCTCATCCTGATCACCGAAGCGGCATCGGCGGTACATCGGAAGGGTTAGGCCCACGCCGATCCGATGACCGGGCCCTGGAATCCCGTGTCATGCCGCCACTGTTCGAGACGGAGACACACATCGACGACACGACTCGAGGGGAGACTCGATGACCGAACACGTACGCGTCGCCGTGGCGCTGGACGGTTGCGGGTCGCATCCGGGTGCGTGGCGTGCGCCCGGGGCCCGGGCAAACGCGGTCACGACAGCGGCGCACTGGCAGCAACTGGTCGGCGAGGCCGAAGCCGGGCTCCTGGACTTCGTCACCCTCGCGGATACCTTCGCCCTGCATCGCGGGCATCCCCGCACCGACCGGGCGACGGGAGGACTCGACTCGGTACTACTCGCCTCCCGTCTCGCTCCCACGACCCGTTCGATCGGGCTGATCCCGACGGCGACCGCCACCCACACCGAGCCGTTCCACGTCTCCAAGGCGATCGCGACCCTCGACTATGTGAGTCAGGGTCGCGCCGGGGTCCTGCTGCGCACGACCGCGGACCCGGACGAGGCCGCGCTGTTCGGCCGACGACGATTTCCCGACGATCCGGCGGTGCTCGCCGATCTCGCGTCCGAGGCCCTCGACTTCGCGACCGTGCTCGGTCTGCTCTGGGATTCGTGGGAGGACGACGCCGAGATCCGCGACGTCGCAACCGGTCGCTTCGTCGACCGGGACAAGCTGCACCACATCGACTTCGCCGGGGATCATTTCTCGGTGCGCGGCCCCGCCATCACGCCGCGCCCGCCGCAGGGCCGGCCGGTCATCGCCGCGACCGGCGCCCACCCCACCGATCTGCGGCTGATCGGTCGGGGCGCCGACCTCGGGTTCATCAGCCCGCGCGACGTCGACGACACCGTGCGCGCGGTGGACGCCGTGGGCAGCGCACACTCCGACGCCGGTCGTGAGAGCACCGATCCAGCACTCCTGTTCGTCGACCTGTTCGTCGTGCTCGCCGCATCGGAGGCGGAGGCCGACGAGCGTCGGGCGCAGCTCGACGACTGGGCCGGTGGACCGTTCACGCCCGACAGTGCGCTCTTCGCCGGCACCCCGGTCGGGCTCGCGGACGAGATCGAGCGCTGGGCCGCGGTGGCAGGGATCAGCGGAATACGACTGCACCCGGCCGCCTTGCCCGAGGACCTGCGCGCGATCACCCGAGAGCTCGTACCGGAACTCCGGCGCCGCAACCTGTTCCGCGCTGAGTACAGCCATTCGACGCTGCGCGGGCACCTCGGCCTGGCGCGCCCGTCCAATCGTTTCGCCACTGGAAAGGCCGGTGTCGCATGACCAAACAGGTCCATCTCGCCGCCCACTTCCCCGGGGTCAACAACACCACGGTGTGGAGCGACCCGGCGTCGGGCAGCCAGATCGAGTTCGACTCGTTCGTCCACCTCGCGCAGACCGCCGAGCGCGGGAAGTTCGACTTCTTCTTCCTCGCCGAAGGACTGCGGCTCCGCGAGCAGAACGGGCTGATCTACGACCTCGACGTGGTCGGTCGACCGGACACCTTCACCGTACTGTCCGCGTTGGCCGCGGTCACCACCCACCTCGGCCTGACCGGCACCATCAACTCGACCTTCAACGAACCCGTCGACGTCGCACGGCAATTCGCCACCCTCGATCATCTGTCCGCCGGACGCGCGGCCTGGAACGTGGTGACCTCGTGGGACGAGTTCACCGGCGAGAACTTTCGTCGTGGCGGTTATCTGCCCGAGGACCAGCGGTACGCGCGCGCCAAGGAATTCCTCGCCGCCGCCGCGACGCTCTGGGACTCATGGCGCGACGATGACGTCGTCGCCGATGCCGAGAACGGCCGATTCCTGGCACGCCTCGAGGCGGGTGAATTCGACGTCACCAGTTCGCAATTCGACATCCGCGGACATTTTCCGACGCCTCGTCCGCCACAGGGGCGGCCGGTCATCTTCCAGGCCGGGGACTCCGACGAGGGCCGAGAGTTCGCGGCCGCGACCGCCGACGCCATCTTCTCCCGGCACGCCACCTACGACGCCGGCCGGGCGTTCTACACCGACGTCAAACGACGACTCGCCACGTACGGCCGACGCCCCGACCAACTCCTCGTGCTGCCCGCCGCCACCTTCGTCGTCGGCGACACCGACGCGCAGGCAGCCGAACTCGCCCACGAGGTGCGCCTGCAACAGGTCAGCGGGCAGACGGCGATCAAGTTCTTGGAACAGCTGTGGAATCGGGATCTGTCCGATCACGACCCCGACGGCCCGCTGCCGCAGGTGGATCCGATACCGGGAGAGAACACGGTCGCGAAGGGACGCGCGAGCGTGCGCATGCACCGTGACCCGGTCGCCGTGGCACGCGAATGGCGCGACCTCGCCGAGGCGAAGAACCTGACGACGCGTGAACTCATCATCGAGGTCACCGGGCGCCAGTCGTTCGTCGGCTCCCCACAGACGATCGCGCACACGATCAACGATTTCGTGCAGGCCGACGTCGCCGACGGTTTCATCCTGGTGCCCCACATCGTGCCCGGCGGACTCGACCGGTTCGTCGACGAGGTGGTGCCGGTGCTGCAGGAGCTGGGCGTGTATCGCACCGACTACGAGGGCACCACGCTCCGGGACAATCTGGGGCTGGCGCGCCCGGCGGGATGACCCATGAGCTCCGGCACCAGGACTCGAATCTGGCTGCTTTAGAGAACCCGTACTTCGGTCGTCTTTGCGGCCCGAATTTCGCATATGGTCCGTTGAAAGAGATTCTCGCTGATGGACTGACCCGAGCAAGCACCCAGGAGTTAGCAAACTAGGTCGTCCACGATATCGACACGATATCGACACGAATCGACATTGTCGCGCAGGGCGCAGCACAGATGACCAGAGCGAAGAGTCGGCGTGCAAACGTAGGCGACGTACCCTCGGTTGCATCCGCAGGCCCAGCTCGGCCGGCTGCGGTTTCCGCCTCGCACATGCACATCCACGAAGCCTGACGCGCTCCAACGCACCGAAACCTTCATACACACGGATGGTTCACCGGCCCCGTCTGACAAGCTCGACCGCCTCTGTGCCCGCCGCTGACCATCACCGAATCTGGAACTCGACGAGGACGTCAGTACCGCACCGGTCGCCTTCACAACACACAGGCGCCCAATCGGCCCCGGCTGAAGTATATGCCGCCACCACCGCATCCGACGTTCAGGTCGCTGGCTGAGTGATGGAAAGCCGTCTGAGCAGGGCTATCGACTCGGTATCCCAGCCCCTCCTATAAGCGTTGTAGTGAAGAGGCAACGAATTACGACGCCGGTCCGCACACCAGTCGCACGTTCGAATCGGTTACAGACACGTCACCTATTCGCCACTCTGGGGTAAACGACCGGCTTGATTCCAGCAGGACTGATACGATCTGCCCTGCGGTTGGGGGAGCCGACCTCAGAAAAGAATCGACATGCGGCCTCAGAACACGATGCCTAGAAGGCAACCCAGAGGGACTGACCACCATCTCTGTGCGATGCGAGGTCTAGGCGGAAACGCCGCCCACTGTCGGAAGAAACAGCTCCGACGGCGCGCTGGGACCATCCGCGGGGCAGCAGAGCTGATTCGTTCGCTGCACTAAACGCGCATACGCCAGGGAACGTGGAGCACCAATCTCGGAGTGAGGTATCAGCGCGATGACAACTGGCAACCATAATCACAACCGATTTGCGCTGTGGATAATAGCCGGCGCGTGCACCTTAATAACCGTCGTGACGATTGCGAGTTTCGTCATTTGGCTAGTTAGTTGGATTCAGGCGAAAGAGCAATTTGATGACCTTTTAGGCGGGATCGACTCCGCTACTAACTCCAGTACGCGATCCAGTGAGAAACGTGGGGGCGCAGGAGCGACAAACAACAATGAAGCAATCACAGAACTCGAGCCGAACGGGATCTGGGAGGGAACTTGGGAAAAGTCGCGACAACATGCTGATGCGTCTCCAAATGTGCGACCACCCCTAGTGAAACTGCACCTCAACACCGCAGTGCCAGACGACCTCGCTAGCACAGCCAACAGCAGCATTTCCTTTACGGAACCAGCTAGTGGCCAGATTCAGATATGCGTCATGAAAGCGGTCAACGGAACTTGGAAGACGCTCAGCAATAACCGAATTGAGATAGATGTACAGGGCCCATCCCCTTGTGCGTCTGGAGTGTCTACATACGAGATCACATTCGAAGGCAACACCGCAGTGGGACGCCTTGTCGCCGGAACGCAGGAACAGGGTTCAAACGTTGGAATCACGTTTACAGCCATACGGCATGATTATAAGCACCTGAGTGAAAGTTCAGTGCTTAACCTTGACGAATTTATTGGGACATGGAGCGGCAGGGTGGTTCAGCGTTACCCCGATGGGCGATTAACAACTTATGATGTTGTGCTGTATCTTCACTGGATTGGAGAGAGCTCCATATGGGGAGTTTCTAGCTACTCGGACCTATCATGTTCTGGAACGCTACATAGTGCACGTATATCGGGTACACAATTGATCGTTACAGAAACGATTACCTCCGGTCGCCCACGTTGCTTTGATGGAGATCTGCGGTTAGAGCGAAGCGGCGGGAACCTGGGCTACTCGTTCGATACCGAAGGGAATACCGGTAGTGCCGAGCTGGTGAAGCAATGATCACGAACTCGTCAACCGAGCCAGCCAAGGGGCCGGGTGAGCGTCCGCGAGAAATCATCATGCCTTTGCCTGCGACCTCCTCCTCGTGTCAGCCGACACCGACACCCAGCACAACAACGAGGAGGGGCTGTCGTTCCAAGTCCGAACCAGTGATGTTCCGAATACGGATGGCATCGCGCTTCCTCGTTGCGATCGGGGCAATTCTGCTCTCAGCCTGCAGTGTCGGGGGTGCCGCAATACCAGAGCAGTCGCAACAACACGCAGCGCTCACCTACATCACCGACGATATGGTCGTTCCCAAGACGGCCTTTCCGAGCGGCACTGGCGGCGAGTTCAGATTTACACCCGTCGAGGCGAGGTCGGCCTCCGAGGATGAGACTGATGTTTGCTCGATCCACAACACCCAGGAGGCTGGCGCTCGGATCACAGGAGGCGAACCCACCTACATAATAGAGATCTTCGCGGTCACAGAAAGGGTAGACCTCAAAACACTTTTCGGCAGTTGCGTTGCGGCGGATGACGAGGAGATTGACTTCAATGTGTCAGGTGCCTCTGTAGACGCGGTGCCTGGCAGGTCCCCGATAGCCGGTCCAGGCAGTTCTAGAGCCAGTTTCTTCTAGCTGTCGGTCAGTCGATCTCGCAGCCCACAGGGTGGTGCTGGTG
>NZ_JBHUXZ010000058.1:0-17359 GCF_042668985.1 Gordonia sp. NPDC057258
CCCGGTCCTTGAGTTCCTCACTGTACTTGCGTGGTGCTGCCATGCTCTCCATCCTTCACAGGTTCGAGAGCCTCCGACAGACCCGGGGCGGTTCAGTGTCTTTCGATACCGACGCACCGTATGTTGACGACGCCTGAAAACTGACCCCCTGACGACGGGTGAATTTTGACCCCCCCCGTCTTGTTAGGAGGGTGATTTCAGTGGAGCAATGGGCAGAGATCCGCCGTTTGCATCGCAGTGAGGGTGTGCCGATCAGGGAGATCGCGCGCCGGTTGGGGGTGGCCCGCAACACCGTTCGTGCGGCGTTGGCTTCGGATACCGCGCCGAAGTACTCGCGGCCGGCGACGGGCTCGGCGGTCGACGCGTTCGAACCGCAGATCCGGGCGTTGCTGCGGGAGTATCCGACGATGCCGGCGACGGTGATCGCCGAGCGGGTTGGGTGGACGAGGTCGTTGACGGTCCTCAAAGACCGGGTCCGGGCTATTCGTCCAGAGTTTCGTGGGGTAGATCCAGCCGATCGGGTGATCTATCAGCCCGGCGGCTGTTCACAGTGGGATTTGTGGTTTCCGGACTACCGAATCCCTCTGAGCCACAATCAGTTCGCCATGCTACCGGTGTTGGTGATGACGTTGGCGTTCTCCCGGTACCGGTCGGCGGTGATGATCCCGTCTCGCCAGGGCGGAGACATCCTGACGGGAATGTGGCTGCTGCTGTCGCAACTGGGCGGGGTGACCCGCAAACTGGTGTGGGACCGCGAAGCCGCGATCGGCCCCAAGGGCACACCCACCGCGTTGGCGGCCGGCTTCGTGGGCACGTTGGGTACGCGGCTGGAGCTGGCGCCACCGCGAGACCCCGAGTACAAGGGCATGGTCGAACGCAACAACCGGTTCTTCGAGAGCTCGTTCCTGCCGGGCCGCCAGTTCAGCTCACCGGCCGATTTCACCGCCCAGTTCGATCGGTGGCTGGCCGATCATGCCAACACCCGAGTGGTGCGCGCGATCGGTGATCGACGCCCGTGTGACGTGTTCGCCGAGGACCTCGAGCAGATGACCGGCCTACCTCCGACCGCACCGCATATCGGCTTGAGTAGCCGGGTGCGACTCGGTCGCGACTACTACGTACGTGTAGCCGGCAATGACTATTCGGTGCACCCGTCGGTGATCGGTCGGTTCGTCGACATCACTGCCGACCTGCAGCAGGTGCGCATCCTCTGCGGCGAGGTCACCGTCGCCGACCACGCGCGCAGCTGGGCCAACCACGTCACCATCGCCGACCCTCAGCACGTGCGAGCAGCCAAAGAACTGCGCCGCGATTACCGCCGCCAAGACCTCGCCAACCGGGCCCGAAACGCCGCCCGCATCCGCGCCCACCCTGATGGCCACGAGGTGCCGATCCGGGCGTTACCGGACTACGACGAGCTGTTCGGGGTGAACTTTGCCACCCCGCCCCAAGCTCACCCGCCCACCACATCCACCAGCATTGAAAGGTGAAAGACTGTGTCCGACAATCAAACAGGTAAACAGATCGAGTTCGCGGCGCGGGCGTTGAAGATGCCAGCGATCCGCCGATGCTGGGCGGAATTGGCCGAGCGGGCCCGCACCGACAACTGGACCCACGAGCAGTACCTCGCAGCGATTCTTGACCGCCAGGTCAGCGAACGCGAAGCCAACGGCACCATGCTGCGGATCAGCGGCGCGCGCTTCCCTGCGGTCAAAACACTCGAGGACTTCAACTTCGACCACCTTCCAGGACTGCGTCGTGATGTGATCGCCCACCTGGCCACCAGCACCTGGATCGCCAAGAGCGACAACGTGATCCTTCTCGGACCACCCGGGGTGGGAAAAACCCACCTCGCGATCGCGCTCGGGATCAAAGCCGCACACAACGCCTACCCCGTGCTCTTCGACACCGCCACCGGATGGGCCACCCGCCTGACCGAGGCACACACCACCGGCCGCCTGGCCGCCGAACTCAAACGGCTCCGCCGCTACCGACTGATCATCATCGACGAGATCGGCTACCTCCCATTCGACTCCGACACCGCCAACCTGTTCTTCCAACTCATTGCCAGTCGCTACGAACAAGGCTCGATTCTGATCACCTCGAACATGCCATTCGGCCGTTGGGGCGAAGTCTTCGCCGACGACGTCGTCGCCGCCGCACTCATCGACCGCCTCGTCCATCACGCCGAGGTCATCGCTATCGACGGCGACTCCTACCGCACCAAAGCCCGACGAGAACTCGTCAACACCGACCAGTAACCACACCAAAGGGGGTCAAAATTCAACCGTCGATAAGGGGTCAGTTTTCAGCCGCCGTTGACACCGTAGACATCGGCGAAATGCGCTGAGATCTCGCCGGTTGTGAGGCCTTTGGCATACAGCGACAGCACTACCCGATCCACATCGGTGACGCGACGTTTGCTCTTACCGACAATTACCGGGTCGAAGGTGGCGTTGCGGTCGCGGGGCACCTCGATGGGCACCTGCCCGCACGCGTCGGTCAGGACCCGTTTCGTGCGCGTGCCGTTGCGTGAATTGCCGGTGTTGCGGCCGGCCACGTCATGTTTGTCATAGCCAAGATGTTCGGTCATCTCTTCATCGAGCGCGGCTTCGAGCACGCTCTTGGTCAGCGCTTTGAGCAGCCCGTCAGGACCGGTCAGAGCCACTCCCTGAGCGCGTGAGCTACGTACCAGATCGCTCACCAAAGCCTGCTCGGCCTTCGAGAGCTCACGCACCGCATCCGCGGTGGTGACATCGTGTTCCTGACCGGTCTGAACCGGCCCTGCCACCGGGGCATCCACGCCCCCGATTGTGTCGGTCATCGTCGTGATTCCTCCTGCCCCACGCCGGGGGCGATCAAAACCACTTACACCGAATCAGCGACAGTCCCCAACGCCGCGACGGGCCCTCCTGCGAGTTCTACCAGCGTCAACGACGCGAGGGGCGCTCGCACGTGGGTCGGGTGTGGTGCCGCGGCCGACCGTCGAGCGGGTGTCAGTCGATGAGGTGGGCGCGATGGCTGGATGACTGGCGGGGCCGGTCAGATCTCGGCACGTGCGTGCGTACTAGCGGGACGCTGGATGCGTGTCGGTTCGGGTACTCGGCCACCAGCTTGCTCTGCCGACAAGTGTGGCGATGGTCGGCACGACGATGGTGCGGACGATGAAGGTGTCGAGCAGCAGGCCGATGCCGATGATGAGTCCGACCTGGGTCATGATCGAGATGGATCCGGCCATGAGTCCGAACATGCTGGCAGCGAAGATGAGGCCGGCCGAGGTGATGACTGATCCGGTGTTGGTGACGGTTCTCAGGACGCCGATGCGGATGTTGTTTTGGGATTCTTCGCGTAGGCGAGAGATGAGAAGCATGTTGTAGTCGGCGCCGACCGCGACGAGGACTATGAAGGCCAGTAGTGGTACGGGCCAGGCGATGTCGGTTTTGAGGATGTGTTGAAAGATCAGGACGCCGATACCCAGTGCCGCGGTGTAGTTGAGTATGACGGTGCCCAGAAGGTATAGCGGCGCGATGAGTGCTCGGAGTAGGAGTATCAGGATCAGGCCGACGATGGTGAGGGTGGCCAACGCTAGGAGTCGGAAGTCTTCGGTGAGTAGACGTTGCAGATCGGCGTTGATGGCGGGGAACCCGGCTGTCGCGATGTTGGAGTCCTGCAGGGTTGTGTTCGGTCTGGCGGCGAGTGCGACATCGGTGATTGTGTCGGCCAGTTGCATGGCCTCGGTGCTGTAGGGGTCGAAGCTGGTTTGTATTGCGTAGCGCACGGTATGGCCGTCGGGCGAGACGAACTGGCGAGCGACGTCGACGAAACGGCGGTCTGCGTTGGCCTGAGGTGGGAGGTAGAAGCCGGTTGCTGAGTTTGTTCCGGCGGTCTCGCGGGCGGAGGTTTGTAGTTGTGTGGCTAGCGCGGCCATCCCGGCGAGTTGTTGAAGGTTGCTGTCGATCAGCGCGGATACACCGGCGGCGAGTTGGCGTGATCCCGCCGCGAGTTGACTGATACCTGTTTGCAGTTGGGTGAGCTTGCCGGGAAGGTCTTGGCTGCTGATGCTTCCCAGCGTGGAGCCCAGTGAGTTGACGGTGGAAGTGAGTTGGTCGGTGACTGTTGAGATCGGTGTATCCAGCTGCGCGAGTTGTGTTGACAGCGTGGCGATCTGGTCGAGGGTCCCGTTGCTCAGTAGGGCGTCGAGATTGCGGGTCTGCGCGCGCAGAGCTGCGCACTGCGGGACTTGGGTGCACCAGGGCGCATTATCGAGGATGGGCAGGATCGAGGTCACTGTTGCCAGGGCTGCAGATGTTTGGCGGGTGAGCGCGGCCAGCTGTGGGGCATTCTGAGAAGCGCGATCGAGCGCTGGTGCAGATGCGGCGAGTTGGCGTAGTAGTGGCTGGTACTGCTGAATTTGCTGCCCGGCTGTGCTTGCCTGATCGAGGATGCCGGCCAGGGGGGCCAAGTTGGTGCGTACCTGGGTGTCGAGCTGAGTAAGCCCGTCGGCGAGTTGGAATGCGCCTGTACGGAGCTGTTCGAGGTCACCGCGGCGGTTCTGGCCATCGTCGACCGCACCCGCCAGCCGGTTCCCGATCTGGCCGTTCTGCCAGGACAGCTCGGCTTGCTCGAGCTTGTCCCCGGTGGGACGGGTAACGCCGATGACTCGAGTCACTCCGGGGATCTGGGATACACGTGAGGCCATTTGCTCAAGATCGGCCAGCCCGCTGGCAGTACGGAGATCGATCGGTGCATCTACGACGAGGAACTCGGTGATAGTGACGTCTTGAGGGAAATGACGGTCGAGCAACGCGTAGCCTTCGTTGCTGTCGGTTGTCGCGGGTTGCCCCTCACGATCGTCGAAGGTGATCTGGATGCCCGTCGCGAAGACGCTAAGCACGATTAGCCCGACCAGGGTTAGTGCCAGCAGCGGCACAGGACGCCGCACGACGAGCACGGCGACGCGATTCCAGTACTTTCGGGTCAGATCTCGCCTGGGTGCGCCCCAGCCGAATCGTGCCGCCCACAGCAACACCGGTGGTAGCAGGGTGACCGTGGCGAGGAATCCGATGAGGATGGCGATCGCGCATGCCGGACCCAAGGTGGAGAACACGCTCAGCTGACCAAAGACCATCGCCAAAAAGGCCAGCGCCACCGTGGCAGCTGAAGCCAGGATGACCCGTCCGATAGTTGCTGTCGCGTCCACGAGCGCAACCTCGGTGGTGGCGTCCTGGCGTAGCCGTTCGTGATAGCGACTGATGAAGAAGACTGAGTAGTCGACCCCGGCTCCGAGCAGGATGACGGTCATGAACGCGACGGTGAACTGCGATACCGGCATACCGAGTTCGCCGAGTGCGGACAAGATGCCACGGCCCACGCCGAGGCTGACACCGATCACCAACAACGGCACCAGCGCGGTGAACAGCGATCGGTAAACGATCAACAGAATGATCGCGATAAGCGCCACCGTCGCCAGAGTGATCACGACTAAATCGCTTTCAGCACTGACGATCTGGTCACTGAAAGTGGCTGTCGGCCCGGTGACATGGACAGTGGTGCCCGTACCGTCAAACACGCGCTGCGCGGTTTGGCGCACGGTCTCCACAGCATGCGTGGCCGTTGGCCCTCCCAATGTTCCGGTGACCCCGACAGGCAGGTACCAGGCTTGCCCGTCCTCACTCAAGGCTTGGCCGGCCGTCGTCGGATCGGAAAGCAAATCCCGCACTGACTGCACATCGTCGAAATTTTCGCGCAGCTGCAGAACGAGCATGTCGTAGCGTTCCCGCGCCACGTCGGTGAACCCGTTCGGGTTCTCCATGGTCACGAAAACAGTGGTCTTGGCGCCCTTCTCACCGAACGCACCACCCATCTGATCGAGTGCTTGAAACGATGGAACCCCAGCAGGGATCGGATCAACAGACTGCTGCCGCACCACCGTCTCCAGCTGGGGAAACAGAATCGCCAAGACGATACCCACAGCCACCCACGCCCCGATGACGAGGAATCTGTGCGCCAAGGTGAACCGTGCCAACCGCCCCAATGTCGTGCTGTACTCGCTGCGTTCCGCCAACCGGCGCGCCGCCAAGCGCCCACCACTTGGACGTTGGACCACCATATGCAGCACCTCACCCTCGACCCAGCCCGTCTACGAAACCGACGGTATCGTTACGGTACTAGCAGTACCGTAGATGGGGAAGGAGGTCAGGAGGTTTGGTGTCGCCGGTGGGCCATGAGGAAATCGTCGACAAGCTGTTCGAGATCGCCAACGGTCATCGACCGAATGCCCGTGAGCTTGGCAAAGATCAGCGGGCCCGCGAGCTGGGTGACAGCCATGGTCAAATCGAAGTTGTCGAGCTCAGCCGTGGCCACGTCACTCGTCAAAACTCGATCGAATGGTTCTCGATACTGCTCGACGACTCGACGACGCAGTGGCGCGAGCGCGTTCTGATCCCCGTCGGATTGCCCGGATTGCCGGGGCTGCTCGGGAAGCATTGCCAACCATGCCAGCGTCGTCAACTGCAGCGGTGCATGCTCAATAAGCTCAGCCTGCCGCTGCATCAGCTTCAGCAGGTCATCACGGATCGACGTCGTCGTCTCGGGGGTCTCGGCCTGAGGCAACAATCGCTCGAAGGCAGCCGCCACCAGATCTGTGGAGCTCTCGAAGTGACGATACAAGGTGGTGCGAGCAACACGAGACAGTCGAGTGACCGCCTCCACGGTAACGGCTTCGACCCCGCCACTGTTCAGCAAGGTCACCGCAGCATCCAACAAACGCTGACGCGACCGAACCCGCCTCGGGTCAACATCGTCGAAATCGATGGTTTCCACCCTGGCCACTCCCTACGAAACCAAATCAAGAACCTCTGACTGCACACCAATACCGTCGGTAACAGAACGAAACTGCCAGTGGCGGTACCGATGGAAGGCTCGAGGGGGGCCTTATGAGTGCCGCCACGACTGTGGCACTGTCGTCAACAGTACCGTCTGTAGCGCTCCGCTACTAAGATGAGCGGCGACCAAGGATGATCCCCCATGACAGCCAGCAGTCAGGATTGTGAAATGCGCTCCGTTTGTGTGAGCAGTTCTGCCGCGTGCGTGACACAGGGCGGACCACCCGTACGAAGGGGATCAGACGGCGTCGAGGCGAGTGGCGAATCCAGGGTCGCCTAAGGGCCTGTCCCTATGGAATCGAACGCCTACTGTGGCTGCAGCGCCGTCTATGATCCCCCACGAGGTCTGGCACAGGTGCGCGGCAAACATGTCCCTGCTCATTCCATTCTGCCGACCGTGATCGATCCACCACTGGGTCGCTGATAGGCCAGCCCCCAGAATGGAGGCTACTGCTACGGCGACGGGGGACTCCTCGGCATCGACCTCTCGGAGGCCACGAGCGAACTCGTCGGAAATAATCTCCATTGCCGATCTCAGCTGATCTGCGGCCCCACCCTCGCCGGACTCAGAGTACTGGAACATGTGGTTCGTCATGAGGAAACGGACGACCGCTGGATGTTCATCAACCAAGGATACGTATGCGGACACCGCTGAACGGAAAAGTTCGTCGACGGTGCTGTCTGCCTGTCCGGAGAGCAGAGTTGACTGCGCTGACTCCCACATCATAGAACCCAGACGGGCTGCCACGGCGGAGTAGAGCCCAGCCCTGTCACCGAAATGGCGGTAGAGCTTAGGCTTCGACGCACCAGCCTCTTCCGCAAAATCGTCCATGCTCACGGCATCGCCGAACTTTTCGATCGCGCGTATCGCTGCATCGACGAGTTCAGCTTTGACGACGGCGCGGTGGTCGTCCCAGCGCGTGCTTCGAGCGTCGCGCACACGTCGCTGCACTTTCACCGGGGCCGCGGAGATGCGACGGACTACAGACATGACCTCCTACGTTATCAGGATGGCTGACTTGTCGCGCCAGTGACGCACTAGCCAGTGAACATGGGTTGGGTCGACGAGACCCGCGTCAGGCGGATTTGTCTAATCTGGCCACGGCTGAATTGAAGTCTTCGACGGCCTCTAGGTTGGACATGTGACCGACTTTGTCAAGAAGAGTGAATTCAAATAGAACGCCCTTCCGACCCAGGCGCGCTGCGAGATCCACTGAATGGGTCGCTGGGGTCAGTCTGTCGGCATCACCTACGATGACCGTCGCCGGCACCTCCAGCGAGTCAACCCCCTTACTGACGTCGATTGTCGCCAACACTGAACCCCACATCCCGCGCACCTGTGGTGGGCATCGCAACACGATGTCGGCGCACTCGTCGACTACCTCGGCAGTCGCGCCCGGGCCCAGGGTTCCGTAACGAATCAGGCGGCGAGACAAACGCGTCCCCTGCATCTCGGGTCCGGCGACTGCAAGACTGGCCGCGAAGGCCCGCTCAAGTCTCGGTCGTAGCTGTCGGGGAACCTTGAGCAATGTAGACCGATCCACCAACTGTGATGGCCCGGTGCTTGCCAGTACTACTCCGCGGGCCAGCTCCGAAACCGAGGCGGGGTACTCAGCCGCCCAACTCATGATGGACATGCCTCCCATGCTGTGTCCGACCACGACAGCCTTGTCGGCGGGAGTCGCCACTGCCCGGACTACGGCCTCCATATCATCGGCCAAGAGCTTCGCCGAGAACGGTACCCGGCCCCGGTCGCTCAACCCGTGTCCGCGTTGGTCGTAGACCACCACCCGATGCGTCGCCGCGAACTGCTCGACCTGCGGACGCCAGAAACGTCCCTGACAAGCCCAGCCGTGACTAAAGACTAGGAGCGGAGCATCCCGGCCCGGACCGAATTCCTGAGCGAACAACTTGGTCCCGTCGGAGGAAAGGACCTCGAGGTCACGCGATCCTCGCGACGCACTCGCAAACTCAGAGGTCATCGAAGCTCACCGTGACAGAATCCGTCAGCGGAAGTGCCTGGCATGCGAGCCGTTCACCGTCGGCAATGTCATCTTCAACGAGGATGTGGTTTTGTGCCATTTCTACATCACCCTCAACCAGCTTGCATACGCACGCGCTGCAGGCCCCTTCTCGGCAGGAGTACGGGGCATTGTGACCTTGGGCCAATAGCACGTCGAGCAACGGAGTGTTGCGCGGCCACTCAGTCGTGATGGACTGCCCATTCAGATAGACCGTGGCGGTCGCCACACCATCGTCGTCACTGAGCTGACGCATCGTGGCTGTCTCGAATGGATCTCCGGTCAGTGACTGAAAGACTTCTCGATGTACCGAGGCGTGCTCGACACCGCAGGCCTCCGCCGACTTCTGAACCAGATCCATGAACGGCGCCGGACCACAGGTGTAGATCTGTGCACCGCGGTGCTCACGTATGGCGGATTCGACATCCTCAGGTGCCGGAATCCCCATAGCCGACTCCAACCAGTGGAAGACCGTGAAACGCTCGGGGAACTCGGAGGCGATCTGCGCCAGTTGGCCCTCGTACATGATCGACTCGGCATCGCGATTCGCGTAGAACAGTGTGACTTCGCCCCCGCCGCACACAAGCGCCGACTTAATCAGCGACAAGACCGGAGTGATCCCACTTCCTCCTGCAAAGAATAGAAAATCGACGTCGAGATTCTTAGCCGTGAAGTGCCCCGACGGCGGGAGGACGGTCAACTCCATTCCCGTCATCGCGTTGTCGCACAGCCAGTTCGATGCGTAACCGTTCTCCGTCCGCTTGATCCCGATCTCGAGACGGAAGTCCTCGACGTGAGGCGAGCTGCTCAACGAGTAGCATCGTGCGACATGACCGGTCCGATCAGATGGGATCTTCACGGTGATGAATTGCCCTGGGACATGCTTGAACTCCTCGACCATGGCATCGGGGATCTCGAACGAAATGGTGACGGAGTCTTTCGTTTCCTGGGTCACTTCTGAGACGCGCAAGGTGCGTGAGCGGGCTGCGGCAGCCGGACGTGCATCGGGTTCGACGGTCACTTGAGGATCCCCTGTCTACGTGCGACCGCGTAACCCGCCCGTGTCAGTGGCGCCGCGATGTCCTGGTAGCGGGGACCGATCACCCGTGCCACGAAGTCGAAACCGCGGGCGTCCGCACCGATCAACACTCGTGCCTTCTTCTTGTCCATACCTTTGAGGATTGTCGCCGCTGCTTTATCCGGGGTGCTTCGTGCGATCCTGTCGAACAGCGAGGCGACAGTCGCGGTGTCTGCCCCCATGGCGGAAACGCCTCGGGCATTGTTGACGATGTTGGTTTTTACACCCCCCGGGTGCACACATGTCACTGTGACCGGGTATCGACTGATTTTCATCTCCTGTCGGAGCGCCTCGGTGAAGCCTCTGACGCCGAATTTCGCGGCATTGTATGCGCTCTGGCTGGGGATTCCGATCAAGCCGAAGACGCTCGACGTGTTAATGAGATGTCCGTCCCCGGACGCGATCAGGTGAGGCAGAAACGCCTTCGACCCGTTAACGACTCCGCCAAAGTTGATGCCCATGAGCCAGTCGAAGTCTTCCCAGGTCATGTCGACCACGTCGACGCCCAAGGCCACGCCGGCGTTGTTGAACACCATGTCGACGTGGCCCGACTCTGACCGCACTCCGTCGGCATAGTCCTGAAACGCACTGCGGTCCGCAACGTCTAGTACGGCGGCGGTTACCGTCGCCGCATACGTGGTGCGGCAAAGTTCTGCAGTCTCCTTCAAGTGCATCTCATTAATGTCGGACAGTGCCAGTGCGGCACCTCGCTCCGCCAACTGGAGTGCCAGAGACCGACCGATCCCTGACGCGGCACCGGTGATCACTGCCACCTTGCCTGTGTAATCATGCCGGTCAGAATTGCTCACTGTCGTCTCACCATTTCTACGAATCGTGTCTCTCCGTGCGTTCGGGCTCAGGCGATGTCGTACTCGGCGGGGTCGAAATCTTTTGTGGCGCGCCAGTACTGCCATGTGAAGCCCGGCCACACGGTCCGGTTGACGCCCTGCGAGTCGAGATACCAACTCGTGCAGCCGCCGTTGGTCCACACTCCCTTGGCCAGCTTCCGCTGGATGTCGGTGTTGAACTGTTCTTGCACGGACGGGCGTACGTCAACCTTCTCAGCGCCTCGGCTTTCTACTGTGTCGATGGCCTTCATGATGTATTTGATCTGTTGCTCGATCATGAACACCACTGAGTTGTGGCCGAGGCCCGTGTTGGGTCCGAGGAGGAAAAACAGGTTGGGAAAACCCTCGGTCGTGATGCCCAGGTGCGTGTTAATCCCCGTCTGATGCCAGTGGGACGGGAGATCCTCGCCAGTGGCACCTTTCAGGGCGAGCTGATCGAAACCATCAGTCACGTGAAAACCGGTCGCATAAATTATAACGTCCACGAGATGCTCGACGCCGTCTGAGGTGATGATGGAATCAGCGGTGACCCTCTCAATCCGATCGCTGATGACAGTGGTGTTAGGTGCCGCAAGTGCAGGGTAATAGTCGTTTGACCCCAGAATTCGCTTACAGCCGATACGATACGACGGGGTCAGTTTCTTGCGTAGTGCCGGATCAGAGATGGAGCGTTCAATGTTCCACCGAGCGACCCGTTCGATTGGCCGCATAAGGTTGGAGTGACCGTTGAGGCCGAAGGCTAGGCTCTCCGCACCCCAGTACACCGACCACCTGGCGATACGACGTGCAATCGGGAGTCTGCTCAGAAGAGTCCGCAGGGCCGGCGGAACGGTGAAATTCTTGCGGGGTAGGACCCAGGCAGGGGTTCGCTGGAAGACCTTGAGGGACATGGCCTCCTTCTGTACGAACGGCACAAACTGGATAGCGCTGGCACCAGTGCCGATCACGGCGACACGCTTGCCCTCCAGATCCACCGAATGATCCCACTGTGCGGAGTGAAACGCTTCGCCTTTAAAGTCCTCAATCCCCGAAATTTCGGGAAAATTGGGGATATGCAGCGCACCGACTCCTGAAACTACGAACTGAGCAATGTACTCACGTCCGGACTCAGTACGCAGGTGCCACCGCGACTCTGACTCGCTCCAGTATCCGGAAACCAACTTCTGACCGAAATGAATCTTTTGTGTCACGCCGCGCTTGTCCGCGACGTCTTGTAGATACCGCTCAATTTCTGGTTGTGACGACCACACCTTCGACCAGCTACCTCGACTTTCGAATGAGTACGAGTACATCAGCGACGGGACGTCACATGCACAGCCCGGATAGGTATTGTCGCGCCAGGTTCCACCGACGGAGCTTGCCTTCTCCAGGATTAGAAAGTCGCTGTACCCGCGACGTCTTAGCTGTGCGGCCATCCCGAGACCAGAGAACCCGCTTCCGATGATCAGAATCTTGGTCGAAATCGGGTCGTCGGTTGAGTCGGTTTTGGCGGCGGCGCGCGAGGCGCGCCGGGTAGTTGAAGATGCCATGTTTATGCTTTCTCCCTCGTGGGTTCGTTGGCACAACACATCACCTGCGCACAGTGGCAGCGGGTGATCTGTTGAGGCGGAAGTGATCGCGAAGCCATCGAGAATGCTCCGCACAGGTCTAACTGATGTCGACCGTGACGGCTCGGCCGCGTGAACGGAGATCAGCGGAGATCGTCGGGAAGGCTCCGCGTCGCGCGCCACATGGCCATTGTGAACTTGCCTTCCAGCATTCCCGCCTCATGGAAGAACCGAATCATGGGCTCCGACATGAACTGCAGGTTGGTCCGATAGTTTGGGCTGGTTTGTTGTGCCCATACGCCACGCCAGCGGCTAATTCCCACTGCGGGGTACACTTTCGGATTAATGAGCAGCGGGTACGCCAGGTTCGCGATGACGGCAAGCACCCCTCGGTGCCAAGCGCGCGTCGCCTTACGTCGACGCTGCATGCCTTCGATCATCTCCAGTCGCGCAAAGGTAATGTGACGGGCTTCCTCGAGGACATGGATCTTCATGAGCTGGCGAAGCTGAGGCTGCATACTGGGGTCGTTCATCGCCTCGCGCTGGGCGCGGTCCAGGATTTCCTCGATCAGCAGCGTGGCTCCGGACACCGACGGTCCGAGCGGGACGAAATGCAGGATCTTTGCGAAGCTCAAGAAGCCCTTAGGGAGCTTGTAAGGGGGCACGCCTGTTTTGTTAATGAGGCGCGCGAACATAGTGGAATGGCGGGACTCATCGCCGATTTCTGTTAGCGCGTATAGGGACTTCTGATCGGTTAGGGCCCCCTTTGCCGACATGCGCAGGAGCGCCGAACTCAAGAGGTTCTCTGCGTAGATGCCGAAACTGAGGATGCTCACGATCTCGTGGCGTCCCAGCTCGCGACGCTGCTCCTCGGTCATCTTGTTCCATAGTTTGGTGCCGTATAGCGACACCCGGTGCTCTGGCAGAAAGTACTTGCCTTCCTCCCAGGGCGACTCCCAGTCGATGTCGATCTCCGCGTCGTAGAACTTCTCCGCGGAAGACCGCAACAGACGACCTGCAGATCGTTCCATGTCGACGGGCTTACGCCCGTTCACCCGAGCCATGCCCTCCTTCGAAAAGTCGGGGTTCATCTGGACATCCTGCACGGTCATGTCTTCTCCTCGGTCGTTCAAGGCTGGGAGTCGGGGCCTGGCGCCCAGTACCCATTACTCATAGTATCTGGTACTGCTAGTATCCACGAACTGCGATATTTGTCAACGCTCAATGCGAAGAAGGTAGGACTGCATGTCTGACGACCATGACCTCGACTACTCCGGCGAAGGAACCCTGGTGTGCCGCGGGGCGGAGATCCATGTCGAAGCGAAGATCAAAGGCTATTTCCAGCCGCTGAACGGCCTGTACACCTGGTATGGCCGGATTCAGAAGAATGATGAGCTCGACGGGCTCCTGAAAGGCGCCCGCGCGATCGCTGTATTTACGACCCCCGAGGGCCGAGCGGAGTGTGTCGTCGGGGATCCCGACTTCTGGGGCCGATACCGCATCTCAGGCAAGAGCACTCCGCCATACCACCTGCCCACCACTCTCGAGGAAGTCGAGAACATGGTCGAGCACCACCACAAGTGACAACCATCCACCGCCGCACGGACATTCGCGAAACGGGTCCGCACGATTGGGTCGCCCACTTCAGGTCGAGAGGATATTGCACATGGTGAGTTCGTCTCCCATTCGAACCCGCCCGTCGAGAGGGGGCGAGAAACTCGGCGAGTACAGTCCGACCCTTGAGCGGGTTGCATGGTTTACCCTCCGCCGCAAGGGAATTGTGACGCTGGTCTGGCTCGGCGCCGCCATCGGCTTAGGCCTTCTCTTTCCTCAACTGGAGTCAGTGATACGGGAACAATCTGTGGATCCGATCCCGGCCGGAGTCCCGTCTTTTCAGACCTTGGACCGTATGGGTGCATCTTTCGACGAGCGCGGCGCCAAGACCACAGTATTCGTTGTGATGGAGAACAGTGCAGGCCTGTCCGACAACACCCGCGATCGATATCACGTGCTTGTCGACACCCTGCGGGCGGACGACAGGCACGTCATCGCTGTCCGGGACCTGCTGAGCGATCCCCTCACCGCAAGTCAGGCTCTCAGCAAAGACAAGCAAGCCTGGTATCTGCCCGTGGGAGTGGCCGGCACACTCGGGGGACCCGATACCGCGGAGGCGGTCGCAGCGGTGCGTGAGATCGCTGAGAGTATCTTTCGTGACAGTGGGACGACAGTCCGTGTGACAGGCCCGCCCGCGACCTTTAGCGACCAACTCGCCGTGGGCGAGTCGGATCTGGTCCTGATCACTGTTGCCACCGTGCTGCTGATCGCCGTGATCCTCCTGATCGTCTATCGTTCGGTCTTCACCGCGCTGATGCCGCTGCTTGTCGTGGGCATGAGCTTGGCTGTGGGTCGCGGAGTTCTATCTGGACTGGGCGAGCTGGGCATGCCGGTATCCCAGTTCACGTCAATGTTCATGACCGTCATCATCTTTGGTGCCGGAGTTGACTATTCGGTGTTCCTCATCAGCCGCTATCATGAAGGTATTCGAGCGGGTTACTCTCCTGATGTCGCTATCGCCCACGCGAATGCAACTATCGGCCGCGTGGTTCTAGCGTCGGCGGGCACTGTGGCCCTAGCGTTCCTGGCTATGGCCTTCGCCAAGCTCAGTGTGTTTAACACTTTGGGTCCGGCCTGCGCAATCGCCATAGCTTTCGCATTCTTGGCGACGGTGACATTGCTGCCCCTCGTACTCTCTTTCGCTGCCAAGAAAGGCGCCGGCCTTCCCCGCCGTGACCTGACGCGGGATTACTGGAGAAGAGTCGGAGTCATGGTTATCCGGCGGCCGGTCCCTCTGCTCGCGATCAGTGTGGTCGTGTTGATCGGCCTCGCCATGGTCGCCGCAACAATTCAGATCACCTACGACGATCGCGAGGGGCAGCCACCTGACACAGGGAGCAACGAAGGATACGCGCTTCTCAACCGCCACTTCCCGAAAGACATCATCATCTCAGAATTCTTGGTGGTGGAGTCCGAGAACGACATGCGCACGGCTCAAGGCCTTGCCGACCTCGACCAGCTAGCCTCCCGCGTCGCGCAGATTCCCGGCGTGACCAGGGTCATTGGCGTGACGCGGCCGACCGGTGAGAAGCTAGAGCAGGCGCAATTATCTTGGCAGAATGATCAGATCGGTACCAAGATCACCGAGGAGACCGGTGATGGACAGGCCCGCAAGGGTGATCTGGCCGTCCTGAAGACGGGGTCAGAGCAGCTCGCCGGAGGCCTGGCACTGTTAGAAGACCAGATATCCTCCAACCTCGCTCCGCTGTCGGGGTTGCTCGACGAGGTGTCGTCATTTGGCCCGCAGCTCGACGAGTATCGGCCGCTTGTGAACCAACTGGCGAACGCTGCCCCAAGGCTTAGACAGTTTTCCAAGCAAGCGCCCGAGCTGTCTCAACTCGCACGTCGGGCCCAGTCTGCGGCAGATGCGGTCGCGCCGGCGTTGTCCGCGTTAGACAATCCGTGGTGCCAGCAGATCGCGCAGTGCTCGGCACTGCGCGCGCAAATGGCCGACATCCGGGCACTCGCGGATGATCAGTCGCTTGGGAGGGTGGCTGACTTTGCCGCGCAGCTCGGCCGCGTGAGTGCGCCAGGCTCGACCAACATTGCACAGCTGCAGCGTTCTCTTCAAACGCTGGATTCTGCACTACAAGCCATCGGCGGACAGGACCTCGGGAACAGGCTCTCGCAACTCGAATCCGGCGTCGGCGCACTTGCCGACGGCGCGCGTCAGTTGTCGAACGGAGTCGGTGCTCTGGTGGACAGCAACCTTCAGCTACTCAGTGGACTGGCACAGGTCGCCGCACAGCTTCGGGCTCCCGCACGGGAGGTCGGCGATTCTGACTCGGCAACCGGCTTCTATCTCCCCGCGGATGCGTTCAAGGACCAGCAGTTCAGTCAGGTCGCTCGACAGTTCATCTCGTCCGACGGGAAAACCGTGCGCTATGCGGTACAGACCGCCTACGACCCATACTCTGCCGATGCAATGACGCTGGCGAACGAGCTGTCCAGCGTCGCCGAGAACGCGATGCCGAACACCACTCTGGAGGGCGGACGTGCTTCTGTTGCGGGCTTTCCTGCGATCAATGCCGACGTCCAGCGACTGTTGTCGTACGATTTCAAACTGCTCGGCATAGCCACCCTTCTCATCGTGGGTCTGATCCTGATGCTGCTGTTGCGGGCCGTCGTTGCACCTGTCTATCTCCTTGCAACCGTCGTCTTGAACTACATGGCGGCTCTCGGTATTGGTGTGCTCGTACTTCAACACATCCTCGGTGCCGGGATCGCCTGGCCCGTGCCACTGGTGTCGTTCATTGTCTTGGTGGCGGTGGGCGCCGACTACAACATGCTGCTGGTGTCACGGCTGAGAGAGGAAACGAGGTGGAGCGTGCGGGTCGGCGTAATGCGTACCGTCGCTTACACCGGGTCGGTCATCACCTCGGCTGGGTTGATATTCGCGGCCAGCATGTTTGGGCTGATGGTCGGGTCCATCGATGTGATGGTGCAAATCGGGTTCATCATCGGTGTCGGTTTGCTGCTCGACACGTTCCTGGTGCGGACCTTAGTAGTCCCGGCGCTAGCGGTGCTGCTGGGCACTGCGAGCTGGTGGCCGGGTGACATCGACCGTTTCCGGCTCGCCCCTTGACCATCGCAAAAGTCACGCGGACGGACCCATGGGGATCTGACAAGCGTCGGTCGCTGAATATCCCGACCATTCCGTCAACAGGTAGGAGGGGCATAAGCATGACGCAGCACCGTCGCCCGTGATAGATGAGTTGCGTCCTAATTCAAACGCTAGCTGCACTGACCTTGGTACGCGGCTGGCTGGTGGTTGAACCGCCCCGGGTCTGTCGGAGGCTCTCGAACCTGTGAAGGATGGAGAGCATGGCAGCACCACGCAAGTACAGTGAGGAACTCAAGGACCGGG
>NZ_JBHUXZ010000059.1:0-17175 GCF_042668985.1 Gordonia sp. NPDC057258
GTTTCGACACGGCGACTCGCCTAGCGGCTCGTTGCCGGCTCAACCAGCGGAGGGGAGGTGCCGCATCAACCAGCGGAGGGAGGTGCCGCATCAACCAGCGGAGGGAGGTGCCGGCTCAACCAGCGGAGGGGGGTGCCGGCTCAACCAGCGGAGGGGGGTGCCGCCTCAACCAGCGGAGGGAGCTGCCGGCTCAACCAGCGGAGGGGGGTGCCGCCTCAACCAGCGGAGGGAGGTGCCGGCTCAACCAGCGGAGGGGGGTGCCGGCTCAACCAGCGGGGGCTCGCGACCGACGCACAGTCAACGAGATTCGGCGCACGGCCGACGGATCAGTCGATCACCGCTTTCGCGACGGTGATGCAGGTGGTGATCCACTCCCGGTCGGCCGGTCGGAGCGGGCGTGACGCGCGGTCGGCGTCCTCGATCGCCCAGTGCGCGTTGAGGATCATCCGGACGATGACCCAGTCGCGGGCCCGGTCCGGATCGAGGTCCGCCGCATCGGTGATGGTGTAGAAGCGGCGGCGGATGTCGTACCGAACGTCGGACACGCGCGGGCCGAGGCGATTCCACAGCATGGGGGCGAGTTCGTAGTGCGCATCCCCCGACATCGGGCTCGGGTCGATGGCGACCCAGCGGCCGTCGGCATCGGCGAGGACGTTCTCGTGGTGCAGGTCGCCGTGCACGATGACACCCACCGTGGCCGTGTCGGCCAGGAAGTCCCGGCCGACCGACAGCGCCTGCTCGACGAACCGGCGCGGAACCGGCGCGTCCCGCGGGATGCCGGCCAGGTTGTCCAGCCAGCGCTCGAGATGTGTGGTGAGGAGCGCCAGCCGCCCCGGCGCAGGGATGTGCAACCGGCCGTAGAGACCGGCGACCACCCGGCATGCTTCGTCATCGTCGATGGTCGTCAGATCGCGTCGCGTCAGTCGTTCGAGGAGGATCGCGCGTCGACGCGGATCGGCGCGCAACATGCGTACCGCCCCGCGACCGTGCCAATGTTGCAGTCCCAGTGCCTCTTGCGCACCTTCGTCGTCACCGTCGAACGCCACCTTGAGGACCGCCCGCGCACCCTGCCGATCGAGCACGGGAACGACGAGTGACTCGAACCCGTGCCACAGCTCGTCACCGTCACGACGCAATCCCCACTCGTCCAGGAGGGCCGAGACCGCGCCCGGTAGACGCGACAGCCAGTCCACCCAGAGCGGACCGAGCGCGGCCTGCTCCGACAGACCGACCGGGATCTCCGGCGCCGTGATCACAGTGCGCCGCGGACGAACCGGTAGCCCATTCCGGCCTCGGTCAGGAGGTGCCGCGGGTGCGCCGGGTCCTCCTCGAGTTTGCGTCGAAGACTCGCCAGGTAGACGCGCAGGTAGTTGCTCTGCCCCAGGTACCCCGGGCCCCACACCGTGGTCAGGATGTCACTCTGCGACACCAGTTTTCCCTCGTGACGCACCAGCATCTCCAGGATGCCCCACTCGGTCGGCGTCAGGTGGACCGGAACCTCCCCGCGCGTCACCTGTTTGGCGGCCAGATCCACGACGAAGGCACCCGCGTCCACGACCGGCGCTTCCGACGTCGCGTTCGACACGGCTCCGCGCCGTAGCGCGGCTCGCAGCCGGGCCAGGAACTCCTCCATGCCAAAGGGTTTGGTGACGTAATCGTCGGCCCCCGAGTCCAGCGCGACGACCTTGTCGGCAGCGTCGGTGCGCGCCGACAGGACGATGACGGGCACCGTCGTCCATCCGCGCAGTCCCTCGAGAACCGTCAGACCGTCGATGTCGGGCAGGCCGAGATCGAGCACCACGACGTGCGGGTTCTCCCGCGCGGCCGCTGTCAGCGCGGCGGCCCCGGTGGCCGCGGTCGTCACCGCGAAGCCACGCGCGTTGAGGTTGATCCGTAGGGCCCGCAACAACTGCGGTTCGTCGTCGACGACCAGGACCCGTGTCTTCTCGGCGCTCATCGGGTCGGCCTTGCTGTCTCGGGGTGCGCGTCCTCGTCGGTCGCGGGCAGGTCGACGACCATGGTGGCGCCACCGCCCGGCGTGTCCTCGACGCTCAGCACGCCCCCGATTGCCGTGACGAATCCCCGCGCCACCGACAGCCCCAGGCCCACCCCCGACGACGCGCCGCTGGTGTCGCCATTCTGGTGGAAGGGTACGAAGATCTGGTCTCGATCCACCATCGGGAGACCGGTTCCGTGGTCAACGACCCGGATCACGCATCGGGGCGGGTCGGCGGGGGTCAGCCGGGCGGTGATCTCGACCTGCCCGCCGCCGTGTCGGCGCGCGTTGTCGATGAGGTTCGCCAGCGCACGCTCGAGCAGTCCGGGATCGGTGTACGCCCAGGCATGTTCGAGATCGAAGACCGGGCCCGGTGGCCGGTCGGGACGGCCCGCCGTCACCGCGGCGCGATGCACGACCTCGGGCAGGAAGGTCCGCTGCCGCTGCGGCCGGACCGCCCCTGCCGCGAGCCGCGAGGAGTCCAGCAGGTTCCCCACCAGCGAGGTGAGGTGATCGACCGACTCGTCGACGGTCGCCAGCAGTTCCGCGGTGTCCTCGTCACTGAAGGTGACGTCGTCACTGCGCAGGCTCGACACCGCCGCCTTCGCCGCGGCCAACGGCGTCCGCAGTTCGTGTCCGACCGCCGACAGCAGGGCCCGCCGTAGCTCGTCGGTGCGCGCGAGCGCGTCGGCCGTCGCCGCCTCGGCTTCGAGGGCGTGACGCTGCACGGCGCCCGCCGCCTGCCCGGCCACGGCCGACAGGACGCGACGATCCCGCGCCCCGAGCTTCGGCCCGCGCAGGAGCAGTTCGAACTCGTCACCCGGCACGACGCAGACGGTGTCGGCGTCCTCCGGGGTCGTCGGCGGTGAGTCGCCCACCGCGGCCTCGACCGTCCGGCCGGCCCGCGAGGTCCGCCGTACCACCGACACGGCCGACTGATCGTAGGTCTCCCGGAACCGGTCCAGCAGGACCGGGACGTCGGCACCGCCGAGCACGACGCTGGAGAACAGCGCGAGCAGTTCGGCCTCGCGGGCGGCGTCCTGCGCCTGTGCACGTCGAACGGTCGCCGAATCCACCAGCGCGGCAACCGCGATCGCGATCAACAACATCACCAGGATGGTGATCAGATTGTCGGGCTGGCTGATCGTGAACGTGAACCTGGGATCGGTGAAGAAGTAGTTCAGCAGCAGGCCGGAGATGACCGCCGACAACGCGGCCGGCAGGATGCCACCGAGCATCGACACCGCCAGCACCGCAACGAAGTACAGCGCCGATTGGCTGGCGAAACCGAGCCACGGGTCGAGCAGCTGGAGCACCCCGGTGACGACGGCCGGGACCAGCACCGCGAAGACCCAGCTCAGCGGCCGGTGGAAGCGGGTGTCCCGGATGTCTAGTCGGGACCGCCGGGTCGTCTCGTCGTGGGTCACCATGTGCACGTCGATGCGGCCGCTCTCGCTCACCACGGCGGCGCCGACGCCTTCGTCGAAGATCCGCTGCCATCGCGGTCGGCGCGAGGTGCCGAGTACGAGCTGGGTGGCGTTGACGCCACGTGCGAAGTCCAGCAGCGTGTCCGGGATGTCGTCGCCGACGACGGTGTGGATTCGCGCCCCGAATCCCGTCGCGAGTTCCTTGAGCGCGGCGAGGTCCACGCCCGCACCGGTCAGCCCGTCGCCCCGTACCACATGGACGGCCAGCAGTTCGGCGCTCGACCGCGATGCGATCCGGCTCGCGCGTCGGAGCAGGGTCGGCGATTCGGCGCCACCGGTGACGGCCACCACGACCCGTTCACGCGCTTCCCAGGTCTCGGTGATGGAGTGCGCCGCACGATAATCCGCGAGCTTGTCGTCGACCTGGTCGGCGAGCCACAACAGCGCGAGCTCGCGCAGCGCGGTGAGGTTGCCCTGCCGGAAGTAGTTGACCAGGGCACCGTCGACCCGCCCGTTCGGGTAGACCTTGCCCGCGGACAGGCGCTGGCGCAACGCTTGCGGATCGATGTCGACGAGTTCGATCTCGTCGGCACCGCGCACAATGTCGTCGGGCACGGTCTCCCGTTGCACCACTCCGGTGATCTGGGCGACGACGTCGTTCAGACTCTCCAGGTGCTGGATGTTGATCGTCGAGTAGACGTCGATCCCGGCGGCGAGCAACTCCTCGATGTCCTCCCACCGCTTGCGGTTTCGGAGCCCGGGGACATTCGTGTGGGCGAGCTCGTCGACCAGCACCACCTGCGGCCGGCGAGCCAGCACAGAGTCGAGGTCCATGTCCTCCAACGGTGTCCCGCGGTAGGGGCGCCTGGTGCGCGGGACGACTTCCACACCTTCCGCGAGGGCGGCAGTCGCGACCCGCCCGTGGGATTCGACGACCCCGATCACGACGTCCGTGCCCTCGTCGACAAGGGTTCTGGCCTGCGCGAGCATCTCGTAGGTCTTGCCGACGCCGGGCGCACAACCGAGGAACACCCGCAGTTTGCCGCGACCATCGTGGTGCCCGGTCGCCGCTGATGTCATCGACCGAGTCTAACCGCGCTCACGGGGCGCGACAGCCGGGCGGCGCGTGCCCCAGCGCGAGGTTCACCTCGAGGACGTTCACGCGGGGCTCACCGAGGAATCCGAACTGTCTGCCCTCGGTGTGCGCGTCGATGACCGCCTCGATCTCCGCGGGTGACCGACGGTTCTCGCGCGCGAGCCGGGCGACCTGTAGCCCGGCATAGGCGGGACTGATGTGCGGGTCGAGTCCCGACCCCGACCCGGTCACCGCGTCGGCGGGCACCTGCGCGGGTGTCACTCCCTCCCGTGCGGCGATCAGCGCGCGACGCGCGGTGACGTTGGTCAGCAGGACCTCGCTGTTGGGCCCCTGATTGGTCGCCGCGGACGCTGCCGGGTCCCCGGTCGCCATCGGCTCACCCGGGGCGCCCACAACCCGAGCATGCAGATAAGGATCGGGCGCACCCGCTTCGACCTGCGGGTCGACACCGATCAGCGTCGAGCCGACCGCACATCCCGCGGTATCGAACACCCGCGAGCCCTCCGCCCCGTCGGTGTTCACCCGCGAGATCGCCCACACGGCAGCCGGATAGGCGAGGCCCAGGATCAGCGTGAGACCGAGGATCATGCCCGCGGCGGCGACGCATTGCCGGACGAAGCCGGACCAGACTGTGTTCATGACGTCATCCCATTCCCGGAAGAAGACGAACGAGGAGATCGATCAGCCAGATGCCGACGAACGGCGTGACCACCCCACCGATTCCGTAGACGAGTAGGTTGCGGCCCAACAACTTCGACGCCGAGTCCGGCCGGTAGCGCACGCCGCGCAACGACAGCGGGATGAGCGCCACGATGATCAGTGCGTTGAAGATCACCGCGGACACGATCGCCGACTGCGCCGAATGCAGGCCCATGATGTTCAGGGCGTCGAGTTGTGGATAGACGGCGGTGAACATCGCGGGCAGGATCGCGAAGTACTTCGCGAGGTCGTTGGCGAGCGAGAACGTCGTCAGGGCACCTCGGGTGATCAGCAACTGCTTGCCGATGCCGACGACCTCGATGAGTTTCGTCGGGTCGGAGTCGAGGTCCACCATGTTGCCGGCTTCCTTGGCCGCCGATGTCCCGGTGTTCATCGCCAGCCCCACGTCGGCCTGCGCCAGCGCCGGTGCATCGTTGGTACCGTCGCCGGTCATCGCGACCAGACGCCCGGCGGCCTGCTCCGAGCGGATGAGATCCAGCTTCTGCTCGGGTGTGGCCTCGGCGACGAAGTCGTCGACACCGGCCTCGGTCGCGATGGCCCGGGCGGTGAGCGGGTTGTCGCCGGTGACCATCACGGTGCGGATGCCCATCGCGCGGAGCTGCGCGAACCGCGCTGTCATGCCGGGCTTCACCACATCGGACAGCCCGATCACACCCATGACGCGGGCGGGCCGGCCGGCGTCGCGGACGCCGACCACGAGCGGCGTGCCACCCGCCGACGACACCCGCTCCACATCGGCGGCGACGGCGTCGTCGACGGCCCCTGCTCCGGCGATCACCCAGCGGGTGACCGCGTCGGCGGCGCCTTTCCGATACTCGACCACACCGCCGTCGGTCCGGGAGTCCACGCCGCTCATCCGCGTCTGCGCGGTGAACGGGATGATCGTGTCGCCGGTCGCTGCGTCCGGCGCGATGCCGTACGCGGTCCGGCAGAGTTCGACGATGCTGCGTCCCTCGGGGGTGTCGTCGGCGAGACTGCAGCGGTGGGCGATTCGTGCCAGTTCGTCGACGGACACCCCGGGGGCCGCGTACAGATCGGTGGCGCGCCGGTTGCCGTAGGTGATGGTCCCGGTTTTGTCCATCAGGAGTGTGTCGATGTCGCCGGCCGCCTCGACCGCGCGCCCCGACATGGCCAGGACGTTGCGCTGCACCAGCCGATCCATGCCGGCGATGCCGATCGAGCTGAGCAGGGCGCCGATGGTCGTCGGTATGAGGCACACCAGCAGCGCGATCAGTTTCACCGGGTCGGGGGACTGCCCGGCGTACTCCTGCATCGGCGAGACAGCGACGACCGCGAGGAGGAAGATCACCGTCAGGCTCGTCAGCAGGATGTCCAGCGCGATCTCGTTGGGGGTCTTCGTCCGCGCGGCGCCCTCGACGAGCGCGATCATCCGGTCGACGAAGGTCTCCCCCGGCGCCGTGGTGATCCGGACGACGATGCGGTCGGAGAGCACCACGGTTCCGCCGGTGACCGCCGAGCGATCGCCACCGGATTCGCGGACGACCGGCGCCGACTCGCCGGTGATCGCCGACTCGTCCACGGTGGCGATCCCGTCGACGACGTCGCCGTCACCGGCGATGACCTCGCCCGCCTCGACCACGACGAGGTCGCCGATCCGCAGGTCGCTGCCGGCGACCTCCTCGGTCGCCCCGACCCCGGTGACGTCGTCGTCGGCGCGGAGCCGACGAGCGACCGTGTCCCGCTTCACCTTTCGCAGACTGTCGGCCTGCGCCCGGCCACGTCCCTCGGCGACGGCTTCGGCGAGGTTGGCGAACAGGACGGTGAACCACAGCCAGGCGGCGACGGTCCAGCTGAACCAGGATGGCCGCAGCATCGCGAGCAGGGTGGTGACGACGGCTCCGAGGAACACGACGAACATCACCGGGTTCCGGGCCTGATCGCGCGGGCTGAGCTTCCGCAGTGCCAGCGGCATCGACGTCACCAGCGAACGCACGTCGAAGGCGCCGCGCGACACCAGCGTCGGCTCGGCGTCGATGGGATCCACGACGCTCGTCTTGTCAGGATCGTCGGAGGTGACGAGTTGTGTGGTCACAGCAGTGCCTCGGCAATCGGTCCCAGCGCCATGGCCGGGAAGAAGGTGAGACCGGCGACGAGCACAATGGTCGCGGTCAGAAGGAATCCGAACAGGAGTCCGGAGGTGGGCAGGGTCGAACGCGTCTCCGCCGCAACGTCATCGGTGGCGGTGTCGGCAGGGACGGTGAGAACCGCGGTCGACGCGCCGCCGACTCGGTCCCCGATGGCGGCCGACGGTCGCGCGGGGTCCCCGGACCGGGCGTCACCACCGCGCGGCGTCTGCCGGGCGAGCAGCCCGGCCAGCGCGAGCACCAGCACGATCGGCAGGAAACGACCCACGAGCATCGCCATACCGAGCGAGGCCTGGAACCAGTCACCGGTCACCGTGAGTCCGCCGAACGCACTGCCGTTGTTGTTCGCCGCCGACGCGTACGCGTACAGGACTTCGCTGAACCCGTGGATCGAGCCCGGACTCCCCGGCGCCCCGCTGTTGCCCTGCGCCTGCGTCGTCGATCCCAGGATCATGGAGATCCCGGTGCCGATCAATACGAGCGCCGGCATCACCAGCACGTACAGCGCGGCCATGGTGATCTCGTGCTGTCCGATGCGTTTACCGAGGAACGTGGGCGAGCGCCCGACGAGCAGACCACCGATGAAGACGGTGATCATCGCCATCACGAGGATGCCGTAGAGACCCGATCCCACACCGCCGGGTGCGACCTCACCGAGCAGCATGTTCCACAGGACGGCGCCGCCGCCGACCGCCGAGAAACTGTCGTGCGCGGAGTTCACCGCGCCGGTCGACGTGCCGGTGGTCGACACCGCGAACAGCGCCGATCCGGGGATGCCGAACCGGACCTCCTTGCCTTCCATCATCCCCCCGGCGGCCGCGGAAGCGCTTCCGGGGGTGCGGCTCTCGAAGATCCACACGAGCGTGAGCATCAGCGACCAGATCGCGGCCATCACGCCGAGCAGCGTCAGTCCCTGCTGGCGGTCGCCGACCATCCTTCCGTAGGTGCGCGTCAGGCAGACCGGGATCAACAGGAGTACGGCGATCTCCAGCAGGTTCGACAAAGGCGTCGGGTTGGAGAACGGGTGTGCCGAGTTCGCCGACAGTGTCCCGCCGCCGTTGGTGCCGAGTTCCTTGATGGCCTCCTGCGAGGCGAACGGGCCGAGCATGCTCCGCGCGTCGGCACCGTCGAGGGTGGTCCACCCGAACCCGGTGTGCCAGGACTGCACCAGCCCCTGGGTGATCAGCAGTGTCGCGAGGACGAGACTGAGCGGCAACAGGATTCGGACCGATCCGCGCACCAGGTCCACCCAGAAGTTCCCGATCTCGCCGGTTCCGCGGCGGCTCACGATCCCGCGGATGACCGCGATCGCGACCGCCAGTCCCACCGCTGCCGAGACGAAGTTCTGGACGGCGAGGCCGAGCATCTGTGTCAGGTTGCTCATCACCACTTCGGGCGAGAAGGACTGCCAGTTGGTGTTGCTGACGAAGGAGATCGCGGTATTGAACGCCATCGACGGGGCCACACCGGATTTACCGTCGGACCACGGCAACACCCCCTGCAGACGCTGCAGCAGGTAGACGACGAGGAACGAGATCAGCGAAAAGGCCAGCACCGCAAGGGCGTAACCGACCCAGGTCTGCTGGCGGCGGGGGTCCACCCGCGCCATCCGGTAGAGGACACGCTCGACGAGAAGGTCCTTCTCACCGGTGTAGACGCGTGCCATGTAATCGCCCACGGGGACGTAGGCGAGGGCGAGGATGACGACCAGCGCGGCCACCTGCAGCAGTCCCGCAACAGTTGTGTTCACGCCGTCAGAACCTCTCCGGGAACACCAGCGCGACGAGCAGGAACACCACGGTCGCGGCGGCGAGGGCCAGCAGCACGACGTTGGTCACCCCGTCCGCGGTCACGATCTGGTCCGCACATCGAGGGCCCGCACCGCCAGCACACACAGGACGAACCCCGCGAGGGCCGGCAGCACGTACACGAGATCCGCCACGCAGTCACTCTCCGATCACATCGACGTCCACCACTCGGTGGCCACGTCGAAGGATCACGCAGCCCGACGGGCCGCGAAAGAGTCCTTAACGCATTCCATACGCGGGCCACGCCGTTATTGATGCGGCGTTGACATCCGCGCAGAGCGGCGCGGGTTGCTACGCCGTAGGCGTGATGACGATCCCCACGCTGCCGTGGTCGCCCCGGCGGAGCTTGCTACCGAGCATGGTGATCTTGCCCAGGAGTCCGTACTTGTCGGCGATCGCCTTCTTGACGCGGCCGCTGTCCGCGGCGTCGAGCACCTCGGCGGTACCGCCGACCGGTGCGCCGAAAGACTTGTGGCCCCGCACATCACAGGCCTGCACGACGACGCGCGGATCGCGTCGCAGACGCTTGACCTTCCACGAATCCGCGACGGTCCACATGACGAGCTGGTCGCCGTCGAGCGCCGCCCACAGCGGCGAGGTCACCGCAGTGCCGTCCTTGCGGTAGGTCGTCAGATTCACGTACTTGGCGGTGCCTGCTTCGCCGAATGTCGCCGCGCTCGAGGTCATGCGGCAATGCTACGGGCAAACAGTGTCTGCGCATGGCCGTCCGACGAGCCGGCGGGCCCGTTGATCTCACCGAGAACCCCGGCGTCGCACAGGGTCGCCCAGGCGGTGACCTGGTTCGCCGACAGGACGGGCTTGCCGAGTTCGGCTTCGAGCCCGGCGAGGATGTCGTAGGTCCACAGGTTGGTGCAGGACACGAAGATCGCCTCGGCGTCGGGGTGGTCCGCGGCGCGAATGAGGTCCGCCGTCACGTGGTACGGAATGGTCCAGATCTCGGAGTTCCGCCCGAGCCCCGCCTGCGCCACGACGCTCCGGCCGGACTCCGCGAGGAAATCGCACAGCAGGCCGGTGAGGGACGCGGTGTACGGCGTGGCGACCGAGAGCGTACCGATGCCCAGTACATCGAGCGCACGGATCAGTGCCTCCGACGTCGTCACCGCCCGGTCGGCACCGGCCGCGACCATGCAGTTCGAGATCTCGAGCGCACCGGCCATCCCGTAAACGAAGCTGCCGGATGCGCAGGCGTAACCGAAGGCGCGCGGCCCGACCGACGAGACGGCCCGCACGGCGGCGGCGATCTCGGCGTGGTTGTTCAGGTCGCGGCACAGTTCCACGTCCACGGGCGCGTCGATGAAACCGGTGCGGGTGAAGTACAGCGACACCGAATCCGGCATCCACCGCCACAGCTCACGATCGAGAGCCATGTCGAACGGGCACACCATCCCGATACCGATCTGGGCCGTCATGCAGGGATGATGGCACATTGTCGGATTGTCTACAATTTGTGCAGGCCCGCCTCGCGCAACGCCGCTTCCACGTCCTCGCGGATCACGCAGCCGTAGGCGTGGTCGTTGACCATTCCCGTCGCCTGCATGAGAGCGAACATCGTGGTCGGACCGACGAACCGCCAGCCGCGCTTCTTCAAGTCCTTGGACAGAGCGAGCGACTCGGGCGAGGTCGTCATCGAACCCGGCACGTGGTCCCCGGCGGGGGCGTATTTCCAGAAATAGGACTCCAGCGACCCCTGCTCGTCGATCAGTTCGACGGCCCGGCGAGCATTGTTGATCGATGCCTCGATCTTGCCGCGGTGTCGGATGACGCCGGCGTCGGCGAGCAGCCTGGCGACGTCGGCGTCGGTGAAGCGTGCCACGCGCTCGATGTCGAATCCGGCGAACGCGGCCCGGAAGTTCTCCCGCTTGATCAGAATCGTCCGCCAGCTGAGCCCGGACTGGAAACCCTCGAGGCAGACACGCTCGAACAGCGCCGTGTCACCGGCTATCGGGAATCCCCACTCCGTGTCGTGGTAGGTGGTCTCCGGCTCACGCGCCGCCCACAGGCAACGCGCTCGACCGTCGGCGATCGTTATGGTGTCGTCAGGCATGCACGCCCCTCTCGTCGCGAGGAGGCTACTCCGCGACACCGACATCCCAGCTCATCGGCGGTTCGGGGGGTACGAGCGCCGCCGTTATCTCCCCGTTACCAAGTATTGCGAAAGCGTCCCGTTGTGTGTCGCGATGATCACTTTGCGCAGCGCGGGGCATAGCGTTGGACACATCGCAACTCGGCCACCCGGCGCAGTGCCGCCCGACGTGAGCCCCGAGAGCGGGACAATCCATCTGCGGCAAGGAGCTTCGTGATGAAAGACACCGAACTGAGCACTCTCCTCGCCCGGGTGGCCACCGGCGACATGGACGCGTTCGCGCAGTTCTACGACGCGACGTGCGACCGGGTCTACGGCATGACGCTGCGGGTCCTCCGCGATCCGGGCTACAGCGAGGAGGCCACCCAGGAGACGTTCCTGGCGGTCTGGCGCAATGCCGACGCCTACGATCCCGCGTCCGGCTCCGCACTGTCGTGGATTCTCACTCTCGCGCATCGTCGCGCGGTCGATCGCGTGCGCTCCGAGTCGGCGGCGACCCGCCGGACCGTCGCCTACGGCATCGCCGACACCGGTCGCGAGGTCGACGAGGTCAGCGAATCGGTGGAGCGACGCGAGATCGCCCGTCTGATCCACACCGGCCTGGAAACCCTCACCCCGCTGCAGCGCCAGGCGATCGAGCTCGCCTACTTCCATGGGCTCACCTACCGCGAGGTCGCCGAGCATCTCGACGTCGCCCTGCCGACCGTCAAGTCCCGCATCCGGGACGGCCTGATCAGACTCCGGCAGACCGTGCCGGTTCGCGTCGCCTGACACCACCCGCGCCAAGCCCCACCGGCCCGACCGACCCCGCTCGACGGCGATCACCCGCCAACCGAGTGGGGTCGACTCATGTCGGCACCCCGGACGAATCGGCTGTGGCGTCGACCACACAAATTTTGGGACGCAGGCCAGGTCACAGCCGTTACCACCTGGCGTTCGACGCGAATCCACCGACCACGTCTCCCGCCGCCCGGCCCGGACAGGCAAAATCATGGGTGGATGTCACGCGAGTCCATCCCCGTCGTGATATCGGTAAAACCGGACCCACAAGGCCGCACACACAAACGCGTCGACCAAGACAGAATCGAGAACACATCGCATGAGTGCCGAACAGCCGACCATCATCTATACGCTGACCGACGAGGCACCCATGCTCGCCACTCACGCGTTTCTACCGGTCGTGCGCACGTTCGCCGGGGCGGCCGGGATCGCCGTCGAGACCAGCGACATCTCCGTCGCGGCTCGCATCCTCGCCGAGTTCTCCGACCTCCTGCCCGATGACCAGAAGGTCACCGACAACCTGGGCGAGCTCGGCAAGCTGACCCAGAAGTCCGACACCAACATCATCAAGCTCCCCAACATCTCCGCGTCGGTCCCCCAGCTGCTCGCCGCCATCAAGGAGCTCCAGGGCAAGGGTTACGACCTGCCCGACTTCCCGGGCAACCCGAAGACCGACGAGGAGCGCGCGATTCGCGACCGGTACACCAAGTGCCTCGGTAGCGCCGTGAACCCCGTTCTGCGCGAAGGTAACTCGGACCGTCGAGCACCGAAGGCGGTCAAGGAGTACGCGAAGAAGCACCCGCACAGCATGGGTGAGTGGTCGATGGCTTCGCGCACCCACGTCGCCCACATGCGCGAAGGCGACTTCTACCACGGCGAGAAGTCGATGACCGTCTCCGGCGACCGCAAGGTCAAGATGGAGCTGATCACCGACTCCGGCGAGACCCTCGTGCTCAAGCCCGAGGTCACGCTGACCGACGGTGACGTCATCGACAGCATGTTCATGAGCAAGAAGGCCCTGATCAAGTTCTACGAGGAACAGATCGACGACGCCTACAAGACCGGCGTGATGTTCTCGCTGCACGTCAAGGCCACCATGATGCGCGTCTCGCACCCCATCGTCTTCGGGCACGCGGTCAAGGTCTTCTACCGCGAGGCCTTCGAGAAGCACGGCGAACTCTTCGACGAGCTCGGCGTCAACGTCAACAACGGGCTGTCGGATCTCTACAGCAAGATCGAGTCGCTGCCCAGCGCGCAGCGCGAGGAGATCATCGACGACCTGCACAAGTGCCACGAGCATCGCCCCGAGCTGGCGATGGTCGACTCGGCCCGCGGCATCACCAACTTCCACTCCCCCAGCGACGTCATCGTCGACGCCTCGATGCCGGCCATGATCCGCGCGGGCGGCAAGATGTACGGCGCCGATGGCCGGCTCAAGGACACCAAGGCCGTCAACCCGGAGTCGACCTTCTCCCGCATCTACCAGGAGATGATCAACTTCTGTAAGACCAACGGACAGTTCGATCCCACGACGATGGGCACGGTGCCCAACGTCGGTCTGATGGCGCAGAAGGCCGAGGAGTACGGCTCGCACGACAAGACCTTCGAGGTCCCCGCGGGCGGCACCGCCAACATCACCGATCTGGAGACCGGCGAGGTGCTGCTCACCCAGACCGTCGAAGAGGGCGACATCTGGCGTCTGTGCATCGTCAAGGACGCGCCCGTCCAGGACTGGATCAAGCTGGCCGTGAACCGGTGCCGCGATTCCGGGATGCCGGTGCTCTTCTGGCTCGACCCGTACCGCCCGCATGAGAACGAGCTGATCAAGAAGGTCCACAAGTACCTGCCGGATCACGACACCGAGGGCCTCGACATCCAGATCATGTCGCAGGTCCGCGCCATGCGGTACACCCTCGAGCGCGTCGTCCGCGGCCTGGACACCATCTCGGCGACGGGCAACATTCTGCGCGACTACCTGACCGACCTGTTCCCGATCCTGGAACTCGGCACCAGCGCCAAGATGCTGTCGATCGTCCCGCTGATGGCCGGCGGCGGACTCTACGAGACCGGCGCGGGCGGCTCGGCACCGAAGCACGTCAAGCAGCTCATCGAGGAGAACCACCTCCGCTGGGATTCGCTCGGCGAGTTCCTCGCGCTCGCGGTGAGCCTCGAGGACGTGGGCAAGAAGTTCGACGACAAGCGCGCCGTTCTCCTCGCGAAGGCCCTCGACACCGCCACCGGCAAGCTGCTCGAGAACGACAAGGGACCGTCGCGCAAGACCGGCGAACTCGACAACCGCGGCAGCCAGTTCTACCTGGCGCTCTACTGGGCTCAGGAACTCGCCGCGCAGACCGAGGACGACGAGCTCGCGAAGCACTTCTCGTCGCTGGCCGAAACCCTCGCGGCCAACGAGGACAAGATCGTCGAGGAGCTCAACGCGGTTCAGGGCGAGCAGGTCGACATCGGCGGCTACTACTACCCCGACTGGGACAAGACCGCCGCCGTCATGCGTCCGAGCACGACGTTCAACGAGGCACTCGCGAACGCGCAGCGCTGATCTGGAAGTCGGCGTGGGTCTCGAGTGAGGCCCACGCCGACTCATCAGACCCATTCGAACTGGATCAGACGCTGGCCGCAGATGCCCGTCGCGTCAACAACATTCGGCCCGTGGAGTAGTGCGTGCGATCGACAAGATCCTCGAGGGGCGGGAGCCGCAGCTGGGGTTGACCAGTCGTGCGGTGGTCACGGCCCGTCGTGCGCCCATCGTGCGTGTCGGCGGGCACAGGCAACGCGTCTATCGGGCCCGTAAAGTCGGCGCGGCCGCACGTAGTCCTCTCGATCTCTTCGGCGTACACACACCCTGCTAGCAAACAGGTCGAGGATCGGTCAGTCGGAGTAGCGGGGCACGACGGCGAACACCTCGATGTCGCGCGGTACCCCCTTGGCGCGGAATCGCCGACGACGAGTGGCGTACCGATCAGCGCCGGCGGCCTCGACGGTCGCTCCGCTGGCCAACAGCTCACCGGCTCCCGCCGCTGCCGCGACCCGAGCGGCGACGTTCACATCGACACCGAGGAAATCGTCACCGACCGCCCGCGGTTCGCCGGTGTGGAGACCGGCTCGCAGCTGTGGCCGGTAGTCCCCGACCGTCAGGGCACTCACGGCGACGATCACCTCGTGACCGGCCTCGATCGCTTCGACACCGTCGATGAACACGGCCATCGTCCCGTCGCCGAGATGTTTGACGATGCGTCCGCCGCGGCTGCGCACGATGTTCTCGGTGACGCCGTTGACGTCGCGCAGGAGTTGGAGGACCTGGTCGTCTCCGGCATGCAGGGCCCACGTCGAGAATCCGACGAGATCGGTGACCAAGATGGTGGCGGGGACTGGGGTGCGTTCGGATCGACGACGTCGTGTGGTCACCAACGCCTGCCACACCTGGATCGATGCGAGGCCGAGCTCTCGTATGGCACTGGGTTTCTCGGGCCGGGACTCGCTGATGAGGCGGGCCACGCGGTCGGATGCACGCGGCCCGGTGATCGGGTTCTCGTCGTGCGGGATCAGATCTCGTGCGGCGCGAGCCGCCTTGACGACCCCGGCCCTGGAGTCGGTGCGGGCCAGCAGGTCGGCCATCCGGCGCCCGGGTCCGGGACGGTCGGGATCGTCGCGTCGGACGGGAAGCCGGTCGCCCCGACGACGGGTCGACCCACCGGTCCTATCGTTCGCTGCGGAGGGCCCGTCCGGGCCGTCCGCGGCGGATGTCGCATCGTCCTCGGTCGGACCGGGATCCGGGAGACCGTCGCGGTCACGTGTCGAATCGTCGGCTCCGGTCACGCCTTGAGTCTAGTGGCCCCGCTCATCGCGAGACCGACACCGCCGCGGCCTCGGTGACACCGTTCCAAACGCTGAACAAGCCACACAACGCCGACCCACGTCGCACTGCGACGGGGCCCGATGTGACGACTGATGACGTCGACAGTCGCGAACATCGACAAGGTGATCCAGACGCAGAACAACACAAACAACGCGAAACCGATATAGAACGGCCAGTTGTCCGCGCGGCAATCAGCAGCGCATTCGGATAGTCCGGCCGTGGCCACCAGCACATCCACCATCTAATCGCCGCGGGCAGCCCTACCCGACGGCCTCGTCGAGGAGGACGACCGTGTCGACGAGCGCACCGCCTGCACACGGATCATGCCATCGAAATTCACTCATCCATCATTACGGTCGGCCCTCACAGGCGGGTCGTCATTAGTTCGAGTGGCGCTGTACGAACTACGCGAAGCGTGCTGCACCCGTTCGATCAGAATGGGGCGGCGGAAATGTAGAGCCATGTGCTGCGGTCACCCGCCTGGGGGTCGAACCAGACGGTGAGATGACCGCCCCACTCCCCCGCTGACGCCGGGTCGTTGTAGTCGCCAGCCGGCCGGCCACATGCCATCAGAGTCGGTGAGGGCGGCGGGCCGTGCCTCGACGGTGAGCGCATCGACGCCATATTCGGCGGATCGGTGGTCGCACAGTGCAGCCGTGACTGCCGAATGATCCTGTCGCGCAACATCGCACCGTCCGCTTTCACGACGACGTAAGCACTCGGTTTGCCTTGCAACTGCGATGTCACTTCCCCGTAGTTGATGGCGCTGTCGTTCAGGTGAACACCCATGGCTTCGGCGATCCGTTCAGCCCCGTCGGCGTCTTCTGTGACCGACACCTTGGACAGGCTGTCCTCGAACCACGACGAGCGAAGAGTGAGCCAACCAGCGGCACCGATGAGCACGATCGCGGCGGCGAAGGCGGTGATGATTCCACCGAGCACCCAGAAAAACAACACCTTGGTACGCACTCATCAACTGTGGCACGCCTACATCTGCCCGCCATCACCTGCACGCGCTGGCCGCGGCGACGCACCGCGTCTGAGCAGGTCGGGATTGACGACTCGGATGGCCTGGACGAAGGCAACGACGAGCGCTCCGTAGCTGCACACCGAGTACGGCCGGGGGCTGTGGGTGCTCATTGTGATTCGGGGGTCGTCTCGAATCCAGTAGGTGCAGCGCACGCCGAGGGGAAGGAGCTCGAATCGGTGAGACCAGTCGAGGCTGGGATGGAATGTGCTCACCACGTCTGGAGGCGGCGGTGGTA
>NZ_JBHUXZ010000060.1:0-11935 GCF_042668985.1 Gordonia sp. NPDC057258
CCCCTGCTCCCTGAGGAGCGCCCGGAGCTTGCGGAGGGCGCGTCACGAAGGGTCTTCGCAACCCGACTGACCAGGACCCTTCGTGACGGCCTCCGCAAGCTCCGGGCTCCTCAGGGAGCAGAGGTAAGGCTCGCCCCGAGCACAACGAATTCTTACGAAGTCCACGACGGCCGCCAGGCCGCAGATACTGAGGAGCCCGCCCGTAGAAGACGGTTGACGACCCAGCGCGCCACCCTGCGGAGACGACTCTGAAAGTTCGTCCCCCTCAGCATGATCGAAGGGCATATCGCCCTTCGAACGCACTCAGGTGGAGGAGTTTTCGGCTACACTCTCGCGCGCGCCCGAAGTCGACTGTCAAGCGCGAGATTTTGTGATCGGCGGCCCCTGCTCAACGGGAACCAGCTCAAACACCTCAAACTCAGTCGGTCGAAGGCGCGCCAGAACTAGAGAGCTGTGCGACTGAAGTACACCACTGTTGACGATCTGCGCACAGTCAACGCGAATAGGCGCTCATTAGACGACAATTGCTGCACAGTAGATGAATTCGAGCTTCTGGCCTGTGGAGAAACCTCGAAATCGAACGCATGTTCCGGTACCTTGGAGTCATGCCAGAGCTCACCACGCTCCTCGATCAACTCATCGACACCAGCCCGCCCGCCGACGACCCAACAGGCAGAGAAACACTCGACGCCCTCGACACGTGGCGCCTGATCCGCAACCTTGCCGATCATCAGATCGTCACGCACGCAGCGCAACTCGACGGCATCGGCGTCGCACAGAAAGCCGGCAGCACCACCAAGAAGCTGCTGATCGAGTCAGGCCACGCCCCGGCGGCCGCTCTTCGCACCATGCGCAGTGTCGACGCCCTGCCCACTCTGCCGGCCACAGCGCGGCATGCCGCCGACGGGCGGCTGTCCAGCGAGGTCGTCGACGCCATCGTCCGAGGCATGCACCAGATCGACAAGCGTTGTGGTGAGGCGCTTTCCGACGGTGACCGATCCCAGTACGAAACCGACCTCATCGCACAAGCGTTGTCCGGCGCGACCCCGACACAGGTCCTAGAACACGCCCGCGCGATCGCCAACGACCTCGCCGACACCTCCGACACCGGCCTTCCCGCGGCCGACGACCCATCGCTGAACGCGGTCACCGCCCACACCACCGACGACGGCCGCGTCGAAGTACATGCCGACCTCACCCAGGTCGTGGGCGAGAAGTTCCTGACGATGATCGACGAACGGTCCTGCCCACGGCCCGAACCCGACGGCACCGAAGATCGTCGCACCGCCGAGCAACGCCGTGCCGACGCTTTCGAGTTGATCCTCGACCAAGCAGCGATTGGCGCGACCATCGACACCGTCGGAAGCCCACGCACGCAACTGATGCTGACCATCCCCGCCACCGGAGAACTCGCAACGCTGCCGTGGACCGGGACGGTCAGCCATGCCACCGCGAAACAGGTCTCCTGCGACGGATCCCTGACCGAGATCGTCCTCGACAGTGAGGGCGTACCACTACAGATGGGTCACACCCGTCGGTTGTATCCGGCACACTTACGCAAAGCAATCATCGTCCGCGACGCCTGCTGCATCAAATGCGGTGCACCAGCGTCACATACCCAGGTCCACCACATCAAGTCGTGGGCCGACGGCGGACCCACCGACCTCGACAACGGCTGCCTGCTCTGCCAACGCTGCCACACCCAGGTCCACCACCACGGCTGGGACATCGTCATCGGTTACGACCGTCATCCGTGGCTCATCCCACCCGCGACCATCGACCCGCACCGCCGACCACTACCCGCCCACAACCGACGCACCATGCGACTCGACGACGCCGCCTGACCACACCTTCGCGCAGCACCTTCCGCACCCGGGCCACACCCGGGACCGCATCCGTCCCTTGACAACTCCACAGTGAACACCCCAGTCGGCTCCATACCCGGTCAAATATCGTGGGCCAGGCACGGCCCGCAGGGGGCCGCGAAACCTGGAAGCGAGGTTGCGGGCCGCCCCGCCCCGCTCCCTGGGTCGCGAGCCGCGAGCGTCCCTTCTGCTCCCTGATCCGAAAGGACTGCAAAAACCCTGCTCCATGATGTGCGAGGAGTGCCAGCGACGGCGACGCATCTCACCAGGCCCCTTCATGACGGCCTCCGCAAGCTCCGGCCTCCTCGGGGAGCAGTAGTCGGCCGCGCCCTCCGGAGTGTGGAAAGCGACCCGCTGGGTCGAGCAGAGCAACTATGAGCAGACGTCGGGCCGGCGACCGGCAGACCTCAACTCGACCGGCAGACTTCGATCGAGGTCTAGGAGTCGAGTTGAAGTCTGTCGGTCACGAATCGGGGCGGGTACGCGAGACAGTCCCGCCACTTGCGAGCGTCACGAAGGTTCTTGGTGAGTCGGGTTGCGAAGACCCTTCGTGACGCGTCCTCCGCAAGCTCCGGGCGCTCCTCAGGGAGCAGGGGCAGGCCGTTTCTTTGGACTAAGGAGCGGTGGCTCAGCACGCCCATCGGGCTCGGGAGCAGGGGCTGGCGCTTCTTTCTGATCAGGGAGCGGAGGGGCATTTCAGGTTGCGGCGCCTTCCTCGTCGGTCACCAGGTCGAGGCGTACGCCCAAGAGGCGGACCGGGCGGTCGATGTCGAACCTGGTGAGCAGGTCGGCGACCACCGACTCGAGTTCGGTGAAGTCGAGGCTGGGCGCGGGGAGCTTCCTCGACTTGGTGCGGGTGTAGAACGTCGTGGTGCGGACGGTCACCGCGACCCGGAACGGCAGGCGTTCCTCGCCGACCACCTGATCGAGCAACTCGCGCAGGAGATCCGCGGCGGCGGCGCGCATCTCGGCGGCGTCGCTGAGGTCGGTCGCGAAGGTGCGGGACTTGGAATGCGAACGCGCCCGCCAGGGTTCGGCGGTGATCGTCGAATCACCGCCGCCGCGGCAGAGGACGTACAGCCAATTGCCCTGGTGCGGACCAAAGGTGGCGATCAAGTCGTCGCGCGGAGTGGCGATCAGCTCGGTCACCGTAGTGATCCCAGTGGCGGCGAGCTTCGCCGACGTCTTCGGCCCGACGCTCCACAGGTCGCGAGTGGGCCGCTCCCCCATCAGTTCCAGCCAGTTGCGGTCGTCGAGCACGAACACGCGCGGCGCGTCGACACCGCTTCGCGCGCCGCCGGGCGGACGCTTGGCGAATCCGGTGGCCATCTTCGCGCGCTGCTTGTTGTCGCTGATCCCGACGCAGCTCGTGAGCCCGCACCGGTCGAGGATCTCCGAACGGATCCGTTCGGCCAGGTCGACGATGGCCGCGTCGTCGAAGGGGTCGACCTCCGCCCCGCGCGCGCTCACCCCCAGGTACGCCTCGTCCCAGCCCCAGACCTCGACCGGGTGACCGGTGGCCCGCAGGACGTCCATGACCTCGGAGGACGCCGCGTCGTAGGCGCCCATGTCGAGCGGCAGATACACCGCGTCGGGCAACTTGCGGTGCGCCGCCCGCAACGGCATCCCCGCACGGACGCCCACGTCGCGCGCCTCATACGACGCGCAGGTGACCACTTTGCGCGCCTCGGTCGGATCGCCGTTGCCGCCGACGATCACCGGCACCCCGACCAGCTCGGGGGCCCGCAGCCGCTCGACCGCGACCTGGAACTGGTCGAGATCGACGTGCAGGAGCCACCGATAGCGCTGCGAAACCGACGTGGTCACGACGCCCAGAGTAATCGCCGCGCGCCCGGTGGCCGATCAGATCAGCCGGCGATACAGATGTCGACCTCGCCCAGACCCATCGACCGGCACGAGGTGCGCAACGAGTGCGGGTTGTACCGCAGCACGGAGAGGGAACGGTCGGTCACGCTGCCGGCGTCGGCGAACGCGGTACTCGCAGCGGTGATGTGAGCGGCCAGCTCCGCACGGGTGGCCGGGTCGGACATCGCCACGGCGTGGGTCAGCACCTTCTCCAGGAGGGCGCGATCCCGATGCAGCGGCGGGGGCATGAGATTGAGTGCGGGCGAAGCGGTCCCACAGTTCGTCGGGTCGGTCAGCGCGTGCGCCGCGGCGAGCAGGTACGCGACGGCGACCGGCGCCGGACGCCGACCGTCGTGGTCGGCGTCGCGGTACGACCGCACCACCTTCGACGGCTCGACGTCCGTGGCGATCGGATCACCATCGGGACCACCGAGACCCAGGGCGGCCAGCGCCTCGTCGTGCGGCGACGAGACCTGTTCGGCAGCAACGGCTTCGGTTCGCATCAGCCGAAGCCGCGCGATGATCGCCCGGTGCCGGTGCACGGCCGCGTCGACCTCACGCATCAGGTCCGGCGTCACCCCGAAGTCCGCGGCACTCTCGGCGAGCGCCGCGTACCCGGTCAGGACGATCGACTCTTCGATGTCGATCGCCTCGCCGATCGCCGACGACGTGAGAAACGTGCGCGCACCGCGTCTCGATGCGCCCACAGACAAAACGCTGGTCAACGTCAACCCCTCCACTCAGACCACGACCATCGACGACCTGTCGAACCATGACGATCGTGGACACCGACGAGGAGCGAGATCCCGCCCCTCGAGTCGACCCCCTACGCCCCGGCACCCCCACACGATGTCGGCCATCGGCGCAGTGCGAGGATACGCTGAGCACGGATCGTTTGTGAGTCGAATGACTGAACACGCCGGTGCTGCGCCCGTTTCGGGACCAAAGGCCCTGTCCCGGCGAGCCCCCGGCAACGACCATGTAAGGGGCGACAGGCATCAGGAGGGGGACATGCTGCGATTCCTCGCCCGCGAACTCCACTGCTGGCGTGTGATGCACGCATCGTCGAATGGCCTGGTCCGCCGCGCCGACCGCCTGGAAACCGCGACACTCGTGATGTTGTGGATCGCAGCACTCGCCGGGCTCATGGTCGCCCTGACCGTCGGGGGCAACACCTATGCGGCGCACAAGGCGACGATCGAGCACCAGGGACCCCGACATTCGGTCAGCGCCACCATCATTCGCACGTCCGTCGAGGGCATCGGGGAACCACGCATCGGTGCACCGAGTGCCGGCGTCCCGGGCGTCGGTGTTCCGAGCGCCGACGTGCCGAGCGCCGCCGTGCCGAACGACAGCGGCCAGAACACCACCGACCACACCACCGTGGCGTGGCAGGACCCGAACGGTCACCGGCTCACTGCGTCCGTCGGCGCCGAGCCGCTCGACGCCGTCGGCCGGGTCCGGACCGTCTGGCTCGACGACACCGGCGCGGTGGTGGGCCCACCCGTGACCACGACGGACGCCGTGATGGAGGGCCTGATCGCCGGTGCCGGGGTGGTGATGCTCGTCGTGCTCGTCTGGTGGGGCTCGACCGTGCTCGTGTGCCTGGTCGCCGATCGGCACCGGTCACGAGAGTGGGACGCCGCGTGGCGTCAGTTCGACATCGACAGCCATCCCTGACCGACGACCTGCGCGTCGGCGTGCGGGTCAGCCGCTGACGACCGCCCAGATGACGAACGCCACCCAGGCCACGGCGCCCAGGATGTTGATGACGAGCGCCGTCGTGGTGAGGGCATCGCGACGGCCACCGGCACGCGTGATGCCCACGACCGTGAGTACCAGGCCGGCGATCGTACCCAGGCACAGCGGAAACCCGAGAATTCCCACGATGAGTCCCGCCAGCCCGAACGCATTCACCTTCCCCGATTCCGGAATCGGTTGCGCCGAGCCGGGTTGCGAGATGTGGGCAGGTGGAGCGACGGGCTGCGGGACGACGGGTTGCATCACGGGCCGCGCCGCTGCCACTGATGTGCCGGCGGGCATCCGATGCAGCCGCGGCCACTGGTCCGGCCGCAGGTCCACCGGTCCGACGGCCGCGAACACCGCACCCGGTTGGACGGCGGCGCCCGACCGCAGGTCGAGGCCGTGCACCGTGCCCGCGACCGGTGCGTCGATCGTCACCCGCCCGGCCGGGGAATCGACGGTCGCCAGCGGTTCCCCCGCTCGTACGGGCTGGCCGTTGCGCACCGAGACGGCGGCGATCACCGAACCGCCCGGCAACGCGGGGAACGCGATTCGACGACCCGATGCGTCGACCGCCGGGCCCACGGTCCGCCGCGGATCGGTCTCCCGCCCGGCGTCAAAGCTGTTGGCCTCGGTCCCCGGGACGACGTTGGTCGAGCGGAGGAGCCCACCCTGCGCGACGACGACCTTCGGGTCGCCGATCCGGGCGACCCGGCCTACCGACGACAGCGCGGACTGCAACATCGGGATGCTGCTGGTCCCGCCCGTGACATAGACGATGACCGGCCCGCCCGGACCGGTACCCGCGGCGTCGGCCCGCGCGATCGCGTCCCGGGTCAACTCGACGGCCCGCTCCACGAACGGTCCGATCATCGCCTCGAACTCGCGTCGCGTCAGCAGCAGCGTGTGCCGGGTGCCGGGCAGTTCGATGACGGCCTGCGCGGTGTCGGACAGCGCTTCCTTCGCCGTCCGCACCCGATCGGCCAGGGCGATCGCGGCGGCCGGGGATCGGAGCCGGCTCGGGAGGTCGGGGTCGAGTTCGGCGGCCTCGTCGTGCACCCAACGGATCATCCGGGCGTCGAGGTCCCGGCCGCCGAGGTGATTGTCGCCGCCCGACCCGGTGACGGTAAACCCCTCGGCGCCGTCGCGGACGAGGACCGCCACGTCGCACGTGCCGGCGCCGAAATCGAAGACACACATCCGTTCGCCACCACTGACGTCATGTCCGCGGTACACGTAGTACCAAGCGGCAGCGAGTGATTCGGAGGCGACACGCAGTGCGTCGGCGGGGATGCCGGCCCGCTGCGCCGCGCGCCGGAGGACGTTCTTGCGTCGCTCGCTCCAGCGGTCCGGATGGGTCAGCACGATCGAGTCGAACATCGGCAGTCCGCTGTGGCGCAACGCGGTCTGGTGCACGTGCCGCAGCACGGCGGCGATCAGATCCTCGACCGGCCAGAACCGGTCGCTGAGTTCGATCTCGCCGTCGTCGATACGCGACTTCGGGGTGTCCTCGAAGGCGTCGGGTGCCTGCAATCGCCGCTGCACCGCGTCGTGACCCACCACGACGGTCGCGTCAGCCGCGAACACCGCCGACGGCATCGCGGGTCCACCCGGGCCGAGCGGCACGATGACCGGCTCGCCGAACCCGACCCGGTACGCGGCCGCGGTGTTGCTGGTGCCGAAGTCGATACACAGTCGCCGCCTGCTCTCCTGCGCCACGTGGCCACCTCCTCAGGTGCAGATCGTTACACATGACAGCGGGTTTCATCCGGCGGGCGCTCGAAGTACCCGGGCGATCGACTTGCGCACGTTGTCGACCGCGATGATCTGGTTGCGGAGATCCTGGGCGATCTTCTCCCGCTCGGCCGCCGACTTCTTGGCATCGGCAGCGGCGTCGTTCAGGATCTTCGTCGACTCCGCGAGGAGCCGCTCGAGCAGTTCGTCGTAGGCGATCTGCAGGTCACCGCTGGCCTGCGCCTTGATCGACTGCAGCTGCGACCGGACGTCGGCCTTCATGTCGGCGACCGCCTTCGTCAACCACTTGCGGTGATTCTCCTTGCCGACCTTCGACGCCCGGAACCCGACGACGACGCCCGCCCACACCGGTACCGCCACCACGTTGACCACCGGGATGATCGCCAGCGGGCCGCCGGCGGCGACGATGGAGAGCAGGATCGGGTCGACCATGTTCTTCCACGGCGAGATCTTCTCCTGCTCACGGAGCTTGAGCTCGCCCGCGCCGCCGGCGATCTGCCCGACCAGCTCGTCGGAGATGGCGGCGTCGGCGAACAGTGCGTCGGCGATCCGCTCGATCCCGGCCACGAACGAGGCGCTCACCTCGCGCGCGGCGGCCTCGAGGTCGACGGTCATCTGCGCGATCAGCTCCTGGCCCGCCCGATGCGGTTCGTAGAAGCGCAACTTGTCGATGCGCGTCGACCACTGGCCCAGCAGTTTGTCGAAACGGTCCCGCATGAGGTCGTCGGTCTGCAGCGACGCCGCGGTGATGTCCTGCGTGAGTCGCGCCCGCCATTCCCGACGACGATCCTTGAGGCGCTGGAGCCGGTCGCGTTCGGCTTCGATGTCGGCTCGTTCGGCGGGAGTCGCGGTGGCGGCCTTCATCTCCAGGACCAGGCGCGTGCGGACGTCGTCGAGCCCGGCGAATGTCAGCTGCAGCGCGTTGCGCACCGGCGACGCGGCCCCGTCGCGGACCAGCGGGGTCAGGGCGTCGACGAGTTCGGGAACGCCCGACGCCGCGAGGGCCCGTTCACGACGGTCCGGATCGGGGATCGCCGCGGCCTGGGCGGCGATGCGGTTGGAGACGCCGATGATCGGGATGTGCGCGAAGCGAGGTGCGTTGGCGCCGATCAGCTTTCGGTTCTCGGCTACAATCGTCCGCCACTGCCGCATAACGAGGTCGGTCTTGGTGACCACCAGCACCACCGAGGCGACCTCCTCGCTGACACTGCGCAGGAAGTCGAGTTCGGGCGCGCTGAGCGGTGCGGTCGCGTCGCACACCATCACCAGCACCGACGCGCCGCGCGCCGCGCTGACCGCGGCCTCGACGTGTTCGGGGACCAGCGACCCGACGCCCGGTGTGTCGACGACCGTGACGCCGGGCAGCACCGTGGCGTCGACCCCCACCCGGGCCGAGACCGGCGGCACGAGAACGGAATCGACGGGCGTGCCGGGCGCGAGACGTTCCGCCGGCACCCCGGCCGCGTGACGTCCGCCGACGGTCACCCAGTCGGACAGTTCGGTCGCCGGGATGCGGTGGGCGGCACCGGGGAACTCGACGAGCGCGGTGCCGGCGGGCAGGTCGTCGGAGGCAGGGGTGAACCGGACGTACACCGAGGTGGTGATCTCGGCGTCGACGGGCGCGAGGTCGCCGACCCCGAGAAGCGTGTTGACCAGCGAGCTCTTGCCCCGGCTGACCTCGCCGATGACGACCACGGTCCCCTGCGGTGCCGGTCGGTCGCGGACGCGGGTCGCGCGGTCGGCGATGGCGTCCTCGCCGTGCTTGCGCAATGCGTCGATCGCCGAGCGCAGGACCGCCTCCGGCGTCGGCGTCGCACTCTTCGCCGGGGCCTTCTCGAGTCCCTTGGCCCCAGCCCCGGACATGGCGGCGGGTTCGCTGGAAGTCACCGTCTGCTCTCCTCGTTCACCCTGCGCTCCTCGTCGACCATCACGTCAGTTGACCCACAGTCCGCGCCGGACGAGTTGGTAGGTCTGCTCGAGCACCAGCAACGCCTCCCGTTCGGCCGACGTCGCCGCGAAGGCCCGCCGCGACCGGCAGTCGGTGGCCCGCTGCCGCGCGGCGTCGGCGATCACCGGTGGTGCGGCATTCGGCGGCAACGACAACAGCACGCGCACATCGCGACTCGCGACGACGACGTTGAGCTCGCCGACCAGTTCGCTGTCGGGCTGCCACCGGGCGAGGGCCTCGAGCGCGGCGATCTCGCGGAGCCGGTGCAGCGCCGGGGACGTCTCGGCCTCGTCGATCGCCTCCAGGAAGACGTCGCGTCGCGGACTGCGGTAGGCCGATTCGCGCAGCGCGGCCAGCACCGTGCGGGCCTTGAGGATGTCGCCGACGGCCAGGAATCGCCGGCCGATGGCCAGCCGCAATTCGTCGATACCCGAAACCCGGTGCAGCCACTCGCTGTACGCCCGTGCACCCTGCCGCGCGATCTCGCCCCCGGCGTCCATCGCATAGGTGCCCACGAGTTGCTCGAGCCGGCCCAGTTCGTCGACGTCGATCCCCGGCGGCGCGGGCATCCCGCCGTCGAGGATGGTCAGCAGCTCCCAGGACTCGAGCTGTCCGCGGCGCGAGATCTGGGCGGTCTCACGTTCGGTGACCCCGCAGACGCCCGCCTCGGCCATCAGCCCGGACACCGCGACCACGGCGCCCGCGATCGCCGGGAAGCGTCGCCAGACCCGGCGAGCGATCTCCTGCGCCTTGAGCATCGGGTTGTCGGCGGCGATGAGGTCGGCCTGGGAGATCACCAGGATGGTGTTCTGCGCCGACGCACCGGCGTCGGCGAGGAAGGCGACCTCGTCGGCCTTCGGTCCCGCGGCGTCGTCGAGCAGGAAGAGGACGACGTCCGGCCGGGCAAGCCTGCTCTGCCCGCCGAACACCCGCCGGGTCGCGATCTCGGCGGTGTCGGTGAAACCCGAGAGGCCGGGGGTGTCGATGACGCGGAAGCGCTCGCGCAGCAACCGGGACGGGGTGTGGACGATCGCATGGTCGATCTCCTCCGGTGGCCGGCCGAGGTCGCCGCGCATGGGTCCGGGGAGTTCGGTGACCGTGCCGTCGAGTCCGATGACCTCGACCCGTTGCGGGTTGCCCTCGACGTAGAGCGCGGCGACGCGGGTGCATTCGGCGCGGTCGGTCGGGGCGACACGGTCCCCGACGAGGGCGTTGAGCAGCGTCGACTTGCCGGAGCTGACGCGTCCGACGAGCGCGACGGTCAGTGGTTCGGCGAGCCGGGCCCGCAGGGCGGGGATCGTCACCGGGTCCGGCGCCAGCGGGCCCACCTCGTCGAGCAACTGCTCCACGCGACCACGCACGGTCATGCGCTGCTCCACGAGATCTGACCTCCCGAGACTTCTTCCGATCCGGCGGGAACATTCCGGGCTCGGCGACACTCCTAGGTACGTGCCGAGAATTGTCCATCACTCCTCGGCGCCCGGCAGTCGACCGGATGACAGAGACACCTGCGGAGGCGAACGACCATGACCGACGACCTTGACGATGACAGCGGCTCCGAGGAGAGCGGCTTCGACGACTGGCTGCGCGACACCGACCCGCCCGGCGAGCTGAGCGTGCCCGAGGGCGCGTGGGAGACCGCCGTCGGAACCGCGTTCGACCCGTCGTACGAACTCGACACCGACCTGACCGCCGCACCCGGGCCGGATCCGGCGGACGAGGAGTTCGACGGCGAGGTGTCTGCGGAATCCGACCTCGCGGGTGACGATCCGATCGGTGGTGACTTCGGGGACACCATCGACGACGTCTTCGGCGACGACGGGGATCCGGTCGTCGATCCCGTGGAGGACGGGACGTTCGATGACGACTTCTGAGGTGCGCGGCACCGAAAGTCGCGATGTGCTGCCATGGTCGGGGCACGGCCCTACGATGAGCGGGTGCAGTCGTTGATCGACGAATCCCCCTCTGGCGCGGACCTCCTCGAACGCGCCCGCGCCGGCGATCAGGCGGCCTTCACCACGCTCGTCGAACAACATCGAGACCGGCTGTGGGCCATCTGTTTACGCATCACCGGCAATCAGCACGACGCCGAGGACGCCATGCAGGACGCGCTCGTCGCCGCGTGGCGGGCCATCGGCAACTTCCGTGGTGACGCGCAACTGTCGACCTGGCTGTACCGCATCGGGTCCAACGCCGCGCTCGCCCGGATCCGCAAACGCACCGACGCCGACGACATCGCCGACCACGACCCGATGAGCCATCTGGACGTCGCGGCGCAGGTCGTCGTGTCCGACCGGATCGCCGAAGCGTTGGCGCAGGTCCCCGACGCCTACCGGGCGACCTTCGTGCTGCGCGTCTACGGCGAGCTCAGCTACTCCGAGATCGCCGAGGCCCAGGGCATCGGCCTGCAGACCGTGCGCAGTCGCATCTCCCGCGCGCGGTCCCTCCTGTCGGAGTTGCTCGCCGATCTGCGCTGACGGGGGGTACTCCCCGCGAATGATCCCGACGCGACTTCGAGGCCGTGGGGAACAAACCGGGGCAGACTCACCTCCAAGTAACCAGAACCACTTCACAACCCCCCGGCACCACCGCGCCGAACCCCGAAAGGACCCACCATGAGCACCGAGATCCCCGCCGACGCCGTTCTCATCGACACCGACGGAGACGGAGCCGTCGACGCCGCACTCACCGACGTCGACGGTGACGGCACCACCGACGCCATCCTCGACACCGACGGCGACGGCCAGGCCGACTCCAT
>NZ_JBHUXZ010000061.1:0-11792 GCF_042668985.1 Gordonia sp. NPDC057258
CGGTCCTTGAGTTCCTCACTGTACTTGCGTGGTGCTGCCATGCTCTCCATCCTTCACAGGTTCGAGAGCCTCCGACAGACCCGGGGCGGTTCAACTGTAGCCAGGACGGAAGGAAGAGAGCTGCACATTCGAGGGAGCTCGCCGCCCTCCCCTCCAATCCTGTGAGAACAGTGCTGCCGGTGACCGTTATGGTTCAGCCGCTGTGTACGAGCCTGATGCTGCAGCGCCGCGACTGGTGGGCGGGCAATCCGCTCGGCCTGACCCTCGCGGTCAAGCCGGTCCTTGCGGTGTTGTTTTCCTGTCGCTACTGAACCGGCAGTGGAAGGCCGAGCGTTTGCAGTTCCAGCCCTGTTGACCGTCGCAGCCTGACCGCTGGCGGTGGATCGCCGAACGTGGTCGCGTACCTCGCAGAGTTGGCGGCGCGCAGAACGGAGACGCGTGCGGCGTCAGTCTGACCGCGTGAAGTTGGCGAAGAAGTCATCGATTGTTGATACGTCGGCATAACGTCGAAAGTGAGCAACGTCGACCTTGACGAAAACACCGCTAGAGGTGAAGTACGTTTGCTCATCGAACGATCCGGCGGCCGCGATGTGCAGTAGGCGATCCGACTCGTGGTCAATCCAGGCAGTGAGACGTATGGGAGTGTGCAGCGGGACCGGCCGGCGGTATTCGACGGTCAGGGTGCGGGTCACCGCGGGGGTCCGCGCGATCCACAGGGTGAAACCCATGATGTCGTCGCAGGCGGCCGAGATCGCGCCACCGTGCGCCAACCCGGGCGCGCCGAGGTGTTTCTCGTCGAAGGTGTGATCGGCGTACACCCGCTCGCCGCTCCGGTAGACCTCAAGTTGAAGTCCGTGGGGGTTGCTGCTTCCGCAGCCCATGCACTGGGACGAGTGTGCCGGCAGTCTTGCTTCGGGGGTCATCTCTGATCGTTGTCCTTAACTCAGCCCGCCACCTACGCAACAGGGTGCGGGGGGATCGATGAGGTGTGGGAACCGGTCCCGAACACGGTCTGTGCTCACCACTATAGGTAATACTGCCAGTACCTGATACTGTCCATTACGCACACGCGAATGGAGTGGCGCACACCACGCGCACTAGGGGGGGGAGATGGCCATCACCACCGGCACAGGCGTCAACCGTCTGCTAGACGGCGCTGCCACTTTTGGTAACACCGTCGGCTTGGCTGGTCAGGCCCTGCGGTGGGTAGCAGTAGACATTGCTACAGGACGATTTCCGTTTCGCGAAGCCGTATCGCAGACCTGGTTCGTCATCGTCGTGACAACTCTGCCGGCGATTCTCGTAGCTGTGCCATTCGGTGTCATCGTGTCAGTACAGGTGGGTAGCCTCACTCAGCAAGTTGGGGCCACGTCAATAGCTGGCGCCGCTGGTGGCCTCGGGATTATTCAACAGGGAGCGCCCATCGTTACCGCCCTCCTACTCGGGGGCGCGGCCGGATCAGCGATTGCCTCTGATTTGGGTGCTCGAACGATTCGCGAAGAAATTGCTGCCATGGAGACACTCGGACTCAATCCGATCAGGCGAGTCGTAGCGCCCCGGTTCGTATCTGTGTTGATCACCGCGCCGCTGCTCTGCATGCTAATCGTCTTCACCGGGCTGCTGGCGGGCTACGCCATCAGCGTCGACGTCCAAGGCATCACACCAGGCAGCTACGTCGCCTCGTTCGCTTCGTTCGCATCGATAACAGACATCGTTGTCGCTCTATGCAAATCGCTTGTGTTCGGACTTGTAGTGGTGACGATTGCTTGTCACCGCGGCCTGTCGACGAAAGGCGGCCCTAAAGGCGTCGCAACCTCAGTAAATGCCACCGTAGTACTGGGCGTCGTCGCATGCTTCGTGATCAATGTCTTTATCACGCAATTAACAACCATGTTCGTCCCCCAAACTATTGGATGAGAAACGCCTCGTGACCACCGTTCCCTCCCGGAGGTTCTCCGCCGCCACCCGCCCTGTCGAAGCCGTGATCGCGCCAGTTGTACACGTACCTGAACGCTTGGGGCACGTCGCGACCTTTGTGATCGCCGCGGTCCTCGGCATCCGCCATGTGATCACCACCTACCGACGCCAAACCCTGCTCTACATACAAGAATTCGCCTGGGGTAGAGGTGCAGTCTTGGTCGGTGGTGGAACGGCCATCGTCCTCGCCATCCTCGGCATCGCCGTCGGCGCCTCAATCGGTATCCAGGGTTACGCCTCTCTGGACCTCGTAGGGATGGGTTCACTGACGGGGTTCATCTCTTCCTATGCCAACACCCGAGAGCTTGCGCCAATGATCGCGGCGATCGGGTTCGCAGCACAAGCCGGCTGCCGGTTGACAGCTGAGATCGGCTCGATGCGCATTTCCGAGGAGATCGACGCTCTCGAGGCTATGGCGGTACGTCCTATTCCATTCGTCGTCAGCACTCGCGTAGTTGCGTCGATCACGACCGTGATTCCTTTGTACATCGTCGCGCTTATTCTCGGATTCGGGGCCGCCAAACTCGTCGTCACACAAGTTCACGGCCAATCCGGCGGCACTTACGATTTCTATTTCGACCAGTTCCTCAAACCTCAGGATCTTGCCTTCTCGCTTATCAAAGTTCTTGTATTTGTCATTTCTGTAGTGATTATCCATAGCTATCAGGGCTACTTCGCCACAGGCGGAGCTGAGGGGGTGGGTCGAGCGTCCGGTCGAGCGATCCGCACGAGCCTCATAGTCATCGTCGTGGAGGACATGATCTTGACCCTTCTGATGTGGGGATTCGATTCCGGCGTACGGATTTCAGGGTAGGGGGTTCAGTGGCTGTCTTTCATGATCCGTCCGGACGCGAGCCGTCGCACGGGAACCTGGCCCTTCGGGGGGTCGCCCTATTGATCCTCGGCGCGATAGCTGCCTACTTACTGATAAGTGACGCTAACGGCGACTTCAGCGATCACACGTCGTTGACCATCAACACCGACGCGATAGGCGACGGATTGAAGGGGGGATCGGATGTGAAGTACCTTGGGTTCACCGTGGGGGAGGTCTCGAGCATCGCGGTTCGAGACCGTGGCGCGGCGGTCAAAATCAACCTCACCGGTTCCGGTAACGACCTAGTTCTCCGGCAGGGCATGACGGTGAACTACACCTCGTCAAACGCATTGGGACCAACTGCACTGGAGATCGTAGATCCTGGACAAGGACCACCCATCGGTTCCGGCGGGAGTGTCTACGTGAGCAGGTTGCAATCTGAACAGACCTCGGTGTCAACGCTTGTTCGCAAGATCTCCACGCTGGTCGAGGCACTGGACCAGCCCTCATTTGAAGCGGTAGTGAGGTTCATCGTTGAGGACTCGCAGGCAATGGCTGATAGCGGAAGACTCGTTCTCCAGATTGCGCAACTCACGCGAGATGTCCAGAAACGGCCGGTCGGGGAGGACCTAGGAATTGCGGCTAACCTGTCCACCGGAGTCGCCGACTTCATGACGCCGTTTGTCCCTGGCGTCTTGAAGAACGTCGATATCGCTGACTTTTTCGCCACCCAACAAAACATCGACCGCACGAAGAGTAATCTCGGCGACACGGGAAAGGTTCTTTTCGGTGGGCTCGGCGGCCTGCTCGATAAGAATTACCCAGCCCTGAGTTCGCTGTTAGACGTCGGCCTTGACCTAGCGCGGCCCGTCGCCAGATCCGCCTCGGGGCTAGTTCGCACGGTGTACACGATCCCGCAGATCCTCGATGGCATCGACAAAGCCTTGCCGAAATTCAACGAACGGGTCCAGCTCCAGCTAGCACTGGTGGTCCAGACGTCGCCTGCCCTACAAGGCGCATTGAGAATGGGGGGTGCCACGCGATGACTCTGAGGTCTCTAACACCCACAATCATTAAAATCGTCGCGTTCATCGCTCTCATCGGAGTCCTTTCATATGTCATCATCGCGATTCTGCAGCCGACCAACGAAGGATCACCCAGTTCGCAGCGTTCCGCGGTGTTTGCCGACGCTTCCGGACTCAAGCCCCGCGACGGGGTACGACTCGCTGGAGTGAAAGTGGGATATGTAACGGCTGTCGATCTCGAGGGCTCAACAGCGATCGTCCGTTTCCAACTGGATGACGGTGTCGCGATTACCCCCGCGACGACTGCCGCTGTGCGTTACCAAAATCTGCTGGGGCAGCGGTATGTGGAACTCATCAATGCCGGACAAGGCGCCGACCAGGACTCGATCACACAGGTGGCACTCGAGAAGACCGTCCCGTCCTTCGACGTATCGACACTATTCAACAGTTTCAAACCAGTATTCGATACATTGAATACTGCGGAAATCAACGAGCTTCAGTCGAACCTTCTACGGGTTGCCCAGGGAGACGGTCGAGGTATCGCACCAGTCATGAAGCAAGTCGCGAACATCACTGATTACGGGAACCAGCGTTCAGAGATCATCACCAATATTGTGACGAGCCTGGGGCAGGTGTCCGACCAGTTGATGGGGCGCTCCGCTGAACTGGTTGAGTTGATAGACAAATTGGGGTCAATCGTCGATGCGTTCAGCCGCGTGAGCGATCGACTGCGGGCCTCGCTGCGAGAGGTCAACCGTTCGATGGCAAAGACTGTACTCGCCGGTGAGCAGATCGAGTCGACCTACGACACCAGCTTCGCGGCTATCTTTCAGAGATTAGTGCGGGAGCCAGGGGATACAGAAGGCCTACTGAATGGTGCCGTTCTCCTGAAGCCGCTCCTGGACGCCCTGGCCGCAACATCCAACGCGACTCCCCCGCCCTCGGCGGCAGGGTGTGCCCGAGGGGTGCTCGACCTACCGAGAACAGTGCAGATCGCCCTGATGGGTCAACGACTGGTGGTGTGCCAGTGACCCGTTTCTTCGGCAAGCGTCCGCATCACCGCCCGCAGCGTCGGCGGGACCTCATCCTGGCGGGGGTCGTAACGATGGTCACGGTGGCCGGTCTCGTCGCCGCCGGAGCTGTGTATATCTCGCCGCCCGGACAAACTATCTACAGCGCGGAGTTAGTCAATACCGGCGGATTGGAAGCTGGCGACCAGGTACGTATCGCCGGGATCAGGAAAGGCAAGGTAGCGTCGGTCGACCTGACCGGAACGTTCATCACCGTGCGGTTCCGGCTGGATGACTCGATTGCCGTTCGGTCGGACGCGACGGCGAACGTCCGTCTCCTCACCCCTATCGGTGGACGTGTATTGGACCTCGACCCAGGTTCAGGCCCGTCGGCCATTGACGGCGCGATCCCACTGGTGCAGACAGGCAGCACCTATGATATTTCCAGCACCCTGGAGACATCTACACCGGTGTTCCGTGACGTGCGTGGTGTTGATCTACGGCGCACGGCGGCGTTGCTACAGGATGCCTTTTCCGACGGAAACACCAATATCCCTGATGCCCTGCAAAACGCGAGCAGCCTGATGGACTTGCTGGAGCGTCAGTACGCACAACTCGACAAGACGGTGGCTTTGTCCGACGAGTATGTCGCTGCCCTCGCAAACCGCAAGCAGGTACTCGTGGACTTCCTACGCCAGCTCAGCTTCCTTGCCCGCACCCTTGGACCAGACATCGCCAACGTCCAGAGCGGGTTCGATTATCTACGTCGTCTTTTCAAGTTGCTGACCCGGCCGCTTGTCGCGTACCGCGACGGTATAGAACCATCGGTACAGCAGTTTAAGATCCTTCTAAACAAGGTGTCGGCCCAGATGCCCGCCTACCAAGACGCGCTGGCCCAGGTCGATCAGATCACCAGAAGACTGAGCATTCTCCTCAATGCTCCGCAGGTCGGACCTGCGAGTCCTGAACCGACCGTCCGCGTCTGTATCCCGATTGGTGATAACAAATGTTGACGGAGCGGATGCGTCGGCATCTGATCCCGATCGCCACCATTGTCACACTGGCAGTAGTGATCGGCGGCGTCGGAATCGACTATGCGACAGCCGACGACGACACGCGATCACTATGTGCGGAGTTTTCTGACGCATCAGGTCTGTACGAAGGCAATTCCGTCGCGATGCTCGGCAAGAAGGTGGGCAGCGTCGTAGGCATCCACGAGGAGGGACAGAAAGGTGTGCGTGTCGACATGCGGATCGACAAGACCGTGCCACTTCCCGCAGATGTGGGGGCGACCCTGGTGTCCACCTCGATTGTCACCGAACGACAAATCGAGTTCACCCAGCCCTATCGTGGCGGAGAATATTACAAGTCGGCTGAGTGCATCCCACTGACAAATACCAGGACCCCACTGGGGATTAGTCAGACACTCGACGCGATTAGCACTCTTTCAGACGAACTCGTCAAAGACGACGGACGTAACACGGATGCGATTCTTCAAGCACTTACGCTCGTCTCCAAGAACATGGACGGGACTCAGGGTGATATTTCCGGCATTCTCGAGGATTCGGCCGCGCTGATCAACGATCCGGCCAGGCGTGACGGTCAGATACGCAGGATTGTAGCCAACCTCGCCACCTTAACCGGTGTTGCCACCGAGAACAGTACTGAGGTGACCCAGCTATTCGACAACTTCGTCGGCGCGATTGAGGTGATTGTTGCTTTCGGTCAAACATTCGGCGCCGCGACAGAGTACGCAGGCACCTTCGTCCCTATCCTGTCGCGACTATCGTCTGACTTCGGGCCACCTATTTTCTCACTTGGTGATGCTGCGGTTCCTCTCCTATCGCAAGCGGGCAAGCAAGAGAACATACTGGCGGCCGTCGCCGCTCGAACAGCTGACCTCATCGTTGAGCATCCGGATGCGAAGTCGATCCTGCGGGCATTCGCAATGTCTGTACCGCTGCAGACTGTCAAAATCGCGTGCGCTCCTCCTTCCGTCAAGGACGTTTGCGCGACGGGTAACGAAGCGGCGGCGATCGCTAACCTGATCGGAGGGCAATCTCGATGATGATCTACCGCTACCTCCGCCGTGTTACGGCCGCGATCGTGACGCTGTTCGCAGCGACTATCGCCCTTGCCGCCTGCAGCATCAGTGCCGACAACCCGCCGACCATCGGGGGATCACACGCCCGAGACGGCTACGACATCGAGATCGAGTTCACGAGTGCTCTGAACTTGCCTGCCCGTGCCAAAGTCCTCTCTCGAGGGATTGACGTCGGTACCGTCACCAGCGTCGCGTACGACGGAGGCCATGCGCTGGTTGCCGCCCGAATTAATGGAGACGCTCAATTGCCGGAAGATTCGCGCGCAGAGCTCCGCCAAGACACTCTCCTGGGCGAGATTTACGTGGCCATCCTTCCCCCTGCACAGCAGTCCACCCAAGCCTTGCTGCACGCGGGATCGGTAATACCACTCACACGCACCGAACCGGCTGCCAACGTCGAGGACGTGATGCGGGGTATGGCTAACGTATTGGGCGGGGGCGAACTCGATAAAATCCATACCGCGATATCGACGCTGAACTCGACCTTTCCGAGTGATCCTGCCCAGTTCGATGCGCTCTACCGCACGACCTTGCGCACCGTGTCTGAGGTGTCTGCCAACACCGACAAACTCGACGTAATCCTGCAGTCGGCCGATCGCACACTTAAAGTGATCCTGGCCGACCCGTCAGGTACAGACCGAATGTTGACCAAGGGGGGAGTGAACTTTTATGGCCTGGGCTACTCGCTAATTGATGTAGCGCTACTCATCGCTAATCTGCGCGACTTCGCGGTATCTGCAGGCCGTATCGTCGACCCTGAGTATTCCCGCATCAAGGAAACGGTGGGCGCGATCGCGCCAGTGGTCGCGTCCATCGCGTACTCAGACATCTACTCCAAAGATGTTTCCGACAAGGCGGCTCGTGTAATCCGCGAGAAGCTCATCCCATTCGTCAGCTCGCCAGATATCAACGTCTCTGATGTGTCGATCGATGGCCGAGATCTGGCGCGGCGTGATGCCGAGTCGTTCATAACCGTATTGCGAGCGATCGGAATGATGCCATGATCCGCAGCACCCTCATATCGCTGGTTGCCCTTGTCCTTGTTCTCCTCGTCGGAGCAACATACTTGATCATCGACGTGGCACGGATAAACCCGTTCCGCTCCGACTACGCGATCTCGGCCATACTCGAGAGCTCGGGTGGCCTGCTCGACACATCACCGGTAATGCTAGAGGGGGTGCCGGTGGGCAAGGTGACATCAATTCGCGTCACAGGTAATCAGCTCGCCGTCGACATGTCCATCGACTCCGGCTATAAAATTCCTCGCGATAGTGTCATGACGATCCAGAACCTCTCGGTCGCGGGAGAACAATACATCAACTTCATCCCACCGGGCGCAACCACCAGTGAGTACTTGCGTAGTGGGGACCTAGTGCCCGCCAGCGCCATCCACGTGTCCCAATCCGTTCCCCAGGTACTCCCGAAAATGTCGGCAGTGGCCGACGCGCTCGATCCAGCATCGATTCAGTCCATCAACGAGACGATCTCGGCGGCAGTCGATGGCCGGCAAAAGGACCTCGACACGATCGGAGACATGATGCACCGCCTCGTGGACTTCGTCGGTGACGACGGTGCCGTCCGTACCACTGCGGACAATGCCGAGTTCCTCCTGGGCCTTATGTCGAACGTGGGCGGTGTGCTCAGTACCGCGTCGGTCCGGACCCCGGATGCCGTCGACGGTTTGGCGAGAATCCAACGTGCGTTCATCGTTTTCACTTCTACGTCCTACGACAAATGGCCGCCGATCCTGAAGCTAGTGGAAAAGCTCAGCGGCTACATCCAGATACTTCAGCCCGACATAGTCGCCATTACCCGCGCTGTGAAGCCGGCGACGGCGAAAGTCGCAGACACTTATATCGACTTCGGATCGATCGGTGATCTTCTGGCTAGAACATTCCCAGCGTCACATCGGGGGCAGGCGCAGATTCCGATCGCCGTCACGCCATCACCTCGCTGACGCCCGATGTATAGTTCCCACTCCAGCATTCACAGAAGGCAGCAAATGACGGCACAAGACAACGGACCAGAATCCGACGACAGCGGCACTGAGGATGAGCTGTCTGCGGCTTCCGACAATGCAGATCGCAGCGACGCCACTGGTGCCACAGAATCTGTGACGTCCCAAGACGTTCCCGCCTCGGACGAGGCAAGCCCCCCGACGTCCGAGGCCAGGCACCGATGGAGATCAGCACGCCTCCAGGCGGTGGCCGTCCGCGCTCTCGTGGTGGTACTCGCGGTGCTGGCCGGGCTCTTTGCTTACCTCTACATCGACATGCGGGAAGCAAAGACGTCCGTGGAGAACGCTGCCACAGAACGAGCGCAAGCAGCGCAGGCAGCATCGGACTACACCACAAAGTCGCTCACCTACAGCTACCAAAACACCGGCGCTTTTTTTACCGAAGTGAAGAAGAACGCCAGCGATGCCTTAGTCAAGCGATACGACGATGTCAAACCCACCTTGACCCAAATCATGGAACAGGCCAAGGTCCAAGCGTCGGGCCGCGTACTGGCGACCAGTGTCACCGGGGGCGCCAGCGAAAGCCGGGGGGAATACACGGTGCTCGTCTTCGCCACCCAGAAGACCCAGAATGTTCAGAACCCCCAGCCGAGCGAACTCCCCACACTGTTGAAAGTAGTCGTACTGAAGACCGACAACGGCTGGCAGATCCAGGATTACGGACCTGCTGAATAGTCCAGCGTCCGCCGCGAAAGGAGAGCTTAATGAAAAGCACCATGCAGGAGGTGCCGATGACAGTGTCATCGATACTGCGCCACGTCGCAACCAATCATACTGCCAGACAGGTGATTACCTATTCCGCGAACGGTTCTACCCGGTATGCGACCTACGGCGATCTTGAAGAGCGATGCGCACGTCTGGCGAACGCTCTGCGTGGGGCTGGCGTGGTCGGCGACGACCGCGTGGCAACGATGCTGTGGAACAACCAGGAACACCTCGAGGCGTACGCTGCGGTACCCGCGATGGGCGCGGTGCTGCATACGTTGAACATCCGTTTATCACCGGCTCAACTGCAGTTCATCGCGAACCACGCCGAAGATAAAGTCATCATCGTGGACGGGTCGCTGGTGCCATTGTTGGCGGCGGTCCTACCAGGCTTGGCGACGGTTCGGGTTGTGTTGGTTACCGGCGACGGTGACACCTCCCCGCTCGACGGCCACGGCGTGACCGTGATGCGATACCATGACGCGCTCGCAGCAGAATCACCAATGTTCTCTTGGACTGATCCCGACGAGCGGTCGGCTGCGGGTATGTGTTACACGAGCGGCACCACAGGCGATCCCAAGGGGGTCGTCTACAGTCATCGCTCAGTGTTTGTGCACTCCATGGCAGCTTGTACCGGTAACGCTCTGGCGATCGCAGAAGCCGATCGTGTACTTCCCGTCGTGCCGATGTTTCATGCTAGCGCCTGGGGTCTGCCCTACGCGTCGCTGATGGCGGGTGCGGACTTGCTGATGCCTGATCGATACCTTCAAGCAGCGCCACTCGCTGACATGATCCAACAACATCGCCCCACGAAGGCAGGAGCAGTACCGACAATCTGGAACGATCTTCTCCAGTACGGTACCGCGCATCCGGGTGTCGACTTGTCATCGATCGACCTTGTCGCCTGTGGTGGAGCGCCCGTCCCGCAGTCGTTGATCGAGGGGTTTGCGGACCGCTTCGGCGTACAGATTATTCAGGCTTGGGGCATGACTGAGACGTCGCCGCTTGCGGCGGTAAGTCGGCCTCCCGCCGGGATCAGCCCCACAAAGGAAATGTCTTACCGCAAGCGGCAGGGACGGGCAATTTGCGGGGTGGAGATGCGCCTCATTGACGAGGGCGGCCTGCCGGTTCCCCGTGACGACAAGTCCGTCGGCGAACTCGAAGTGCGGGGTCCGTGGGTTACAGGCAGCTACTACCGGCTCGAGGACGCCGAGAGGTTTCGGGGTGGCTGGTTGCGGACGGGCGACGTGGGACACATCAGCCCGGACGGGTACCTGACGCTGACCGACAGGTCCAAGGACGTCATCAAGTCAGGGGGCGAATGGATCTCGTCAGTGGAGCTCGAGAACTGGATCATGTCGCACCCGGATGTCGCCGAGGCCGCGGTTGTCGCGATGCCCGACCCCCGTTGGCAGGAAACAGCTCTCGCTGTGGTGGTTCCGGTACCGGGTCGAGAGGTGTCGGCTGACACGCTTCACGAGTGGTGCCTAAGAAATTGCCCGGAGGAGATCCCGCACTGGTGGATCCCGAAGAACTGGACGTTCGTGGAGCAGGTACCGCGTACGAGCGTGGGCAAGTTCGATAAGAAGGTGTTACGCGCGAAGCATGAGCAGGGCGAGCTGCCGGTTGTATCGAATTAGCGCCGCTATAGGGCGCAAGTGTGCCCACCGAACGTCGTCAGCGTTCGGTGGGCACACTTCTATAGAAGCAATGCATTTGCCGATGGGGACTGCTGCACGGATAGGTGACAGTTTGGGTGTCATGCCGCGGCAGCGGCGGTGTTGATCATTGCTTCGAACTCGACAGGCGTCAACCGACCGAGGCGGGCTTGCCGGCGCCGGCGGCGGTAGGTCCGTTCGATCCAGGTGACGATCGCGATCCGAAGCTGCTCGCGGGTGTCCCAGCGTTGGCGGTCGAGCACGTTGCGTTGCAGGAGTGCGAAGAAACTCTCCATCGCTGCGTTGTCCCCGCACGCTCCGACTTTGCCCATCGACCCCGTGAGTCCATGAGTGTTCAAGGCGTGTACGAATTTTCGCGATCGGAATTGGGCGCGTTCAATCGGTCGATGCAACACTGGGTTGTTGTAGCGAGTGTAGTTGTTCGCCAAAGACTTCGGCGGGAGTTTTCCATCCAAGGACTT
>NZ_JBHUXZ010000062.1:0-11196 GCF_042668985.1 Gordonia sp. NPDC057258
CCCGCACTCATCGCGAGTGCGGGGGCCGCGTCGTTTCTAGGGAACGGGCAGTGTTGTGACGGTGCGGGTTTCGAGCAGCAGGTCGTAGTAACGGCCGCCGGGGTAGTAGGTCGGGGTCGCGGTGTCGGCCACCATGTCCGACGACCAGCCGGTGGCCAGCGTGCGGATGACCCGCCCGTTGCGGGGACGCGGCACGGCGAGCTCGGACAGTTCGCCGATCAGGTCGGTCGACTCGCCTTCGGCGTCGATGTGGATTCCGGTCACCAGGCGCGAGCCGACAAACTCCTGCCGCGTTGTCTCCTGGAGGACGGACACGCCTTGCCCGAAGTTGTTGGATACCGACGGTTGCGACGCGATGACCCGGATCGGTAGCTCGGCGGCGGCGAGAGATGCTGCGGCGGTGGCGAAGTTGACGCCGAAGAACGAGTTGACGGGGTCGAACAGCATGAGGCCGGCCAGGCGTCGGTAGGCGACGGGGTCGGCGCGGCGGAGTGCGTCGGCCGCCACGACGACGAACTCGCCGCCGGCCGAGTGTCCGGAGAAGATCATCCGATACGGCATCGTCACGTCGGGGCGGTGGGCGGAATCGCGTGCTTTGCGAAGGCTTGTCGCGAGCGGACTGCCGGTGTCCCGGCCGGAACCGAAGACCCCGCCGATGGTCCTTGCGAACGCGGCGTTGTCGGCGATGTTGTAGGCGACGGCACACCCGCCGAGGTTGACGGAGTCCAGCGTCGGGCTCACGACGAGGAACCCGGCTTTCGCATACGCGCGGGCCAATGCGTCGAGGTTGGCCGCCGTGCGGGAGAAGCCGTGCTGCAACCACACGATCGCCGAGGGTTCACCGGGCGGGAAGTACCACCGGACCGCGACCCGGACGGGCTTGCCCGCACATTCGGTGGCGATGTCGGACGACGACACGGCCGCCGGCGCTGCTGTCACTGCCGACGGTGTCACACCGACGAACACCACAATCGCGGCAACAACCGCGATGCACCAGCGGAACAATCCTTCCGACATCCGGCAAGTCTAGGACCGGCCGGACGCCACGGTGCGCGGTTTCAGGGAGCGCGACCCCCTCCGGCCTCCGCTCCCTGAGGTGCAGAGGAGCGCAAGCGACCCCCCACCCCTCCCCAATCCGAAGAACCGCATAACCCATGCTCCCTGAGGTGCGAGGAGCGCAAGCCGCCGGGCCGAGCAAGCGACGAAGGAGCGCGTCGAGGTCGACGAGCCACGAAGGGCCTGGTGAGGGACCTTGCGAGCCCCTTCGTGGCTCGCTTTGCTCGCACCTCAGGGAGCATGAATGTCGGACGCCCGCGTCCGCTCCCTGCCACGAAGGGTCACAGCTTGCGCTTGACCAACTTCCCGGTCGGCGTGCGCGGCAACGTGTCCCGGAAGATGACCTCGCGCGGCAGCTTGAACTTCGCGATCCGCGGTCGGAGGTGATCCAACAATGCATCGGCGAGCTCGTCGCCCCCGTCCTGTCCCTCGACCGGTTGCACGACCGCCGTCACCCGCTCGCCGAGATCGGGGTCGGGTACGCCGATGACCGCGGCGTCGAGCACCGACGGGTGGGCGAGGAGTGCATCCTCGATCTCCCGCGGGTAGATGTTCACCCCGCCGGAGATGATCAGGAACGAGTCGCGGTCGGTGAGGAACAGGTGGCCATCGTCGTCGACGTAACCGAAATCGCCGGTGGTCGTCCATGTCGGATGCTCGGGATGCTGTGCGCCACTGGTCTTCTCGGGGTCATTGTGGTACTCGAACGGCAGCCGGTCGCGCTCGAAGTAGATCGTGCCGATCGTTCCCGGCGGCACCTCGGTGCTCTCGGGATCGCAGACCCGGATCGTGCCGAGGACGGCGCGCCCCACCGTGCCCGGGTACTCCAGCCACTCCGGGGTGTCGACGATGGTGAGACCGTTGAGCTCGGTGGACGAGTAGTACTCGGACAGGATCGGACCCCACCAGTTGATCATGGCCCGTTTGACGTCGACGGGACACGGCGCGGCGGCGTGCACCGCGACCTTCAGGCTCGACGTGTCGTACCGGGCCCGCACCTCCTCGGGAAGTCGGAGCATGCGCACGAACATCGTCGGCACCCACTGGCTGTAGGTGACGCGGTGTTCCTCGATGAGGGCCAGCGCCCGTTCCGCGTCGAACCGCTCCATCACCACCACCGTGCCGCCGAGTGCCTGTACCGAGGCGCAGGTGCGGAGCGGCGCAGCGTGATACAGCGGTGCCGGCGACAGGTATACGGTGTCGGGACCGACGCCCCACACGGACTGGTTCATCGCGATCATGGTGTCGCCGGGCTCGTCGACCTGCCGGTTCGGCAGTTCGGGTTTGATGCCCTTCGGTCGTCCGGTGGTGCCGGACGAGTAGAGCATGTCCGCGCCTCGCGGCTGGTCGGCGAGCGGTTCGGTCGACTGCGCCGCCGCGGCGGCGTCGAGATCGTCGTGACCCTCGATCCGGCCGGAGTAGGCGAAACGTGTCTCGACGCCGGGGGTGAGCGGGATCAGCTCGGCGCCGAGGTCGGCGAGAGCGGCGTCGACGATGAGGGCCTTCGCGCCGCAGTCGGTGACGATGTAGGCGCTCTCGGCGGCGGTGAGGTGCCAGTTCACCATGGTCAGGTAGAGGCCCGACCGCATTGCCGCCCAATAGATGTCGAAGATCCGCGCGGTGTTGGTGGCGAGCACCGCGAGGTGGTCGCCGGGCCGCAGGCCGCGGTCGGCCAGGGCCCGGGCGACCTGGACCGACCGGGTCTCCAACTGGGTGAACGTGACCGTTTCACTCCCGTCGGCCATGATGACCGCGGGATCGTTGGGTCGGGTGGAGAGGTGGGCTCCGGGGTACATCAGAAAGCTCCTAGCGGGTCGAACCGGTCGATCAGTACAGGTAGTCCTCGCCGCTGGCACGCACGGTCACGTCGGAAAGGCTGATGCCCCACGGCTGGTCGATGACGTGGACGACGGCGTCGGCGAGATCCTCGGGCTTGATCAGCCAGTACTTGATCGAGTCGACGTCGGTGAGTTCGGCGGGCAGGTCGTCGTTCAGAAGGGCCGTGACGTGCTCGCCGTAGGAGGCGGCGCGCTGGCCGACGAGGCCCATGATCGCGGTGTCGTTGACGATCCAGCTGGCGAGGTTGGTGCCGGTGATGCCGGTCGGCTTGACGGTGGTGACCTTGATCTTGCCCTTGGCCTCGATGCGCAATGAGTCCGAGATGGTGGTGACCGCGGCCTTGGTCGCGCTGTACACGCCCGAACCCTCGATGCCGGCATTGCCGTAGATCGACGAGATGTTGACGACCTGGCCGCGACCCTGCGCGATCATCTGGTCGTAGACCGCGGAGATGCCGTTGACGACGCCCTTGATGTTGATGTCGATGGCGGCGTGCCACTTCTGCCAGGCGCGGGCGTGGTCGGCGAAGTAGGCGAGCGGCATGACGCCGGCGTTGTTGACGAGGACGTCGATGGCGCCGAAGTGCTCCACGGTGGCGTTCGCCGCCGCGGCGACCTGCTCCATGTCGGTGACGTCGGCGACCTGGGCGAGCGCCGAACCACCGGCCGCGCGGATGCCCTCGACGACGGCGTTGACGTTGTCGGCGTTGACGTCGACTCCGACGACGTGCGCGCCGGCGGCCGCGGTCTTCTCCGCGATCAGCTTGCCGAAGCCGCTTCCGGCGCCGGTGATGACGATGACCTTGTCCTTCCGGTACTCGGACATGGGGGTACTCCGTTTCTGTTCTGGGTGAGACGAATTGAGTGAGTTCAGACGATGTCGACGGCGTCGAGGACGCGTACGACGCGCTGTCGGTCGCCGCTGACGGTGACCGCCGAGCGCCAGGCGCTGCGGGTGGTGCCCCAGCGCAGGAAGTCGGTGGCCGAGGAGGTGGCGACATCGGCCGGCAGGTCGGCGGTCTCGCGCACGGTGACGATCGTGCCCGCAGTGTCGCGGTCGAGGACGAACGAACGGTCCGTCGCGCCGGTGAGCCGCAGGCCGATCGGGCTCACGAGTGTGGGATACAGTGCCGCACCGTTCATCTGGGGCAGGCCGGCGATCATCCAGTCGATGGCGGGATCGATGGCCGCACTCACCGACACCTCGGCGGCGTCCAGCGGTCCGAACGGCTGCATCAGGTCGCTGGTGAGATGCACGAGGTGGTCGAAGGCGACGGCGTCGCTGAGCTGGCGCAGCCGGTAGGTGCCCAGGTCGAGCATGTCCAGCGGCTGGTCACGAAGGTCCTCGCCCTGCAACGCGGCCAGGGTCGCGAAGCCGGCCTCGGACTGCGCGCGGTAATACTCGACAGCCTGTTCCGACGACCAGTCGGCCCGCTCGCGTACCGCGGCGTCGTTGAGTCGCTCGGACTTTCCGCTCGGATTGTCGGGGAAGACCAGGTCGGGGTCGGCGATGAAGTTGAAGAAGAAGCCCATGTGGGTGACGACGTCGTGGACGCGCCAGCCGTGGCAGGCGCTGTCGGCCGCCCAGTCGGCGGGCGTGAGCCGGTCGAGCAGGGCGAGGGTGTCGTTCACCAGTGCCTTGGCAGCAGTGACTCCGGCATCGGACATGGCCGATCGCCTCCTTGGAATGTGTTGTGTACGAGTGTGAATGAACGAGACGGGTGTCAGGCGGGCAGGAAGATCGACTTGAGGTTCTGGTAGGCGGCCAGGCCCTCGGGGCCGAGCTCGCGGCCGATGCCGCTGGCCTTGACGCCGCCGAAGGGCGAACCCCAGTCGAGGTTGAAGTAGTTGACGCCGAACGAGCCGGTCTCGACGCGACGGGCGACGTCGACGCCGCGGTCGGGATCGGAGGTCCACACCGTTCCGCCGAGCCCGTACGACGAATCGTTGGCCAGTGCGATGGCGTCGTCGACGTCGTCGTAGCGCAGCACGGTCAGGACCGGGCCGAAGACCTCTTCGCGGGCGATGGTGGCCGAGTTGTCGACGCCTCCGAAGACGGTCGGCTCGACGAAGAATCCGCGGTCGACACCCGACGGCGTGCCGCCGCCGGTGGTCACGGTGCCGCCCTCGGTGCGGCCGCGGTCGATGAGGGACAGCACCCGGTCGCGATGCCGGCCGCTGGCGAGCGGACCGACCGCGACGGTCTCGTCCATCGGGTCGCCGACGGGCAGCGACGCGCACATCGCGCTGATGGCGTCGAGGTACTCGTCATAACGGCTGCCGGGCACCAAAATTCGGGTGGACATGTAGCAGGTCTGGCCGGTGTTAAGTAGGGATGCGGTGGCGAGTCCGCCGACGGTCTGCTCGAGATCGGCGTCGTCGAGCACCAGCGCCGCGGACTTGCCGCCGAGTTCGAGGGTCACCGGACGGATGAGTTCGCCACAGACGCGGCCGATCTCGCGGCCGGCCGGGGTCGAGCCGGTGAACGCGACCTTGTCGATGTGCGGGTGCGACACCAGGTGTCGGCCGATCTCGCTGCCGCCGTTGACGATGTTGAGGACACCGGCGGGCAGGTCGGCGGCGATGGCCGCCTCGGCGAGGACGTACGCGTCGAGGCTCGTCTCGGGGGATGGCTTGAGAACCACGGTGCAGCCGGCGGCCAGCGCGGGCGCGATCTTGAACATCGAGAGGATCGCGGGGAAGTTCCACGGTGCGATCGCCCCGACGACGCCGATGGCCTCGCGGCGCACGATCGTCGAGCCGGGCAACGGCTGGCTGGTACGCGTCTCCTCCACCGGGGTGGACTCGACGAGGTCGGCGTAATAGCGCAGCAGTTGGACCGGGGCGGCGCCCTCGGCGAACCGCGCCAGCGCGATCGGCATGCCGTTCTCGGACGTCACCGCCGACGCGCGATCCTCGGCGCGCTTGTCGAGCTCGTCGGCGAACCGGCGCAGGTGTGCGGCACGGTCGGCAGGGGACAGGTCGCGCCAGCCCGACGACCGGAACGCGGTGCGGGCGGCCTCGACGGCCGCGTCGACGTCGGCGGTGGTGGCCTCGGGTACCGAGCCGAACTGCTCCTCGGTGAGCGGGGAGATGACCGGGATCGTCGTCGAACCGGCCGGCGCGCGCCAGCCGCCGTCGATGAAGAAACTCGTGCGGACGGTGTCGATGGTGGTCATGGGTACTCCTCGCTGAGTGTGTCGGCCGTCGAGCGGTCGGCGGCGTGTGTCCATGATCACTCCCGCCCAGGTCGGAGTTCTTGACATCTCACGACGACTTCTTGACAGTTGGTGCCATGGCCGATCTGATCTGCGCATCCTCGCTCAGTCAGTTACCCGAACTGATTGCCGAACACGATGGCGATGCCCGCGCGATCCTCGGCCGCGTCGGCATCGACCCGGCCGTCGTCGGCGCGTACGACCGGTTCGTCCCGTTCACCGCTCTGTCGACGGTCATCGGTCTGTGCGCGGCCGAGTTCGACGTCCCCGACTTCGGGCTGCGCCTCGCCGCCCGGCAGGACCCCGACATCCTCGGCCCGGTCGCGATCGCCGCCCGCAACGCCGAGACCGTCGGCGATTCGTTTCGACAGGTCTCGGCCTTCGCACACGTGTACAGCCCGGCCATCCGCGCTCAGATGCACTACGGCGAGCGGGAGATCGCCTACGAGTTCGATACCGTGCTGCAGCGTGTGCCGTACCGACCGCACGTCGTCGAACTCGCGATGGGCGTCACCCGGTCGACGTTCGCGATGACGCTGGGTCACGGCTTCCGCGCGAACCGGATCACCTTGGCGCACCCGCCGATGTCCGAGCCGCGCGTCTACACCGACTATTTCGGTTGCCCGGTCGAGTTCGAGGCGCCGGCCAACCTGGTGGTCTTTCCCCGCGGGGTGATGCAACAGACGTTGCGGCGGGTCGACCCCCTGGCCTACGACGTGGCCATCCGATTCATGACCGGACACGATCGCGAGAGGGCCTTCGGCGAGGCGGTCTCGGCGCTGATCGTGCGCGCCCTGCCGGCGGGGGCGGCCACGCTGGAGGCGGTGTCGAAGCTGCTGATGATGCACCCGCGTGCGGTGCAGCGGGGTCTGGCCGACGAGGGCGCGACGTTCGAGCAACTCGTCGACGACGCGCGCCGCGACCTCGCCGTCTCACTGCTGTCGAATCGGGGTGTCCCGCTGGCGGCGGTGGCGCGGCAGATCGGATACTCCGAGCAGAGCACGCTGACCCGCAGTTGCCGACGCTGGTTCGGCGTGCCGGCGCTGGCGAAGCGCCGCGAGCTGACTGCCGCGGGCCAGGACTCGTCCCGAGATCTCTAGGAGTCTCCGACGGTCGGGGTGTCGTCGCTGTCCGGGGTGTCGTCGCCATCAGAGAAGTCGTCGTCAGCCGAAGCCTCGTCGAAAATGTCATCGGGGTCTTCGATGCGGACGTCGTAGTCGTCGCCGAGGCGGCGGGCCACCTCGCCGATCAGTCGTCGGGCGGCGTCGTCCATCACGCGGACATGGGTCAGATCGAGGACGACGGCGTCGGTGCCGAACCCCTCGCACGCACGGTTGGCGAGGATTTCCGCACCCGCGAAGCGCACGTCGCCCTGCAGCTCGACGACTGTCGTGCCGTCGTGTTCGGTCACCGATCGCAGCGCGGGCCGACCGGTGGGGGCCACGTGCATCATGTGCAGTTCCATGTCGCGCGACAGCCGTTCGAAAACGGCGACGCCGCGCACGCTGTTGCCCTGTCTGTCGAGCTGCGGCGACCACACCGCGAGCCCTACCTGGCCGGGCAATACGCCCAGGATCGCGCCGCTGACACCGCTTTTCGCGGGGATTCCGACCGTCGCCATCCAGCTGCCGCTGCCGTCGTACATGCCGCACGTGGCCATGACCGACAGGACGTGCCGGGTGATCCAGCCTTCCAGGAGGCGCTCGTCGTCGCCGGTCGACAGTCCGCCGTTGGCGAGTACCGACCCCATGACGGCGAGGTCGCGGCAGGAGACCCGGATCGAACACTGGGCGGCGTACCCGTCGACGACCTCGTCGGGTTCGCAGTCGAGTTTGCCCGCCGAGCGCAGCAGGTAGGCCAGCGCGGTGTTGTGGTCGTCGGAGGCGAGTTCGGCGCGGTGGACCTCCTTGTCGACCGAGACCTCGCGTCCGGCGAGAGTGCTGACGAGGTCGATGACGCGGTCGACGCGTTCGTTGGGATCCGCGCCGTTGATCATCCCGTGCACGGCGACGGCGCCCGCGTTGATCAGCGCGTTGCGCGGTCGGCCGGTCTCGGCCTCGAGCGAGATCTCGTTGAAGGCGTCGCCGGACGGTTCGGTGTCGACGCGTTCGAGTACGGCGTCGAGCCCGCGGTCGCGCAGGGCGAGCGCGTAGGCCGGGACCTTGCCGATGGACTGGATGGAGAATTCGTGGTCGGCGTCGCCGGCGGTGTACACGGTGCCGTCGATGGTGGCCAACGCGATACCGAACGACGACGGATCCGCCTGCTCGAGTTCACGATTGCCGGTCGCGACCTCACCGCCGTCGTCGTCGCGGCATTCGGAGAGTACGCGTTCGAGGTAGTCGTCGATGGGGGAGCGCATATCCCACGGTAGCCACCTGGGCTCAGTTCTGGCGGTACGGCATGTACTGCACCGACCAGTGGTTGCCGTCCGGATCGTCGAAGTACACGAAGTGGCCCCACGCCTGTTCGTCGATCTCGCCGGGGTCGACGCCGGCCGCGAGCAGCTGCTCGCGGGCCTCGTTGATGTCGGTGACGACGACCTGCAGACCCTTCACCGATCCCGGTTCCGCGTCGCTCAGTCCCTTGCCGAAGGCGATGGAGCACGCCGACCCGGGCGGGGTCATCTGGACGAACCGGATCTCGTCGGACACGACGTGATCGTGGTCGACGTTGAATCCGATCTTGGAGTAGAAGTCTCGCGCCCGGTCGACGTCGCTGACCGGCAGGATGACGAGTTCGAGTGTCCAGTTCACGGTTCCTCCTGGGGTTGTGGTGTGACACCAGCTTCTCAGGGCATGCGGACAGTTACGGTCCTTATTCGGAGACGTTCGCCCGCATCCGAAAGAACCTCAGAACCGCTGCTGTGTGGGGTGCAAGCGATGCCCTCCCTCTGCTCCCTAATCCGAAAGAACGCCCTGCCCCCTGCTCCCTGAGCTGAGGAGCGCCCGGAGCTGGCGGAGGGCCGTCACGAAGGGTCGCCCCGTCGGCGGATGCGGTGCCGGTCGGGGCGTGTCAGCGCGCGGATCTCCTCGAGGACCTCCTCCCAGTCGTACAGCACGTCGTCGTAGGTGAGGCGCATCGTCATCCAGCGGTCGAGCATGGTCATCCGGTCCCGCCGACGGTCGTTGCGGAATGCGGCTCGGTCGGAGTGGTACGACTCGCCGTCGCACTCGATGAGCAACGAACCCGTGCGGAGATCAGCGTGTTCGCGGTCGCCGATCGACGGTTGCACCTCGACGTCGAATCCGGCCGCGATGAGCCGGAGCCGAACGATCGACTCGGTGCCGGATTGCGAACGGGCATCACATCGGTCGAACATCGCCGAGACAGCACGGGTCACACGACCCATCTCGGCCTGGAGGTCCGGGATGGTCCAGTCGGTGGTGTTGAGGACGGAGTCGACCACCGCTATCCACTCCTCGGCCGGAAGGCACCGTGCGGCGCAGCCGACCGCCACGGCGATCGGGTCGACGGCCGTCGTCACGGGGAGCGGGCGGCCGAAGCCCTGGCACCACCGGAACGGGCCGCTGGGCTTCGTGGCGGACTTCGCGTGTTTGCTGAGACGAACGTGGGTCTCGTTGTGGCCCGGCGGTATCCAAAGATCCGGCAGGCCGCGCCGCTGATGGAACCGCAGCGCGCTGATGCAGGACAGCGCACCTCCGGCCGTCACCGCGGACACGACGTGGGGGTCCGCCGCGGACGTCCGCACCCAGCCGTATCGGAGCGACGTCAGGGTCTCGGCCTTGCGCGCCTGCGCAATGGCATCGGGCACCCAGCCCATCGCGGTCAGTTCTCTCAGCGAGTACACGCCACAATCCGAAGTCACACCTGCTTTGACGCACGGAACCGGTCGGTGGTTTCGTCAGATCGGGCCGGGTGTGGAAAGTGTTGTCCCCGTGAGAGTCGTGGGAGGGCAATATGCCCTTCGAGGTCGCTCATGGGGACGAGACTTTGACTCACCCCGCCGAGAACCGGACCGTGGTGCGGATCTGGGTGGCTCCGGGGTGGTCACAGGCGGTAGTCGTGCCGGCTTTGGGCGTGGCCAGGCGCGACGGGCCGGTTCCTAGGCTTCGTCGGGCCGGGTGTGGAAAGTGTCGTCCCCGTGAGTGTCGTGGGAGGGCAATGTGCCCTTCGAGGTCGCTCATGGGGACGAGACTTCGGCTCACCCCGCCGAGAACCGGATGGCGGCGCGCACCTGGGCCGCGATCGCCCGCCCGGCGCCGAGCGGCCACCGGTGCATGACGTAGTCGGCGGCCGCATCGACAGAGAGTTGGCGGGTGGAGTTTCCCGCGCGCACCCAGAACTCGGGCGGGGCGTTCTTCCCGGCCCGCAGGTAGACCGGCCGCGGGGACGGTGAGCACGTCACCCGGCAGACCGGGACGTCCCCCGATCCGTCGGGCCGCGCGACCGATTCGACGGTGATGCCGACGGCCGCCGCGGTGTTCTGGCCGAGGGTCGTGGTCAGCAGATCGCGCAGCCACAGTTCGAAACGGTCGGCGTCGGGCACCTTCAGCGTCGCGAAGTCGGGTTCGAGACCGAGTGGGGTGCCGTCGTCGGCGACACCGATCAGCAGAGTGCCGCCGTCGGAATTGAGGAACGCCGACACCGCCTTGACGATCACCTGCTCCATCCGGGGGTCTTTCTCACCGCTGCGCAGGTTGACCCGGGCGGTCGACTTGAACTCGAGCCGATCGGATTCGCCGTCGGAGAGCAGCTGCGCGACAGGGGAATTGGATTGACGTTGCAACCGCGCCGCGAGCAGGCCGTAGGCGCCGACCGCCACGACCGAACTGATCAGCCCCAACACGACCGTCGTCACGCTCCACACCCGGAGGTGTTTGTCGACGAGGCCGGCGATGTAGAGGCCGAGCGCGGTGCCGAGGATCGACAGCACCATCGCCGTCGTCGCGTCGAGCCGGGCGCGTCGGCGCAGCAACCACCGGGCGACGACGCCGAACACCCACGCGACCACCAGCACCAGTACCAGCGCGGTAGCCGTCGCCCAGACCGGTACCGCGAACTCGATTCCGCCGATCGTTCCCACACAGCTTTATAGCCCGGAGCCGCGCTCAGCGCGGCTC
>NZ_JBHUXZ010000063.1:0-10818 GCF_042668985.1 Gordonia sp. NPDC057258
CCCACCTAGATCGATCACCACGACCACACCCCGGAACCGACACATCCCCGCAGCAGGAACCTCAACCCAGGCTGGACCCTAATTCAGCAGGCTCTGAAGCAGGCATAACTGCACTCGTCGGCCGTCCGCATTGCCGGTGCCGGCGACCCGTGGGGTTCTCCTGCGGGCTACGATTCGGCCCATTCAGCGAATTCCTTCCACGAGATCGGAATACGCTTCTGCCCGTGCTTGGGTCGCCACTGCAGATTGCCCTCAGAAACGTAAAGGGTGCCGAGAGTTCTCCCGTCGATCGCGACATCGAACTCGAAGTCGATGCCAGCAACGCGCACCCTACTGGCGCTGAATCGCACGTCGTGATCAGCCACGATGATCCTCCCAACAACGGCACAGTCTGGTGTCGATCCCTCTCGCGAACGTAGCGAACGACCATGTCTCGGGCAATGATCTGCCCGGAACCGATGCCAGCTCACCGGGCCAGCGATCGCCGGTTGCTTCCAGACCTGACCAGACCCCCCGGGGCGGATTGCTCATGTAAAAGGAGTGCGGTGAGGGCTGTCAGCGGCCGAACAGTGCTCGTTCGATCACATCCGGGGTGGTGTCGAAGTCGTGGGCCCAGTCCGCAGCCAAATCAAGGTAACGGCCGTACATGTCAGCCGGGCCGTCGATCTCCCACTCTTCGGTGGTCACTCGACGCAGACTGTCTACAACCCTGCTGTCATAGATCAGTGGGCGGCCTGTCAACGCATTGGCGTCGTACCCGCCGAAGTAGAGGAACTTGGTGAAGAAGCCCGCCGCCAGTCCGGTGATTTTCAACCGGTTGCGCCCGCTGAGGGCTTTGTAGGCGCTGACCGGCCCCTCGGTCCGCACGACAGCCAGAGCCTTGGCGAGCTTCTCCGCGGCGTCGGGCTGGCTGAGGGGACGCAGCGCCCGCACCATCGTCAGGCCCGGACTCGTACCCCACACCACACACGCCACGTGCAGTTGCGCCGCTACGATCGGCGACCCGTCCTGCACCGCTCGGGCTGCGACCTCAAAGACATCGCGGCGCGAAACCACTCGATAGCGACCACTGCCCGCCGACACACTGTCGAGCTCGTCAGGCCACATCGCAGCATCCGGCAAGCGTGCGCGCACCGCAGCCGGATCGAACCGAATTGACTGGCCCAAGACCCATTCGCGATCGGGAACAGAACCGTCGGGAAACAAGGTAGTCAACGCGATCGGCATTCCTTCACGCTACCGGCAGATAACCGGAGGTACGCGAACGATGTGTGACATAAGGTCACTTCACCCTTCGCGCGCCGTCGGTGGCGGCGGACTAGGTTTGGATGGCGTTGAGATAGCCGTGATCATGTAGTCGGTCGGGACCGGGTCACTCAGCAAGTCGTGTGACCCCCTTCCGTGAAAGTGAGAGTCACCGTGCAGCCAGACAACCCCGATGCCGTGTTCGTTGACGACAGCGGAGACACCGCCGGCCGGGCATTGATGACCATCGTCTCCGCGCAGCACGAAGAACTGGTGATCCTGACCGTCCAAGGCAGCATCGACGTTCTCACCGCACCACAACTGTCCGAGGAGGTGACGAACGCGCTGCACGGACAACCACGAGGCCTGATCATCGATCTGACCACCACCGACTTCCTGGCCTCGGCCGGCATGGCCGCACTCGTCGCCGCCCACGAGGCGATCGCACCGACCGGACTGTTCGGAGTCGTGGCCGCCGCACCCGCAACGTCGCGGCCGCTGACGCTCATGGGCCTGGACCAGACAATCGTCCTCTACCCCACCCTCGCCCACGCCGTCACCGCCATGACCAGACCCACCGGAATGAGCGGCAGCCCGACTGGGTAAACACGACGGCGTGGACTCATCACAGCACCTCGATGGCGACTCCACCGGTGACTTCGAACGATCGGTCGAGGCCACCGCCGAGGCCGCCCACAGACTGCGCGAACTGTTCACCGTGTGGGTGACAGCAACCGTCGAGGCCGACACCGAACGCCGCGCCGACATCGTCTTGGCCGTCTACGAAGCGATTGCCAACGCCACCGAACACGCCTACAAAGACGCTCGAGAGCCAGGCGCGGTCACCGTGCGCAGCCGCCGCCGCCCCAGCGGCACCCTCGAAATCACTGTCACCGACACCGGCACCTGGGACCTCAGCCCCGCACAGCGCTTCCGCGGCCGCGGACTCGCACTCATCACTGCGCTCAGCGACACCCATGCGCTTACCACCGGACCCGACGGCACCACCGTCACCATGTGCTGGCAGCCGACGCCCGTCCTGACGACATGATATCTAGTATCAGATTTCGAAACTACCTGCGGCAGAATCGAATTAGACGATACTCGCCCGGCAGCACTCACGTGCGGTCTTTCCAGCGCTCGTTGGCTGATTGTCGGGTCATGCCGGTCGCCGCGCCGATGTCGGCCCACGAGCGACCCAGCCGGCGGGCCTTGGCCACCGCGGCGTCGAGCAGTGCGTCGGCGTCCCTGCGGGCCTCCACGGCCGCCCGGATCTCGTCGTCGATGTCGATCGAATCGAGATGCTCACGCCGCCACAATGCTTGGGCGGCCGCCGCGACATCGGGCCGCACGTTGACGTCGAGGTCGATGTCGGGGGCGAACACCTGGTGGCGGGCCAGGTCCTCGAGGGACGCTGAGGGCACCCGCGTCCACTGGACGGGATCGGTCCAGGTCGACACATCAGAGCTGGTTCGCCGGGCGCAATTGCAGGACAACAGCCAGCCGACGATCTCGGCCGACGGCCGCCGACGATCCTCGTCCGGGTGCCGGCCGGTCCCGACGATCTCGTAGTCAACGCCGTCGACCATGGTCGACCCGTGGCTCTCGGCCCCGTCCTCGAAGAACGGCACCAACGCCGCCTCGTGCAAGTGCGTGGCGCTCTCGTGTACCCAGCCCATGCCGATAGGGTAGACCCGCTGTGTCAGGATAACCAGACACAAGAGTCGGGTCGCGTCAGGAGTACCTGACATAACGCAACATTATCGGCGTTAACATGACGGAAGTATCAGTAGCTGCGGTTACTGCCGTTTACCTGCGATAATTCCGCGGGTGTGGCGCGACGGTGAGGTCGTCCTGCTCCGCGCTGAGGACCTGGCGGCTATTCGGGGCGGGCGATGGGTTTGTCGTCCTGATTAGGTGGTGTCGAAGTCGACCTCGACTCGGAACACGTCGGCTCGAAGCCAGGAGATCGTGAGTTCCACGGGGCGGTGGTTGCGTGCGGCGGCATCGGTGCGGGACCGGATAGAGATGACCGGTGGGCGGCCGCTCAGTTCGAGGTGCTCGGCGACGTGGGGTGGCGCGGGGTCGATGGAGACGCCGAACCATCCGCGCTCGGGTTCCAGTTTGTAGTGGGTGGCCAGGGTGTCGTGCAATGAGTCGGCTGGGCCGAGGATCTGGGGTAGGTCGGGGACGAGTTGGGGGTCGAGGTAGGTGTCTGCGTAGCCGACGAGCTCGTGGTTGATGTATCGGTTCCGGGAGAGTGCGAGCAGTTGTCTGCGTGCTCCGACTTTCATGCGGCCACGGATCTCGGTTGGGGGGGTCTCGAGTCGCCATCCGGTGGTGCGAACGTCTGGGGTGAATCCGGCTTTGCGGACGCTTGCGCTCCAGGACGGTGGGATGTGTCGACTGATGGTGTAGTCGATGCGTTGGGACACGAAGGTGCCGCTGCCCTGTCGGCGGCGCACCAGGTAGCGCCTCTCCAGCTCGGTCAGTACTGCTCGGGCGGTGAGCCGGCTGACGCCCAGGATGCGGGCTAGTTCGTCTTCTGAGGGGAGCCGAGTGCCGACGGGCTGGTTGGCAATTGTCTCGGCGAGCGCGTCGGCGGCGGAAAGGTACACCGGTACCCGAGGACTGGTTTTGGTGGGTGCGGCGTCGCTGATGGGCGTGATCATACTGCGGGAACGGAGGAGGTCGACGGTTTCCGCGGGTCGTTGACGGCTCCGTCGGGCATTTTGCCTGCGAGTGATTGCAGGATGGATCTCGCCGCGTGTTCCTCGATCGCCAAGCGTGCCGTCGCGACCGCAGATCCGAGGTGCGGGGTGAAGAGGGTATGGCTCGTCAGTTCCATCAGGTCCGGGTGCAGGCCGCTGGGGCGGTCGGGTCGGGAGAGGTCCTCGAACTCGAACACGTCTGCGGCATATCCGCCGAGGTGTCCGCTGCGCAGGAGCTCGGCCACTGCGCCTTCGTTCACCACTGAGCCTCGTCCGACGTTGACCAGCAGCGCTCCGGGTCGCATCGATGTCATCGCCTCGTGGTCGAGCAGGTGCAGTGTGTCCGCCGTCAGGGGGGCGCAGACCACCACGGAGTCGCTGTGCTGCAGAAGCTCGGCGAGTTCCACCCGTTCCATACCGATCGACGCCGCGGTTGCGGACGGCACCGGATCGGGGTCGTGGTAGAGAAGTCGGGGATTGAATCCGGAGAGCATTTGCGCCACGGCCCGGCCGAGTACGCCGGCGCCCACGATGCCAATCGTGGAGCCGACGAGTGTGCGTCCGTAGAGCACCGGCCGCCAGCCGCGGAAACCGGCTCGCACGGTGCGGTCACCGGTCGCGACGTGTCGAGCGAGGCCGATCAGCAGCCCGACTGCCAATTCCGCGGTGGGTTCGGTGAGTAAGTCCTCGACTCGGGTGAGCCAGATGCCGCGCTCGGTGCAGGCGCGAACGTCGATGTTGTCGTAGCCCTTGAGTGCGCCGGCGACCACCTGCAGTCGCGGGCAACCGTCGAGGAACTGCGCGGTGATCTGGTCGGGCATGAACGCCATCAGCCCGTCGGCGTGTGCCACTCGGCGTTTCAGTTCGGATGCCGGGAGGCTGTCGTCTTGCTGGTTCGGCACCACGTCGCACTCGCGGCCGAGCATGTCGAGGATCTGGGGATGCACCCGGTGGGTGAGAACGACCACCGGGCGCGCGGACGCGTTTGTCATTGGAACCTTCTTCGTAATGCTCCGCCGAGGGCGTCGACCACGGTGACGGTGGCGAGGATGACGAGCAGGATTGCGGAGACTTCCTGGTACTGGAGGGTGCGGAGGGCGGCGATCAGCTCGAATCCGATGCCGCCGGCGCCGACGACGCCGACGACTACCGAGGCGCGGAAGTTGAGCTCCCACCGGTAGACGGTGACGTCGGCCATTTGGGGCAGCACCTGCGGCAGGATGCCGTGCAGGATCACTTGTGCCCGGGTGGCTCCGGCGGCGCGGGCGACCTCGACGGATGCTTGATCGGCGCGTTCGATCGAGTCGGCGAAGAACTTTCCGACCATGCCGGCGGAGTGGATACCCAGCGCCAGTGCGCCGGGAAGGGCGCCGAAGCCGACGGCGGCGACGAACACGATCGCCATGATCAGCTCGGGCACCGATCGCAGGGTGTTGAGGACCAGGCGCGCGACCGCGTAGACGGTGGGGTGCGGGGAGGTGTTACGGGCCCCGAGCAGCGCGAGTGGGACCGACAGCAGGACCGCCAGTGCGGTGGCCGCGATACTCATCGACATCGAATCCCACAGTGGGCCCCACCACCGGTTGATGTGGGTGAAGTCCGGGGGCCACATGTCGCCCAGGAGGTCGGCGATGTCGGCCAGCCCGGTGATCATCCGTTCGCCGTCGAGTAGTCCCACCGCCCAGACGCACACCAGCACCAGGACGCCGACGACGCCCATGGCGGCGCTGTTGCGCCCCCAGCCAATCCACACCCGACGGGAGATGTCCCGGTACTGTTCTTCCCGCCGTTCCTCGACGGGGTCCGGCAAAGTGTCGGCGGTCACTGGTAGTCCGCCAGGTCGATGTCCAGCAGGGGCGCGAGGTCGCGCACCGCGTCGTAGTCTTTATCGGTCACAGGTCCGAAACCGGCGGCCTCGAACGCCTCGAGCACGGCGTCGTCGTCGAGTTCTAAAAACGCCGCCCGCACCTTGTCCTTGAAGTCCTCGGGCAGATTCGTCTGCATAGTCCACGGGTAGTTGTAGTAGGGCTCGGACTCCTGGACGGTCACGACCACCTCAGGGTCAATGGTCCCGTCTCGGACCATGCGCTCGTAGATGGGCAGGCTCATGCCGCCCGCGTCGGCGTTGCCGTTCTGCACTGCCAGCGCCACCGCGTCGTGGGCGCCGACGTGCTGTTCTTCGTAGTCGCCGTCGTCGACGCGCAGGTCCGCTTCCTCGGCGAGCATGGCCTTGGGTATCAGGTGGCTGGAGGTGCTGGCCGGGTCTCCCCACGCGACGGTCTTGCCAGCGACGTCGTCGAGTGTGGTGATGCCGGAGTCGGCATTGGCGAGAAACACCCCTTGGTAGGTGGGGGCAGCGCCTTCTTCCTCCTGCAGCGCGGCGAAGGGCTCGATGTCGGCCTGCTCCTGGGCGAGCACGTAGGACAATGGCCCGAAGTAGGCCAGGTCCAACCGGCCGCGGGTCATCGCCTCGATCATCGAGGAGTAGTCGGTGGTGACGATGAGTTCGACCTCGACGCCCAACTCGTCCTCTAGGTATTCCTTGAGCGGTTCGTTGTCCTGGATCACTTGAGACGCGTTCTCGTCGGGCAGCAGGGCCACGCGGAGGGTCTCAGGCACCTCGCCGGCGGCAGGCTCGGAGGTGGAGCCGGAGCCGCAGCCGGTGAGAACAAGCGCGAAAGAGATCAGCGCCGCCAGGGCGGCAACTGTGGAACGGGCTGGTCTGGTCATTGTGAAGAACTCCAGGATCTGGTGAATGTGATTCGGGTGATGCGAACAGCTTCCGGTCAGCGGACACCAGCAGCGAGGTGGCCGGTGACAGTACTGGTGACGGCGTCGCCGTCGGATTCCCCGTTGGGTTCCTCAGTGACGCCTTCGTAGATGAGTCGGATGGCGTCATCGGTGACATCGGACGCGGGGCTGTCATGCACGATCTCGCCGTGTGCGAGGCCGACGATGCGGTCGGCGTGCTCAAGGGCCAGGTCGACCTGGTGGAGGCTGGCGACGAGTGTGATGCCGTTGTCGTGACAGACACGGCGCAACAGCGCCATCACTCGGCCTGCGGTGGCCGGGTCGAGGCTGGCAACCGGTTCGTCGGCGAGGATCAGCTGCGGCTGTTGGGCGAGTGCGCGGGCGATGCCGACGCGCTGCTGCATGCCGCCGCTGAGATTGTCGACCCGGGTGAGCGCGTTGTCGAGCAGACCCACCTGGTCGAGCGCCTCGAGGGCGATGCGCTCGTCGGCGCGACCAGCGGGCAGGAGACCGTGCCAGAAACTGTGGTAGCCGACTCGGCCGAGCAGCACGTTGCGCAGCGCGGTGTACCGCGGGACCAAATGGTGGTGCTGGAAAACCATGCCAGTGCGCCGGCGATGCCGTCGTAATGCACGGCGCGAGTCCAGTGCCGGGAGACCGGCGGCACGCACAGTCCCGGTGGTGGGCTGCACGAGCAAATTTATGCACCGCAGCAGCGTCGACTTGCCGGCTCCCGAAGGACCGAGCAGCACGGTCACCTGCCCGGCCTCGATCGTCAGGTCGGTTCGGCGCAGCGCCTGCACGCCCCCCTTGTAGGTCTTGCTCACCTCGACGAGCTCGATCATGGAAACCCCTCTATAGGACTTGGTCGAACACCCCGAAACCTATAGAGGACTTACGAACGGGCGATTAGGGTTGAGAGAACGGTGAGTGAACCCCGTCCGACCATCCGATGCCGGTGAACGGCCGATGGCTTCCGCGTTCATGCGACGGCCATAGGGCCCTGTCAGAATGTGTCGTCATGACCTTTGGGAACTCGTGTTGGACGCCGACAGATTTTGTGATCGGCCACGTCACAGCGGTGCTGCCCCATCGGGTGGTGGATAACGCAAGAGTGGTGGTGCGCGAGGGTCGGATCGCCGAGGTGGGCCCACACCCGCCGGGTGCCGGCTGCACCCTGGACGCCCACGGCGCCCACTTGCTGCCGGGCCTGGTCGATGTCCACACCGACATCCTCGCGCGGGAGACCCGGCCGCGACCGGGCGTCGTCCTAGACCCTGCCTTCGCACTGATGTCGGCGGGCGGCCGTCTACGCGCGGCAGGTATCACGACCGCCTTCCATGGCCTTGCGTTCCAGGAGCGCTCCATCGTGGGAACGACGATCGGTTCCCCCGCTGCGGCAGAATTGTCCGATTCGCTGCGTCACGCTGACGACACCCAGGTCGACCACCAAGTCTTGCACCGGTTGGACGCCCGCTGCGAGTACGGCCGGACGCTGCTCGCAACGGAGCTGGCCGCATTCGACGACTCCGCGGATTCTGAAACGCGTCGGAGCATCACCACACCGAATGATCCCCCACACGCACGGGTACCGATCGTCTCTCACGAGGACCACACACCGGGGCAGGGGCAGTTCGCCGACCCCACGACCATGCAGCGGTGGCTGATCACCAACGAGGGCATGGCCGAGGCTGCTGCGGTCGACCACGTCGACCGGTGGCGTTGCACCCGCGCCGAACGTCTCGCCGTGCGCGACCGCACCCTCACGTGGCTGGGCGACCTGGCCCGGACCGGACACATCCGGCTCTTCGGCCACGACCTGGCCACCCCGGAAGACGTCGCGGCTGCCGCCGACCGCGGCTGCACCGTGGCGGAGTTCCCAACGACCCTGGACGCCGCCCGTGCCGCCCGCGACCGAGGCATGCTCGTCGTTGCTGGCGCCCCGAACGTCGTCCGTGGCGGCTCCCACACCGGGAACGTCTCGGCAGCCGAGCTCGTCGTCGCCGGTGTGGCCGACTCCCTGGCCAGCGACTACCTTCCCTCCTCGATGCTCCCAGCCGCAGTGCGACTTGTGCGCGACGGTGTCCTCTCACTCCCGCACGCCGTGCGGCTGATCACCTCAGGCCCGGCCGCCTGTGTCGGTCTCAACGACCGTGGCGTGCTGACCGAAGGCTTCCGAGCCGACCTGGTCCTGACCGACCTCAGCAAGACGTGGCCCGTCGCCCACGTCATTTCGACTCAGTCGCATACCGCTGCCCGCGAGTAGCTCGGATTCAGCGGCAGTAGGCCACGAGGACTGTCACCGCTTCGGCTGTCTCACACCAGTCCGACGGAGGTGAGCACCGATGACCTGATGCAACTCCCCGCCTGACCGCAAGCGAAGGATCAGAAACGAGTTACACCACCACACGGGGCTTGACCGGACTCTCGACTGACCACGGCGTCGAGGGGAGCGAACCTTCCTCGGACGTCACACCGAAAATGACCGCACACGCAGTCCGCGCTGTCAGCGGCAATCGGTCGCCCACTGACCAGCAAGCATGACGGAATATGACATTATCGGCGGAAGTGGACTACTGGACCATGAAGGGTCCAGCTAGCGGGTCTTGAAGGTCATATGTTCCTGCCCTAACGGAAGCGCCAGCGGTTTCTAGTCGATACTTGAGATCGAGCCGACTGTCCCACTTTCCGTCGAGCTTGATCCAGTTGAACCCGGCGATATCTGAAATTTCCCTGGACGGCCCGCTCTTGACAAATATCGTGCGCTCGGGGGCCATGGCGAATGACATTCCAGCTTCCAGAAGTACGTTCGGTCGAGCTTGACCTTGAGGGGTTCGATCCGGATCTCCGGTCTCGGAGAATTCGTCCTTAACTCGGGCGAGGTCGTCTGGGGAGAAAATTACGATCGTGGCTGAGGCATGCAGCATTCCGGCACGGACAATATCGTAAGTGTGCGGTTGGGGTTCCCCGGTCAGTTTTACTGCCTCTGACCACGAGATGTCATGAAGCCCCAGAAACAATAGATATGTTCTAAGGGCAACAAGCGGACGTGCGTCTCGGCCGTGAACTATAAATATCTTGGCGGGATCTCTATTCTCAATTGGCGTGTCAGGGGACTGTATGGCTGTAACCGGCTTAGAGACTGCGGAGCGCTCATTTTCAAGGGCGCCGTTGGATGCACGAAGGTCGTCAACGTCCCGACCATCTGGCAGGGTGTACCCGCTCTCGGTGAGCGATATGCCTCGAGGGTCCAGTACGCGCTTGCGCAAGTTGGCGTATGAAGGATTGCTGTCGGATGTGTCAGCGTAGCTGTTTTCTACGTATAGGAAGTTTAGAAGCTCAATAAGGAGTAGATCAGTGTTCGGACCGTTAAAGATGTGCTGCACTATCTTGTTGCTTCGTTCTCCTTTATTTCCCTCGGTTGTAATGCCAAGTGGCCCCTCGAACGTGTCAATTCCAGAATGGGTTGTGCCCTCGCTTAGGCTGGAAGCGAAGTAGCGGGAATCGGCGCGTTTAAATGTCGCGGAAGGCATCGAGCGATGTTACCGCAGTGGGAGGGGTGAGGCAGGCAGGTGATCCGGCCGTGAACGGGCAACGTCCTGGTGGGGTACACCCGTGCGGGACGATGCGCCGCCGGCAGTCGCTGCTGTGTCACAGGGTCTAGTTTGATACTTATGAAACGTTCTCCCGGGGGGTCTAGGATCTATTGATACAGATTCCGGGCGAAAGGGTCCCCTCATGGCTGATCGGATCGGGACGTTGCTGAATCGTTCGGGTGGCGAGGAGGTGCTCATCGTCAGCCGCGGGAAGGTGCGGACTCGGTTCCGTCGTCGGGATGAGTTGGGTTGGAACTTTCGGGTGGAGTCGACGGACTCGGAGAACGTCATCGAGGTAACGCCAAAGCCGAAGCCAGATCCGAAGCCGGCTCGCCGATCTTCGCATGCGCGTGGGCAGCGGGTGGCGTACGTGCGGGTGTCAGCCGCGGATCAGAACGAGGCGCGTCAGCTCGAGGCGGTTGTCAACGGCCAGTTTGATGTCCCCGCTGGTGGCCAGGTAAAAGTCCCCACCCTGTGCGGGATGTTCTAGGTCGGTGGCACCTCCGTTCGGTGTG
>NZ_JBHUXZ010000064.1:0-9763 GCF_042668985.1 Gordonia sp. NPDC057258
GCTGAGTACGTCGAATGGTTCAACCACCGCCGCCTGCACGGCGAGATCGGACACGTCCCACCCGTCGAGTACGAGAGCGCCTACTGGTCGACCCAAACCGTCACCAGCTACCGTGAGAACCCGGTCCCCGCAAACGCTGGAACCAACTAACCGAGCCTCCAGCAAACCCGGGGCGATTCACACCGTCTCCCGAATCACGGATCGGGTCATCGAAGAGATGGTGTCGTGGTGGGCACGCCCGCTGGAGAAAGTGTACGCGGCGGTGTTCATCGACGCGATCATGGTCAAGATCCGGGATGGGCAGGTGCGTAACCGGCCCATCTACGCCGCGATCGGGGTGGATCTCGACGGGCACAAAGACATCCTCGGCATGTGGGCCGGCGACGGCGACGGCGAGTCGGCCAGGTTCTGGCTGGCGGTGCTCACCGACCTCAAGAACAGGGGTGTCCGCGACATCTTCTTCGTTGTGTGTGACGGATTGAAAGGGTTGCCCGACAGTGTATCTGCCGCGTTCCCGTTGGCCACGGTACAGACGTGCATCATCCATCTGATCCGCAACACCTTCAAGTACGCCTCCCGCAAGTATTGGGACACGATCAGCGCCGATCTCAAACCGATCTACACCGCGCCGACCGCCGCTGACGCCCGGGCGCGGTGGGAGGAATTCGCCGAGAAATGGGGCACGCCGTACCCGGCGATCGTGACCCTGTGGGAGAGCGCGTGGGAGGAGTTCATCCCGTTCCTTGACTACGACGTCGAGATACGGCGAGTGTTGTGCTCCACCAACGCGATCGAAAGTCTCAACGCCCGCTACCGGCGTGCGGTGCGCGCTCGAGGACACTTCCCGAACGAGCAGTCCGCACTCAAAACGCTCTACCTGGTCACCCGGTCGCTGGACCCGAAGGGTACCGGTCAGACGAAGTGGGCCGTACGCTGGAAGCCAGCGCTCAACGCCCCGGCCATCACGTTCGCCGATCGTATGCCCGCAGCCGAAGAACGCTGACCCGCCGAGCAATCGGAAAACCGCCGCTTACACCGAATATCGGACAGACCCGTCGGGGCCCGATTCCCGCCGAGCTCGTGGTGAGCGTGCGTGAGACGCTGGGTGGGGGTCGTCCAGAACGGGGGGTGTCCCTATGGGTTTGTCAAGCAGCTGAAGCGATTGGGGTTCGGTAGGGCTCGCTGTGCTTGAGCATCGCGTAGAGGACGTCGCATCGTCGGCGTGCCAGGCAGATGAGGGCGGCGTTGTGTTTCTTTCCTTCGGCGCGTTTGCGGTCGTAGTAGGCGCGGCTGGTGGGGTCGTGCAGTGCGGCGAACGCGGAGAGGAAGAAGGCTCGTTTGAGTTTGCGGTTTCCGAATCGGGCGGGGTGCTCGCCACGGATGGAGGTGCCGGATCGGTGGGTGACTGGTGCGATGCCGGCGTAGGCGGCCAGGTGGCCTGCGGTGGCGAATGCTGAACCGTCGCCGACTTCGAGGAGGATGCGGGCTGCTGTGTAGGGGTCGTAGCGGATCTGGTTTCGCACCGCGGCAAAGTGGCTCCGCGCCATGTCTCGATCGTTGTCCGCGTCGCCGGTAGCATCACGGGTGGACGCCTGCACGGTGGCGTGGTCGAAGGCCAGGATACGTGACGCTGCGAGAAGAACTGCAGGCTTCCCGGTTGCCTCCTGTCGATGTCACAGGACCCGGGTCAGCGGGAACCGGCGTCCTGCTGATGGTAATGCTCCTGCGTGCGTTTGTGTGAACGCGGCGGCCCTGCTTAGCGTCCTCCTCGCGGACTTGCCGCGACAGGCCGGTTAGCCTGACAAGGATGCTGCGGCCTTTCGTAGTGACGCCTCCAGGGTCGTTTCCGCCTCGGGTAGAGCCGCCGCGAGGGTTGTGACGGATCGGAGCCGCTCGGATGAGGCGTGATCCTTCTGTACTGCTGCGCGTGCGACTGCAGTCCAGGATGTCGCCGCATGGTGGGCGTTGGCTGCAAGGATGGCGGTGGCGTGATCGCCGGTGAGGCGCGCGATTTCGTCGCAGCCCTGTGCCAGCAGTCGGCGGAACAGGCCGCCGCCGGTCCCCGCTTTCTCGATGAAGGCGCCGAGGCTGAATAAATGCATCTCGAGGTCGTCGGTCGACAGGGCTCCCCAGCTGCAGACGTCGGATGCGAGCGCGCTGGCAGCGTCGAGGCCGTGTGACCCGTGTTCTGCGGGCCCGGCGATCGTCGATGCGCCTGGGGTGCTCAGGCTCGCTGCGGATTGTGCGAATGCCTGTGCGGCCACCTCGAGAATCGAAGGTGGCGTCTGTGGCCAATTGATACGAAACAGCGTGTGTCGGGTTGGCTCCGGGAAGGAGGTCGAGCGGCGCGCGCGTGCGAGTGCGTCCAGTGGGACGCGTTGAAGGTCTTCGCGATCGTTGTCGGCGATGTACGCGACGCCTTGCGTCTCGTCGTAGCCGACTACAACGATGTCGTGGCGGCTCATGCGCAACTGGACCCGCAGGTAGGGGAGTTCTGCGATCTCCGCCCAGACCAGTGCAGGGCGTCCCTGATCGATCTCGCCACGAAGGTTCTCCCAACCCTCGGCCGGGTCGTCTGTGGCAAGCACCTCGACGGTGCCGCCCAGACGGCGGGGGAGGTCGATCTCAAAATCAGGTCCTCGTCCGACTAAGTACACGGGTGGCATCAGCGCTTTTGATCGAATGTAGGTGAGGGAGAGGGCTCCGCCGAGGGCAAAGACGAGGCCCTCGTCGGGTGGGCCGTCGTAACCGAGCCCGGTCCACTCCATGAGGTCTCGCATCGCACCGGACCCACAGTGGCCACCCATTCGGTGCGGGTAGGGGTCGATCATCGAGGGGCCGGACACTGACACGATCCTCCTGTGTTGAGGCGGTACGAAAATTGTCGATTGCCGGGCCGACGACTGAGGCAGACCGGGTTAGGCGTGGAATGCATCTAGTGACGTCGCACGCTGCGTGAGTATAAGAGGGCCATAGGCCTCTTTGAGAGCCACCAGGATGTTGTCGAGAGGCAGGTCGTTGTACACACCTCTTTCGCGGACGTACTCCATGTGTGTTGAGCCGTCCGCGGAGTGAGCGTGGAGCAACGCGTCGCTGTCGCCGGTGAAGTCGATCGGGGCGACTCCGAACCGCGCGCACAGTTCCGAGTTGAACGCGGGTGTCGCCTTGAGCCACCGTCCGTCTATGTAGACGTGGCTGTACCCGTGATAGACGAAGACGTCGGTTCCCATCAGCTCACGTAGGGCGCCCGTTTGGAGGTGATTACGGACGTCGGCGAAGCCTAGCCGCGCTGGGATCCCGGCGGCGCGGAATGCGGCGGTAAGCACGACGGCCTTGGGGACGCAGTATCCACGCCCGGATTCGATTACATGGCTGGCCCGGTAGTGCTCTGGGTCGTTGGAGACGGTGTACGGGTCGTAGCGGATGGCGTCGCGCACCGCGGTGAACAGGCGGCCGGCTTTGTCTTTGTCGGTGGTCGCGTTGCCGACGGCTTCGCGTGTGAAGGTTGCGACGGTGGCGTGCTCGATGTCGAGGAAGCGTGAACCCGTCAGCGCCGCCGGGCTGACCGCATTTGTCGGTGATGTGGTCATGGGGCCGCTCCGATCAATTCGGACCTGACGATCGGCGCTCGTTGTGCAATGGCGCGCTTGGCGGTCACGAAGTCAGCGGGTCTGTTGACGCAGTCAGCTGCAATCAGTTCTCCGGCGGTTAAGTAGTAGCAGGTGAAGTCGCGGCCATGGGCGGGGTTGCCGCTGACCAGCACCTCGTCGTATCCGGTGTTGAGCCCGGCGATCTGGAGTTTGAGGTCGTATTGGTCGGACCAGAACCATGGCAGTGCGGCGCGACCGGTTGTGTTGTCGCAGATTGTGGCCGCCGCGATCTTGGCGTGCTCGGTTGTTGCGGACACGCACTCGAGACGAACACGTCGCCCGTACCGCTCGATTCGGTGGTTGGCGCAGTCGCCGGCTGCGACGATGTCAGGATCGCTGGTACGAGCGCGGTCGTCGACGAGGATGCCGTTTTCGACGTCGATGCCCGCAGCTGCTGCGAGCTCCGTGTTCGGAATGACGCCGACGCCGACGATGACCAGGTCAGCGGCCAGCGTCTCCCCCCCGGACAGGACAACGCCGTCGACTCGTTCGTCGCCGCGGAACCCTTCGACCATTGCGTCGGTCCGTACCTCGACACCCTTCTCGCGGTGAATTCGATCGAAGAATTCCGACACGACGGGCGCCGTGACACGTTCGAGTACGCGTCCTGCCGCCTCCAGGACGGTGACCTCGACACCCAGGGTTCGAAGCGAGGCCGCTGTCTCCAGGCCGATGTACCCGCCGCCGACAATGACGACCCGCGAACCCGGGACCGCGGCGGCGCGGATGGCCTCGACATCGGTGGCGGTGCGCAGATAGTGCACGCCCGGCAGGTCGGCGCCGGGGACCGGCAGTGCGCGAGCTCGAGCGCCGGTGCACAGGGCCAACTTCGAGTAGGACACCGCGTCGTTGTTGCCAAGAGTGACGGTTCGTTCGGCACGGTCGATCGAGGTCACGGTCCCGTCGACGAGCTCGATCCGTTGCTTGTCGTAGAACTGGCGGCTCCGAATCGCGACATCGTCGAGATGGCAATCGCCAGCCAGGTATGCCTTGGACAGCGGCGGCCGCTGATACGGCAGGCGGCCCTCGTCGCCGATCAGCAGGATGGCCCCAGCCCACTTCTCCTTGCGCAAATTGGCCGCCAGCTGTGCGCCCGCGTGGCTTGCGCCGACGATCACGACCCGATCAGTACTCACGTCTCCGGCTTGGGAGTCAGACGGACCATCATCTTGCTGATCCCACGAACGAAGTTGGACTGCACGTACTCCGGATCACCGACCACCTCGATGTCGTCGAAGCGCTCGAGAAGTTCTTCCCAGAGAATGCGCAACTGCAATTCGGCCAAACGGTTTCCCATGCAACGGTGCACACCGAAACCGAACGCGATGTGGTTGCGAGCGTTGGACCGATCGATGATGAGCTCGTCCGGGCGGTCGAACACTCGCTCGTCGCGGTTGCCGGAGGCATACCACATGACGACTTTGTCACCTGCGCGGATGAACTGACCGTTGAGCATCACGTCCTTCTTGGCGACCCGACGCATGTATGCCAGCGGGGTTTGCCACCGGATAATCTCCGACACCGCATTGGGAATCAGATCCGGATTGGCTTTGAGTTTCTCGAACTGCTCGGGAAACTCGTTGAGAGCCAGCACTCCGCCGCTCATCGAGTTGCGGGTGGTGTCGTTGCCGCCGACGATCAGCAGCACGAGGTTCCCGAGGAACTCCATCGGGCTATTGTCGAGAAGGTTCTTGGTGTCCTCGTTGCTCTGCAGCATGGTGATGAGGTCGAATCCGGTCTCCTCGCCTGCCGCGGTCCGCGCGGCCTTGTCTCGCCACAGCGCACTCAAGCCCTGTGCCATCGCGACCATCTCGCGGAAAACTTTGTCGTTGTCCGATGGTCCGCCGTTGGCCTGCTCCATCGACGTGGCCAAATCCGACCACTGGACGAGTTTGTGGCGCTGCTCGTAGGGGTAGTCGAGCAATGTCGCGAGCATCCGCGCGGTCAGTTCGACCGACACGGTCTGGACCCAGTCGAACGGTTCGTCGAGCGGTAGCTCCTCGACGACTTCCCGGACGCGAGACCGGATGAGGCCCTCCATCTCGCGCAGGTTCTTCGGTGCGACGACTCCCTGGACGGCGGCGCGCTGCTTGTCGTGCCGCGGCGGGTCCATGGCGATGAACATCGCGATATCCATGAAACGCGGGGGCCGACCGATGATGATGAACGGTTCGGCGGAGAACGCTTCATGGTTTTTGTCGACAGCGATGATGTCGGCATGTCGAGTGACCGACCAGAACGGCCCGAAGGGACTGCGGGGCTGGAAGTGAACGGGCGCCTCATTGCGCACACGCTCGAAGTAGGACCGCCACATGCCCTGTCGGTAGAGAAATGGGTTGCTCAGATCGATGTCAGTGAGTTCGACGTCCTCGACCGGCGGGATGGGGGTCTCGGTGAAGATTTTCTTGCCGTCGGTTCGGGTGACGATCCGGCGGGTCTTGTCATAGACGTGAGCGCCACGGATCTGCAGATCGATCGGGATCATGGACTGCGCCTTCTCGGCGATCGCGGTGGTAATGCTCATCTGAAAGTCGCTCTCATTCTCTCACTTCACAACTGGAACTCGGGGAGGTGAACGGTCAACCCGTCCCACTCTTCGCGCGCGGTCATCTGACACGACAGCCGCGAGTTGGCCTCACGCTCGGGGTGCATGCTCAACATGCCTTCTTCGACGTCTGTGCTGTGGCCGACGGTGTCGATCCACGCGCTGTCGACGACGACGTGGCAGGTTCCGCATGCCGCCTCACCGCCACAGTCGCCATCAATGCCCGGTATCGCCTGGTCGACCGCGGTCTGCATCAGTGACCTGCCGGGCATCACCGGCGCGGGGTAGTCCTCGCCGTCGTGGGTCACGTAGGTGATCGTGGCCATGGCCACCTCCTTGTTCCTGGGTCGTAGAGATGAGTGTGCGCGCGGCGAATGTGGTCGATCCAGGTTCGGACGTCGCGATGTCTTGTTAACTTGGCTCATATGAGCCTTGTCGAGTCGGGGATGCCGCCGCTGGCGTTCGCCCAGCTCCTCGACAGCGGCGCCTTGGGCGCGGCGGAGACCCGAGCGTTCGAACGCATCATGGCCCGCGAGGGCGTCGATCTCGCGGTCGTCATTGCGCGACAGGGCCAAGTGCCTGTCCGGTGGTTTCACGAGGTGTATCCGGCGATGGATTCCCAGCAGGGATTCCGGTTGGGCGTAGCGTTCGCCGAGCACGCTCAGCTCACCTCGTTCGGCCCCATCAGTTTGCCGCTGGTCAGTGCGGGTTCCGTCGTCGAAGTTGTTCAACTGCTTCAGTTCTTGCCCCTGATATCGACCGCGCTGAGCACCGAGTTCCAGCACGGAGATTCTGGACTGACGATCGCTCTGGCCGGGCGCACCGACAGCGCCGGCACCGATTGTTTCGCCGTCACCTACGGTGGTCTGGCTGTCCTGCGGTTGGTGGACATGCTCGCCGGTGCCGTCCCCTCCGTGGAGCTTCATCTGACATGCCAGGCGCCGGCAGACCTGATCGCCGTGGGTGAGATCGGCCATCGGATCGTTTTCAACGCGCCCGCGGCGTTCGTGCACATACCGGCTGCCGTGCTCTACGACGTGTGCCGTTTCTCCGACCCCGTGGCCTACCGGATCGGTATTGCCGAGCTTCGACGCGTCTACGAACAGCGTAGGCCCAGTTCCTACACGCAGCTGGTCCGCGCACAGTTCGATGCCGACCCTGCCCGCGCTGACGGTGCTCGTATCGCGGCGGAGCTGTCGATATCGGTGAGCACACTCAAGCGACGCCTGAACGCCGAGGGCACCACCCTGCGTCGCCTGCGGCAGCAGTTCGTCCAAGAACGGGCCACCGCGCGACTGCTGGATCCGGGCATCGGTGTCGGCGAGATAGCCGCAGAACTGGGGTACTCCGACGCCGCCAGCTTCTCTCATGCGTTCACACGGTGGGTCGGATGCTCCCCGACGCGGTTTCGCCGCGCACCGGCGAATCGGCAGGCAGCGCCGGGCATCTGAGCAGGTCAGTCCGCGCGAAGAAGATTGACGAAAAAGCTGTCTACCGTGGAGGTGTCGGCGTAGCGCGCGAAGTGCATGAGATCGACTTTCACGAACTCGCCGGTGGCGGAAAAGTAGGTCTCGCCGTCCACAGTCCCGCTCGCCCCGATGTGCAGGATGTGATCGGCGTCCTCGTCGATGCACGCCGTAAGACGTACTGGTACGTGGAGGGGTACCGGTCGGCGGTACTTGACGGTCAACGTGCGCGTGACGGCCGGGGTGCCGGCGATCCACAGCGTGAATCCCATGATGTCGTCGCACGCGGCCGAGATAGCGCCTCCGTGCGCCAAACCTGGTCCACCGGAATGCTTGGTGGTGAAAGAGTGATCGGCAAAAACGCGGTCGCCGTCGCGGTACACCTCGAGCTGCAGGCCGCTGGCATTCTCCGGCCCGCAGCCCTGCACGATGGGGAGTGTGCGGGCAGTTTGGTGGGTGCTGACATCACAGTCCTCGAATCGATGCTCGTGCCGGTAGCAGACCACTACCAACGGTATCGTTGGTAGAATGCCACATCCACGCTGGACCAACAGCGTGAGGAGACCTGGTGGCGGTGAGCATCAATGGCCTCGACGACGTCGATCCGCGGCGGGTTCGTTCCCGGAACCGTCTGCTCGACGCCACGGCGGTGTTGCTGCGCAGCGGGGGAGTGGAGGCTGTCACCGTCGAGGCGGTCACGAGCGTTCCCGCAGCTGGAGACAGTCGTGCGGCAGCAGTCGGTCGACCCGATCCCTGCGGGAGTGCCGTCGTTTCAGTCATTCGACCGGATGGGCACGGCGTTCGGGGAGAAAGGCGCCAAGACAACGGCGTTTATCGCCATGGAGAACCGTGGCGGCCTCACCCCGACGGTGCGTGCACGCTACGACGAGCTTGTCCAGGAACTTCGTGGCACCACCGCCGATGTCGCTTCCGCCCGCGACCTGGTGGGGGGATCGCCGATGTGTGTTGTCGAACTTGTCAGGATGTAAAGCCTGGGACGGGATCACGGTCGTTCTAGAAGTACTGGCCGACGTCGGCAATCTTGTAGGCCACCGGGTCATGCAGGCTGTGCGTCCGGATGTTGCGCCAGAACCGGTCCAGCCCCAAACGCGGGTGTGTCCCACGCGCCCCGATGACCTCGAAGATCCGGCTGCCTATAGACAGACCCGCCTCGGTGGCCAAGACCTTCACCCCCGACACCTGAACCATCAGCGAGGCCCGATCGGCGGGTGCCAAAGCATCACCCTTCTCCCAGATCCGCTGTACCGCGTGCGACGCATCGCGGGCCGCCGCGTCAGCGCCTTGTAGTTTAATCGCAAGCTCTCCAAAGGTCCGAACTACGTATGGATCCTGCGTGGCCTCAGAAACCCCCGCAGGGGTCCATGGCCGTGCGTGCTCCAGCGTGTATTCGCGAGCGGAGTCCAGCGCTTCGGCGGCAATTCCTATGTAGACGTGCGAGAAGATCAGTTGCACCAACGGGCCGAATAGGCTGGCGCGCCTATAGCCGAAAAAGTCGGTGATCACGCTGTTCGGAGCCCCCAACACCTCGTGCGGAAGCACTTGAACATCTTTGAAGTCCGTTGTACCGCTGTCGGTCCGCCGCATCCCCAGGGCTTTCCAGTCATTGTTGGGACGCACTCCCCCTCGGTCGGTGGGTATGACCGCTGTGATAATTCCCGACCGCTCGGGTGAGTCATCATCCTGCGCCACGCCAAACACCAGAAGCAGATCGGATCCGAGCGCCCCGCTACAGAAATGCTTGGTCCCGTTCAGCACGTAACCACCGTCGTCGCGTGGGGTTGCACGCACCTTCCAGTCGAGAATGTGACTGTTGTTCTCGCTCAACGCGTTCCCCGTCCAGGAACCCTGCGCCACGCGGCGGTAAGTGGCGTCGCGCTGCTCCGGCGAGCCGAGGAGTTCGATGAAGGCTGCACACACGAGGTGGTATCCGTAGAGGTGGCCAAGCGAGCCGTCGACCTTGGCAATCTCGCGGATTACTGCGAAGACTGAATCGCCCCGGGTTTGCTGGAGGCTCGGTTAGTTGGTTCCAGCGTTTGCGGGGACCGGGTTCTCACGGTAGCTGGTGACGGTGTGGGTCGACC
>NZ_JBHUXZ010000065.1:0-6641 GCF_042668985.1 Gordonia sp. NPDC057258
GTCGACACGACGAACACAGGGTGGGGACTTTTATCTGGCCACCAGCGGGGACCTCGACCTGGCCACCAATGGGGACTTTCTCATGGCCATGGACAACTGCTTGGCGCGCTCGGCACCGAACAGTTGACCCTGAGCGAGCTCACGAACTCCTCACCCGAGGCGAAAACTCTGACGACTGGGATAGCTACCTGGATACGCGAATCGGTAGTTCTGGAAGACGGGTCACGCCCCCACGGCATCACCTACCCGTCAAAATGGGGCGCCGGTCTCACTAACTGGGCGATGTGGATGCGCCGAACCGATGACGGCACCGGGCAGGACCCGATCAAGACGCTCGAGACAGCCGAGATTGGGAAGCACTCAGCCGCACTCATAGCGGCAGCCCAACTTCGGGGATTCTCCATATTTTGAACGCCAAGACCGACACAAGCCTCAGAGTGAGCTGAAGTAGCCCGGCGAGGCGACACCCTCGACCAGCATACGCCGCTTGACTTATGTCGCATCTACTTGAAACTTCCGCTCCCCCAGTCGATCTAGAGGGCTGATTAGATATTATGACATTTGAGCAGGTAGGGGCGGCCTCTACCGCCGCATTCTGGCGAAGCAGGAACTCGGACAGAGACACGACCACGGAAGCTACTGCCTGGCAACGCGATTTGAGGTCGAGTTAACAGCCTCGGCAAGACATGGACATAGTCGCGCACCTGCTGATCTCTGGCCTTTAGGGTAAAAGGCCTGCCGAGCGAGCAAGCACCACAGCTTCTAGTCGCGAGGACGCACCAAGTTTGTGCATTATTCCCTTCATATATCCTTTTACGGTATTTACGGTTAGGCCGAGCGAATCAGCAATCCGAGCATTCGGGTATCCAAGCGCAACAAACGCCAGAACATCTTGCTCCCGGGCGGTTATATTTGTTGACATTGACTTGGCATCAGTTTCGGCAGTGAGCATTTCGATGATATCGGTGAGTTCCCCCGAGAGGCGCTGGTCGTCCACATCCTCAACCAGCTGGCGGAGACGTGCGAAAGCGGCGGTGACACGGTTGCGAAGATCCTTGTCTGGCGAGTGCGCATCGTACTCCAACAGCGCCCGGGCGGACGCGATCTCTTGCTCAATGGCTCGCGCCTCGCTTGCGAGTGTGTCGAGCATCCGATCACCAATGAGGCGTGGGGTGTGGAGTGCACCGTAGATCACCGCGATCGGGACTCGATCGACAATAACAGGGGCGGCCATCATCGCGCGCAGTTCTTCCTGCTCGATAATATCGTTGTAGCGGTGGGAGATTCGCGGCGTTTCCAGATAGTCGTCGACGACCATTGGCCGTCTTAGGGCAACTACCCTGCCGCCCAGTCCGTGCCCGACCTCGATAGAAACTCCATCGATTACGCCTTTCGTCTCGCCCTCAAAGTGCTGCAAGTGCACCGTTGATCGCCCCTTGGCCATGCCGGCGAATGCCAGAGAAACATTGGTGTCCCGGCGCACCCTGCGCAATGAACTGGAGACGATCTCCTCGATCGTTCTAGACATTTGCTCTCCTACCATCAGTGGTGAGCAGATCTCATCGCTCGTTCTAGACGCTCGACCCCCTCTTCGGGGGGTGTGGACGAGGTCGCGCCCGCTTCACCCTGTGAGAGAACATACAACGCCAGGGAAGATTGGCATTCCAAATCGGGGGTTTGTGATGCACCAGCTCGTGGAGGCGCTGACTCCGAGTGTTCACGTCGCTACAGGTCAGCAGCTGTCCCATCAGCGCGCCTCACAGTCGCACCTCGGGTGAGTGCGCCGTGACATCGGGTGCGGCCGAGCGAGGTGCCGAAGACTGGTTCTCCCGAGACAGTTCGATGTGTGTTCACAGTTAGAGAACTCAACGTGTACGATGTGTGTTCACAGTTAGAGAACTCAACGTGTACTTTTGAAGGAGTGGATGTGCCCCGTACTTTCCTAGCAAGATCGATTGGATACGCAGCTGCTGCGCTACTCGTAGCAACAGCAACAGCAACAGCGGGCGCTCCGGCCGTTGCAGAGCCTGCGGACGCCCCTGTCGAGAACGGCGGCCTGCTGCGGTCTGTTAAGACGGATCTCCTGGCAGGCGCCATCCCTACTGGGGTGAAGGCGACTTCGGTCACGTATCGAAGCTCCGATACCCGCGGCAAGCCAGTCGCTACAACGGGAATTGTTATGGTTCCGGCTTCGAAGTGGACTGGTAGAGGACCTCGCCCATTGGTCACCTATGCAGTTGGCACCCACGGCTCGGATCCGAGTTGCCGACCTTCACAGCTGCTGACTCGCGGACTGACCACCGACCGCTCTGGCGTTCCTATGATCGAGCTACAGCTGCTTGACGTGGCTTCCCTCTTGACTCGAGGGTTCGCTGTAACCATGACCGACTTTCAGGGGACGGAGGCGCCGGGGCGGCTACCTTACCTGCAGCCCATTCCCCAAGCCCACGCAGTGCTTGATGCTGCGCGCGCCGCTATATCGGTGGGGGCAGTTGATCGCCGAGCGCCTGTCGGAATCTGGGGATACTCACAGGGGGGCGGGGCAGCTGCCGCCGCTGCCGAACAGGCCAAGTCTTATGCCCCTGAACTCAATATCAGAGGGTCTGTGGTCGGTGCGCCCCCGACCAACCCGGCGCGAACAATGATGTTCAACGAAGGGAAGCTAGCGGCCGGAGTTATTGGCTACTTCGTGAACGGGGTACGGGCTGAGTATCCGCAACTTGCGCCGAAGATCGATGCGAAACTAAACAGTCAGGGTAGAGATTTTCTGCGTAAGACTGCGGGTGAGTGTCTGGTGGGCAGTGTCGTCGGCCACTATTTCAGATCGACAAAGGGGATGACGGTAAGTGGGCGACCGTTAATCGAAGAGTTGGCTTCCGATCCTGAGATAAACAGCGTATTCCAGAGTTTCGTAATGGGACGAACGGCACCGAGTCATCCGGTACTCCTTATGCAGAACGTGAACGACGACGTTGTCCCCGCCGACGATGCGAATGCCACGGCAGACGCTTGGAAACGCGGGGGTACCAACGTCGCCAGGGCGAATATCAACACACCATCGCTACCGTCCATCGGACACACAGTCGGATTGGTTACCGGTAATATCGCAGTCAACTGGCTGGCAGGCCGACTCACCCAATAAATGGCTCACAGCGAGGACCTGCGGAAGTCAAGCGTGTCTGCCGGCTTCCGCAGGTTGGCCCCTGAAGCATGGCCGTCACCGACACAGCTCGTCTATGCATCTGGCCACCAAGTGTTTGTCCACCACAGCAGCACGTGACCGCTGGTCCAGCGCTTAGTGATCGACGCAGGTCGCAGACACATGGCGTCCAAGCGGGTCGAAACGACGCGTAGCCAGCGCGCGATCACCGCCGGGTGAACTCCAACCCCACGGGTGACGCGCGCCGGACCAAACTAGGCGTGATCGTTGCGAAAGTACTTCGCTCGAGTCTCTGTCGGCAGCACTTCTAGCCGTCCCCTGAAATGAGAGCGTGCCGCCTCGACCTTCTGCTCATGACTTCGTGTGGCGGTCGTCAGCTGACTCTTGGCTCGCTCGATCTTTTCGGGAAGCGTCTTCTTCTCGTCAGCGGCCAGCCGTGCTTGTTTGTTGATCGCTGCCGCCAGCGCGTAGGCGTTCGGACCGGCTTTTGGGTCTTTCGATGCATCAAGGGTGGCGACACCATTTACTGCAGGACCATCAACCACAACGTACGCGTTGCCGGCACCGTTGGTGGATTCGTCGGCTGCCGATGCGGTGACGCCGATGATCGACCCGCTACCTTGCCTGGTGTCGATCCATCGCTGGTAGACCGTCACTCCTCCGCCGGCGGCGACCCGCTGGCCCTTGACGCTGCTCAGTTCGCTGATGGTTCGCTCGATGCTGGCGACTTCTGTCGTCATCAGCCGCGATGCAGCCCGGAACTGCTTGCGTGCAGACCTGGCGGCTGTCACTGCGTGCTGTACCTCGACATCGAGCTTGCCGAACTCCCGCCGGCGGTATTCGAACCAGCCGACGCCGACGATCACGGCCAGCGCGATGATGACCGCTACTGCTATTCCGGTGGCATCCATGTGGTTGGTCCTTCTGCTTGGTCACAATTGTTGTCGGGAACGGCGGATTGACATGAGAGTCTGTCAATCTTTGGATGGGCCTCGAGTCCTTGACCGGGTCGATCAGGGAGCGTCTTGCGAGTAGCGCTCTCGATTTGGTGGCGCAACTCCGTGGCTATGCTCGCGGGAACATCGATGTGAGCCTTGCCGAAGAGTTCGGTCACTCGTCGGTAGGCAGTTGCTCGTTCGTTAGGAGGAGATCGATCGTCGAGCGCCACTTTGATTGCCGATTCAGCGCGTCGCAGCAGAGTTCGTTGCTCAGCCGACAGACCGCTGTCACCCGAGGCTGAAGCAGCTGCGTACGCGGCCCTCCATGCGGTTTCGGCAGCAACGGCCCGATCGGCGAAGTCACGCACGAAACCGAGTTCGTCAGGAACGGTGCCATCTACTCGCAAGGCATCGGCATGGGCGAAAGCAGTGTAGAAAGCTTGCACGAGCGGGTGTGTTCGATCGGCCAGTAGTGGGCGATGGAAGAATGCCGTTGCGTCGGTCTCGTAGGCAGCGAACTCTTCCCGCACCGTGTTCAGTCGGCGAACAGCGTCAATCCATAGCGCAGAGCGTAGTTGAGCATCGTTACCAATGCGCCCGGACGGTGGTGCCGCTGCGACGTCCGCGGCTGGCGGCTGTGGCCGGACTTCGCCACGAGTGTGCGGAGTATGAGAGGCCTGATGAAGGACTGCTCCGGGCGTGACGCACAGGACGCAGAAGCTGTTTCGCGCGCTTGTCACCGACTGAGGGGGAACCAGTTCGTTACCGGTGCTGCCTCGTATGGGACGAGTGATTACGACTGATCCGGATATGGGCCAAGCTTCATACGGTGCAGTGACAAGCATGTCAGCAGCTGCGGAGCGGAGACGACGCAGCCACTCCCGAAAGGCAGGGTCACCGTCCGCGATTATCAGTGGACCTTTGTTGTCGTCAACCCACTCAGCCACAGTGAGACCGGTTCCTGGGATCAGTAGTGTGGCGACGGCTTGACTCAGGTAGTAGCTCGTGGGGGCGTCGCGATCATTGTCGGCGTCATCGGCCGCGTGCATGGGCGAAATTCCTTGCCGGTACTGGGTCTCAGGTTTCGCTGAGTGTATCCGCCTGTCCGGAGAGCTCGTTACGCAGACTGAGGACCCGAGGAGTGGTGTCGGCGAGCATGGTCAGTTAGGTTTTTGCCGCCCGCGGGCGTCGGCAGCGTGGTGCGCTCGAGCACGACTCCAGGCTCAACTAGCCGTTGCCTGTTCCCATGTCGCCTAACAGCAGCACAGCTGCGGATGTCGTTCCGAGACAGGTGGGTGGCGTGCGCGCCGCGAGCTACTACGTACGGCTAGCGAACGGCGGTTGCAACCGGCTCAAGCAGTAGCAGGCACGACCGATCCTCGTAGCGGTCGACTTCGGCCGTTATGTCGAGGTTCGTCCCCACGCCGATCGTGTCCGGTACCGGGCCGACCCAGTGGAGGTCGTTGAGGGTGTTCTCATCACGGAACTGGAAAGCCGGTCCAGTCGCTGACGCAGCGTCGCCCGCGTTGATTAGGATGTCGTACCTAGTCTTCGCGTTCCCGTGCGGTGCCATCGCGGCGATGCTGCCGGGAAACACGATCGTTCGACCACGATGAGCCGCAGCAAACGCTGCGATGTCCGGCGAGCAGTAGTCAGTGAACGCGAGGACAGCCGCGAACTCAGGACTGTTCTCAGGCGTGAGCACCTCGCCATCACGGGTCGATGACCGTGACGCTGCTTCGCCAGTCGCTTCAGCGGACGGTTGCCCGCTCGGCGAAGCTGTCGCTTCACCCGGCGCGGGATTCGCCGGGGCAGTGTTCTTCTCGATGACTAGCCCGACGGTCACAATGATTGCCAGCACGAGCACAACCACGCCGCCACCGATGATCCAAAGCAGCCGACGAGACTTCGGCCGGGGGCGACGGAAGGTGATTTCAACCTGAACCATACCTGGCGACTGCGAGACCAACTCCCAGCCGTCGGCCTCCCACTTCTTTACAATCCGCGACTCCATGCCGCGGACCGCACGGATCGTTTTCGTCTCGTACGTGACTCCGGTGTCCGTTGCCATGCTCACAGCCCCTCAGCTTCATGCCAGGAAGGTGGCCGGCCCGTGCTGAGCCTACTGGCCATCCGAGCCCGTACCCGCCACTGGGACACCCCATATCCCTTTGTCGCCCGCGGGTGATCCTGCGGAGGGTCAGGGCCGAAGGACGGACGAGTGCGGCTAATCTTGTCGAGTTTCGTCAAGAGAGGGCACCCATACGACCACTCCACCGCCTCCCCCACCTGGGTGGTATCCAGATCCATCGGGAGGTTCAGGATCACGGTACTGGGACGGCAAGAAATGGAGGGCACAGGTGGCGCCCGCCCCGCCAGCACCCGACTTGGGTAGTGGAAAGCTAGCCCCGCTGCTGTCTGATACACGGGGTGCTGCGGGTGCTCCGATGTCAACGGCCAGTTTGATGTCCCCGCTGGTGGCCAGGTAAAAGTCCCCACCCTGTGCGGGATGTTCTAGGTCGGTGGCACCTCCGTTCGGTGTG
>NZ_JBHUXZ010000066.1:0-6492 GCF_042668985.1 Gordonia sp. NPDC057258
GATCCGGCTCACCCTGCATACCCACCAGGATCCCAGCCCACCAGGCAAACCCGCTCACCCCACACCGAAACGACACCGACTATTTCAGCAGTCTCTTCAGCCGTGGCGGCAAGCCGTAAATAGCTTCTTCCCTGGCGACGACGACGACCCGGATGTTGACGATCTCGTCTGGCTGACCCCACGAACGTATGCTGCCGGCGACATCATGGTGTACCTGGTCGACGCCCCCAGCCCAGCGATCATCAAGATCGACACCCTGTCCCGCGGCTCCGAGGACGATGGCCTGAACGCCGAACCCGACTTAGAGTGGGGCCCCTTCGACCAGGGATTGTCGCTGCGGGCGACCGCGAGAAGTGCCTGAGACAGTGAGCGGGCGCCCGTCGTCAACTCGCCCTGGTCGTGCATGAGCGTTTGATCGAAAGGGTCAACGACCTGTGGTACGGCCATAACCGACCGGGCCGCACGCCAGGTTCTACTGAACCGTCCTGGGTCTGGTGGAGACCGTGATCTCACCAGGAGAATGCCGGTATGGGTGCACTGAGGAAGTTTGATCCAGAGACGCGTGAGCGGGCTGTGAGGATGTATCACGACCACCTCGCCGAGCATGGCGGCGGAAAGCTCGCCGCCCGGAAACACGTGGGCGCATTGCTCGATATCAACCAGGCGACGTTGCGGAACTGGATCGAGAAGGACCGGCCGATCGTGACTGCGCGGGGAACGATGACGGTGGGCGAGCAGGACGCCGAGTTGGCGGCGCTTCGCAAGGAGAACGCTGAATTGCGAAGGGCCAATGAGATTTTGAAGACAGCGTCGGCGTTTTTCGCCGCGGCGGAGGTCGACCGCCGACTGCGGTGATCGTTGATTACATCGACGCTCACAAGGGTCGGTTCGGGGTCGCCCCGATCTGCCGAGTGCTCACTGAGCACGGCGTGCAGATCGCCCCGTCCACCTACTACGCCCGCACGCAAGCGGGTCCGGTCTCGGTGACACGATTGGCCGAGGCGTACGACGCTCACGCGGTCTACCAGGCGTTTCATCGCAATCGTGGCGTGTACGGCGTCCGCAAAATCTGGCACACGATGCGCCGCGAGGGCCGTGAGATGGGCCGTGATCAGGTGGGCCGACTGATGGGGATCTGCGGGATCGCCGGAGTCACCCGCGGAAAACATCGCACGATCACGACCCAGCGCGATGATCGCGCGCCGCGGCATCCTGATCTGGTGGAGCGCAAGTGGTCATTGCCGGCCAGGCCAGATCAGTGGTGGGTGGCTGATTTCACCTACTGCTGGACCCTGGCAGGGTTCGTTTACACCGCGTTTCTCGTCGATGTGTACTCGCGTCGAATCCTCGGGTGGCGGGTGATGACGAGCAAGTCGACACCGTTGGTGACCAGCGTTCTCGAACAGGCCTTGTTCACCCGACGTAGAACCGACTTCTCGTTCACTGCAACAGGTTTGATTCATCACAGCGATGCCGGAAGTCAGTACACAGCGCTGGCGTTCACCGAAGCATTACGCGACTCCGGCTTGGCCGGATCGATCGGGTCGGTCGGCGATGCACTCGACAATGCGTTGATGGAATCAGCCATCGGGTTGTACAAGACCGAACTGATCGAGCGCCAGCGATCGTGGACCGGGCGCGCAGAAGTCGAGCGCGAGACCGCCGCCTGGGTGCACTGGTACAACACCGAGCGGCTGCACTCATCGATCGGCTACTGCCCGCCCATTGAGTACGAGAGGCGCTACCGTGAGACAGCCACCTCCGAGATGGCGGTGGCCTAAACGAGGTCTCCATCCGATCCAGGACGGTTCATACACCCTGACCACCGGATGATTAACCGGTTGGCGCCGGTGAGGGTGGTGGCGGGTTGCGGTCGCCGGGTTGGGGTATCGGAAAGGTCATCGACGGGCTCGGTGGGGCCGGTGGTGCGAGCCGGTTTTGGGGGTTGGCGCGCAACGCGGCCTCAGCTGCGGCTAGGGGCGCGGAGGCTCTGTCGCGGGCTTGTTGTTCAGTCACAGGCTTGCGGCCGTCGACAGGGACGAGGGTGTACCACTTCTCTGACTCGAGGTAGCGGGTGGCGAACAGGTACCACTGGCCGACCTTGAGAGGTCTGTCGCCGTTGACGGAAATGTAGACACCGTCTTTGACTCCGCCTTGCTGGTTGACTACCACGCTCTCGGGGACTTCACCTTTGATCGCCGTTTTGGTGAGCACGCTGTACTGAGTTTCGGGGAGTGGCCCGAGTGCCTTGGTGCCGGCGGCTGATTCGACGCGGCCGGTGAAGACGTGCGTCGAGATCGCCATCAGGTTGCGTAGGTCAGAGGTGTCGGTGATCGAGTCCGCATGGGCGGTCGAGGTGGCCGTGGCCGATTCGAGGGGAGGGATGCCCTCATTGACGGTTTGTTCGCCGCACGCGGCCAGGGTGGCAGCGGCGAAGATGCCGACGATGCCGAGCGTGAGGGCCGCCGGTCGTGTTGCTCGGTGGTTGGTGGTCATCAGAATCCCCACTTGTTGTGGTAGAGGTCGCGGGTGAGCCCAGTGGGCGTGTAGGACGTTCCGCGGGCCCCGTCATTATCTGCCATCAGGTCGTTGGAGCAGGTGTGGAACAGTCCCAGTGCGTGCCCAATCTCGTGGGCGATCACCCCCGCTCTCCTCGCCGATGAGTAGCCCTGCACGTAGTGCATGTTGATCTGGATAGTGCTGGTCAGCGGCGCGTTGTAGCGCGTGTGCAGCCCAGACCAGCTCACATCGGATCGGTTTTCCGTCGAGATCGCCACATCGGCAACCTCGAACACACCTACCGGCGCGACCGTGATAGGACTGAGTTGGTTCCAGGAGTTCACCGCAGATTGCAGCTCGGCGCCGTAGAGGAAACCGCCGCCGGTGCTGTAGGCGAGGCGCTGCCCATCGACGTCGTTGTTGGGTAGGAAGTAGCCGCCGACGCCCGTGTCCTTGTAGAGCACAGTGCCGCCCTGGAAGTCTTGCGCCCAGACCGAGCAGGTGGTGGTGCGGGTGTCTTCAGTGGGAAACTTGAATCGCCCGTTCTCCCAGCCTGAATCGGCCCAGACGTCGCGGATTCCCAGCCACACGTTTTTAGCTCCGGTCGTGGCCGAGTAGTAGATCGACCCGGCCACCATGTGATTCGCGCGCCCGCCGTTGACGCCGAACTCGCGGGTGATCGGATAGCCCAGATACCCAGTCTCCCAACCTACTCGGCCCCACGCATCGCGAATAAGTCCACCGATCTGGTTGGCATGCCCGCCGGCCACGGCGGAGTGCCAGTAGATCGAGCTGTTCTTGACGAACTTCTGAAACTTGCCGCCGTTCTGGGTGTTTGACTCGGGGATGGTGGCGTTGCCGAAGAAGTTGTAACCACCGGCTTGTTCGTATTCCTCGTGGATCTTCCCGTAGATCCAGTAACCATGGAAGACGTCCGCGCGTACCGCGCCTGCGCCGATCCACATTAATGCGGCAATTACTAACGAGGCCAGGGCAATACCAAACCTACGCACCGTCACCACCTTCACTCGCCCCCCAAGACCAGCAAGTGGTGGACACGCTATCTGCAATGTGTGATCTACGTCAACGAAAATCGGGTACCGCAGATCACTTCGGCACTCCTGCCTCGCACCTACCTGCCCGACTGATGTAGCGGGACGCTGTGGTGACTTTGTCGGCCTCGAGGGCCCGGCCCGTCCAGGTGACCTGACGTGTGAGCGGGAGAGTGTGTCGAGGTTGAAGCTCATTTGCGCGCGGCAATATACGCAGTGGATACTTGTTAGAGTTGTATAATGTTGTATAGTTTTAATCATGGCTGAACAAGGTTTTCTGCGAGTCGCGGAGGCGGCTGCTTATCTCGGGGTGTCCGCCCAGACGCTGCGGCGATGGGATCGTGACGGCACCTTGCCTGCGCTGCGGCGCCCCGGCAGTGATTACCGGTATTACCGGCGCGCCGACCTGGAGCCGTTCCGGCTGGAGTATCGCCGTGCCCAGGAGGCCGCCGCGGCTGGCGCCAACAGCAGTGTGTTCGTCACCGCCAACGCGGACGTCGAGGCCAACGCGGCGTTGCGGGAGCCACAGCGCGAGGCCCACCGTGCTGTGCGCGAGCACTTCGCTGAGAACGCCACCCCGGCGATCGTGCAGATTCCAGTCGGGTGCGGCAAGACCGGCATCATGGCGACTCTGCCCTTCGGCATCGCCCGTGGTCGCACGCTGGTGATCACGCCGAACTTGACGATCCGTAAGGGGGTCGCCGATGCCGTGGACATCACCAGCCCGCAGTGTTTCTGGACCAAGTGTCGGGTGTTGTCGGATTTCACCGCAGGGCCGTGGATGGCCGTCCTGGACGGGCCAAACGCCAACGTCCACGACGCGATCGAAAGTGACTTCGTGGTCTGCAACATCCAGCAGCTGGCCAGCCAGGCCGACCGGTGGCTTCCGCAGTTCCCGGAGGACTTTTTTGACATGATCCTGGTCGATGAGGGCCATCACGCTGCCGCCGAAAGCTGGCAGAAGGTGTTCCGGCGCTTCCCCAATGCCAAGGTCGTCAGCCTGACCGCCACCCCGTTTCGCTCCGACCAGCAGCAGCTGCACGGCGACATCGTCTACCGGTACCCGTTCACCCGGGCGATGATCACCGGCTACATCAAGCAGATCCACTCCCGCAACGTCGCCCCCGCCGAGCTGTACTTCACCTACCGTGACGACACCCGCCGCCACACCCTCGACGAAGTCCTGGAACTGCGCGAGGAGGCCTGGTTCCGCCGCGGCGTGGCGCTGAGTACCGAGTGCAACCGCCACATCGTGGAGGCCAGCATCCAGGCGTGTGACCGGATGCGCGCCCAGACCGGTATCCAGCACCAGATCATCGCCGCGGCCTGCTCGGTCGACCATGCCCGCCAGGTCGCCGCGATCTACAACGAATGCGGATACCGCGCGGCCGAGATCCATTCCGACATGGACGAAAACGACCAGGACGCCGTCATCGCACGGCTGCGCCAAGGGCAGCTCGACTGCGTCGTGCAGGTGCAGATGCTCGGTGAGGGCTTCGACCACCCGCGCCTGAGTGTCGCGGCGATCTTCCGGCCCTTCCGCAGCCTGGCGCCCTACATCCAGTTTGTCGGCCGGGTGATGCGCGTGGTGCAGGAGGCGGCCCCCGAGCACCCCGACAACCAGGGCCACATCGTGTCCCACATCGGACTCAACAACGACGCCCGCTGGTCAGAATTCCGCGAACTCGACCTCGATGACCAAGCCTTGGTGCACGGATGGGTTGCCGGCACCACCGACGATGACGGCGATGGCAACGGTGATGGCGAACCGCGTGCCCGCCGATTCGACGAGGGCATGCTCGTCGACAACGAGATCCTCACCGACTTCGTCGAGCAGACCTACCTTGATCCCACCGACGACCGGGTCCTCGACGAGATCTTGAACCGCGAAGTCGCCCCCGGCATTCGTGTCGGCGACGTCGTTGACCGCGAGCAGCTACGCCAACGCCTGCTGGCGCAGCAGGCAGCAGCCGCACCCCCTGCGCCGCAGCCGATCCCGGTCTCCCCGCAGCGGGCACGACAATCGGCCAAGACCCGGGTCAACCAGCGCACCAAGGCGGTCGCCAACCGAATTCTGGCCGACCTCGACCTCCCGACCCGGGGTCACCAGCTGATGGCCGTCACGGGCGGCCCGCGTCAGCACAACACGGTCATCGCAATCCGCCGTCTGGCCGCGGCGATCAACGAGGCGGTGGGCATGCCCAACGGCACCCGCGGCGAGTGGTCGGGCGAGCAGTTGACCACCATCTTCGAACGCATCGACAAGATCGCCGACACCGTCCGCGACACGTTGAGATCCCAACTGTCCCAACGCGGGTAAAACCTCACCCGTACCGTGCCCCAAAGGAGTCAGCATGCCCACCACCAAAGCGATCCTGCGCCACGTCCGTGTCGAGACGCCCCGCACGAATCACGAGCGTCCGTGCGCCGCCCACCGCAAAGGCAAGAAGGCCCACTTCATCCTGGCCGGTGACACCCACCTGGTCATCACGGAAAACGACAAGGCGATCAGATACTGCCCGCCGGCGGCCGCCGAGATCCTCGACGTCGCTCAACAGGACCTCGCCACGCTGCGCCAGCAGCTCGGCCTGTGACGCCGACGGGCCTATGTCTATCTGGCTAGCTAAAGCCCTGTCCCCCAGCATTTTTCAACTGGTAACGGGACGTGTTGAACTAGGGCGAGTTGCAAGAAGCAGTCCTGATCGACAAGGTCTATCCCAAGCCCCAATCGGTCCATGCCCCGAGTAGCGCGATCACTCCGGCCGTTACGCCAGCCGCGAGCGAGTACGCCCAGCCAGCCCAACGGGTGCGTGCCGGGAGCATAACCGCGATCCCGGGAAGGAGTATGAATCACCCCTGGTTTGATGCCGCTTCCTTCTGAGTCAGGAAGGATGAGCTCATGCCTAAAAAGATCGATCCAGAGGTCCGTTCGAGGGCTCTG
>NZ_JBHUXZ010000067.1:0-3815 GCF_042668985.1 Gordonia sp. NPDC057258
ACACCGAACGGAGGTGCCACCGACCTAGAACATCCCGCACAGGGTGGGGACTTTTACCTGGCCACCAGCGGGGACATCAAACTGGCCGTTGACAAGCGAGCCACGAAGGGCTGACGAGGTAAGTCGCCTAACCCTTCGTGGCTCGTCGCTTGCGCTCCTCGCACCTCAGGGAGCAGAGGGCAGTGGCCTGCGCTCCTCGCACCTCAAGGAGCAGAGGGAGCGTAGATTGCGCTCCTCGCACCTCAGGGAACAGAGGGCAGTGGCCTGCGCTCCTCGCACCTCAGGGAGCAGGAATTGTGCAGACTTTTGGATTGGGAGCGGGGTTACTCAGCTACCGAAGAACCACGGGAACGTCCTGGGGCGGGCCTGCGCACGCGGTTGGGTGCGCTGCTGCGGACGCGCCGGACGCCGGTTCTGGGTCTGCGACTGACGGTTCGGTGCGGGCTTGTTCGGCATTCGTTCATCCTGTTCTCGTTCGGTCGCACCGGTCTTTCAGGTCCGGTGCGGTCGCACGTTCCGGCGACGAATCCCAAAGTAGGGGGCCGACCTTCGGGTTCGGATGGCTCCGGCTGTCAGCTTCCTGGGAGACGGAGCCCGCGTGTCAGCGGGAGTGACGCCCCGGCGCGTCCGGGCCCTCACCCGGGAAGTCGCCCGGGTATTGCTCACCGGGATAACCGCTTCCGGGGCCGGGAGGCGGGTAGTTGCCGGGGCCCGGGTAGTTCCCGGGCGGCGGGTAGCTACCGGGTGCCGGCTGCGGCGTCGGATACGGCTGGCCCGAAGGGCTTCCGGGCGGCGGGCCCTGCGGCGGACGATTCTGCGGGACGGACTGGGACGGAACGTTCTGCGGCGGAACCGATTGCGGGGGAGTGGGTTGCGACGGCGGGCCCTGTGGTGTCGGCGGAGTCGAGATGCGTTGCGTCGTACCGGCTCCGGCGGGTGCTTCGTACGGGGCGAAGGAGCCCGACGGCGGACCGTAGGAGTCGCCGACCGGACCGGACGGATCGGAGAGATGCGCCGGCAGATCACTCTCGGCCTCCGCCTTGGCCTTCGAGGCGCCGTCGGGGTCCAGCAGATCACGGATCTCGGACAGCAGCGCGATCTCGGTGACCTCCGCCTTCTTGCCGAAACCGCCCAGCTCGGCCAGCTTGTTGTACGGCAGGATGATGATGAAGTACACCACTGCGGCGATGATCAGGAAGTTGATCACCGCGGTGATGACACTGCCGAGGTCGACGAATGTCGATGGGTTGTCGGTGATCTGGAAGCCGAGTCCCTGCGCCGCGTCGGAGCCGACGGGGATCGAGTTGATGATCGGCTGGACGATGCCATCCGTGAACGCGGTGACGATCGCGGTGAACGCAGCGCCGACGATGACCGCTGTCGCCAACTCGACGACATTGCCCTTGAGTATGAAGTCCCTGAATCCCTTGAGCACGGTGTGCGGCCTCTTTTCGGTGATGTCCTGCTTCTGTCCGGCGATTCTGTGCACGATCGGAGCAAATCCGACATGCAGCTTGGCGAGCTCGTACTACCCTATCCACGATCGCGAACGAACCAATCCATTTGACTTGATTTCCCCGGCTGTGTCGTGATGCCGTGACCCGCCCGTTCGTCAGTGCAGGACCACCGCGAGCGCCGTATCGAGCCCCGCCGCCGCGACCCGATGAGCGGATGCGGCGTCCATCGCGAGCAGCACCGGGGTGGCCGCGGTCCCGCCGGGAGCGATACCACCCGACTGTGATTCGGCAGCGTGAAGTGCGACGACGGCGCGGCGGGCCAGCACTTCCGCCTCTTCGGTCAACACGTCGACAACGTCGCCGGGTCGCAGCAGCGCGGTCACGGCCTCGTCCGACAGTCGTATCGGTACGAGCCGGGCATCGTCGTCCCCGGTCAGGTCGGCGGGTAGACGTGACGACAGCAGGCGGGCATCGGTGAGGATTTCTCCTCCGCGGACACGCCCGGTCACGGTTCGCCCGAGTGCGGGTGCCGCCTCGGTGAGGACACCGTCGGGAACCGTGGCTTCCGCGACGCTCCGCGGCGCCAGATCGTCTATCTCGACCACCTGTCCCGGCAGCAGGTCATGCGCGGCAACCATGACCTCGACGTCGCCGTCGGCGCGTGTTCCGGCAACCCCCACCACCACGGCCGCGACGACCAGTCCTGTCGCGGCGACACGTCGGATCAGGACGCTGCGCGTCCACCCCGGTCGCAGCGCCGAACTCACCCGGTCACGAATTCGAGGCCCGAGTGAGGCTTTCGACGGAAGCTTCGACGGGGGAGACATGTGACGAAGGCTAGGTCCGTCTGCCCGGGTGATCGGCCCGTGGAACTCGTCTGTGGACAACATCAATCGGGCCGTCGACCGGTGTGGACAGCGGTCCGGCCGTGGGCCCGGAATGGCCCGCGGCATTGCGGTGGGGGAGAATCGATGTTCTGTGCCGGGAAGTCTGGTCGGCCGCTCGTCGCGCGGGCGGCGTCCGGCGCACCGCGTGCGATCGAGCAGAGGAGAGCCTATGGCCGACGAGCAACCGACAGCAGACAGCGCACGCAAGGCCGATCGCATCCGGCGCTGGGCGGCGCTAGACACGACCAGTGGGGCGCTGCTTCTGGTGGCCGCCGCTGTTGCAGTGTTCTGGGCGAACTCGCCGTGGCGGGAGGCCTACGATTCTCTGCTCCATGTCGAGGTGGGGCCTGAGGCGCTGCACCTACATCTGTCGCTGGCGCACTGGGCGTCCGACGGGCTGTTGGCGATCTTCTTCTTCGTCGTCGGAGTCGAACTGAAACACGAGTTCGTGGCCGGGAGCCTCCGGGATCTCAAACTCGCCGGTGTTCCCATTGCGGCCGCGGTGGGTGGCATGGTCACGCCCGCGCTCTGTTACGTCGTCGTGGTGGCGATCGGCGACCCGGACGGGCTGCACGGCTGGGCGATCCCCACCGCCACCGACATCGCCTTCGCTCTCGCAGTTCTCGCGATCTTCGGCCGCGGTCTCCCGCTCGCCCTGCGGACGTTCCTGCTGACGCTCGCAGTGGTCGACGACCTGCTCGGGATCATCGTCATCGCGACCTTCTACACCGAGAAGATCGACTTCGTCATGCTGGCGGCCGCCCTTGCCGCGGTGGCGCTCTTCGCCGTGCTGGTGCGGCAGGCGTGGCGGTGGTGGCCGGTCCTCATCCCGGTCGCCGTCGTCGCGTGGGGTCTGATGCACGCGTCCGGGGTGCACGCGACCGTTGCGGGCGTACTCCTCGGGTTCGTGGTGCCGGCCGTTGCGATCCGTGGTGAGGAGGAGCCGCGCACCGAGCGACTCGACGACGCGGTCCGCCCGTACTCCTCGGCGCTCGCCCTGCCGGTGTTCGCCTTCGCGGCCGCGGGCGTCACCGTCGTGGGTGGTGATGGTTCGATCGTCCAACCGGTGTCGATCGGAATCGTCGTCGGTCTCGTCGTCGGCAAGGTCGTGGGTGTGATGGGTTCGACGTGGCTGATGACCCGGTTCACGCCGTTGCGCCTACCAGACGCGATCGGCATCCGCGATCTGCTGCCCGTCGGATTCCTCACCGGAGTCGGTTTCACCGTCGCGTTGCTGATCGCCGAGTTGAGCTTCGAGGGCGGCTCCGACGACCACGCCGCCGCGGCCAAGGCGGCCATCCTCGTCGGATCTGTCGTCTCGGCAGTGCTCGCCGCGTTCCTGCTGCGGTGGGACGCTCGACAGGCCCGCGATCCGGACATGAACCGCGACAACATCCCCGACATCGACAAGGACGTCATCGGGGGGTAGACACGCCCCGCCGCCGCCCGCGGTTCCCGGTGACGGGAACCG
>NZ_JBHUXZ010000068.1:0-3346 GCF_042668985.1 Gordonia sp. NPDC057258
GTCGACCCACACCGTCACCAGCTACCGTGAGAACCCGGTCCCCGCAAACGCTGGAACCAACTAACCGAGCCTCCAGCAAACCCGGGGCGATTCACGTTCCGGCTGTGCGACGGCGGTCATGTCCGCCGAGAACTGGCCGAAGGACCGGCATTCGGTCCCCAGCACCGGGTTACCCGCGTCGCCGAGAGTCAGGATCGCCACGGCCGCGCCGTCACCGGGTATCGCGGCCTGCGCCTTCACCCGTAACTGCTCCTGGGTGAAGATCTGTCCGGCGCTGTTCTGCGCCAGCGCGATCAGGGCCTTGCGGCCTCCGTTCGCGCGCAGGAGCGCACCGGCGATCTCGATGAGGTGGACGAAGGCCGCACAGCCGCCGTTGTGCACGTCGAGCACGGTTCGCGGGGCGAGGCCGAGTCGGTGTGCGACCTCGCCGACACACCCGCGGACCGGGACCTCCGGCAGCTGGCTGTGGGTGAGCACGACGTCCACGTCGTCGAGATATCCGTCGCCGTGGCGCTCGACGAGACGCCGTGCGGCGGCGACGATCATGTCCGCCGACGTCTCACCGTCGGCCGCGTGGTGGCGGAAGGACGGAGCCCGGAACATGACGTTGCCGGCGAGTTCGTCGTCCTCGGCGTACTGCGCGAAGAACTCCGCCGGCACCCGGGCGGCCGGGCGGTAGGTGGCGAGGTCGGCGAGCGAGACGGCGGGGGCGTCGGCGGTCATGAGCGCATCCATTCGGGGGTCAGCGGAAGTCCATGGCGATGGCGGTGTTCGGCGATGGCGGCGAGGTTGTCGAGTTCGATCTGATGTCCGGCACCGAACATGTCCCACAGGTCGCCGACCCACTCCTCCCGACCGGCCGGAGCGGTCTCGGGAAAGGGGTTCTCGTCGTAGAACGGGTGGTGGCAGTTGTTCCACAGGACCACCGAACCCGGACGGTCGAGAACGAGTTGCGCGTCGACGACGCGCATCAGGTAGATCATCCAGAGGTGCTTTCCCTGATCCCAGGCACAGTGATAGTCGACGGTCATCGCGTCGGCGTTCGCCACGGTCCGGACGTAGATCTTGGTGTCCTCGTTCAGACGGTCGTATCCGACCCACAGGTCCGGTTACCCGGTCGGCTCGAAACCTCGTGTGCTGTAGGTCCATTCCTCGAGCGAGCGCGTGTCGGCCAACCATTCGTACAGTTCGCGCGGCGGTGCGTCGACGTAGCCCTGCACGGGGCAGAAGTCGCCGAACACCTGGTGATGGGGATACACCGAGCGGACCTTGTCGACGACGAGTGCCGTGTTGGCGGAACGGGGGTGGGTCTCCACCCGGACCACGCCGTCCAGCGTGGCCGCGGTGTCCCCGAGATCGGACAGCGCGGAGGAATGCGTGGTCATGGGGTACCTCTCGAGATCAGTGGGGCGAACGGGGGTTCTTCGTCGGGATCCACATCCACGACGAGGCAATTCGGTCCGGTGTGCGAGAACAGTTCGTCGCATGCCGAGCGCAGGGTGAGGAGATCGCCGGCGGTGCGCACCGGGAGGCCGGTGAACATCGCGGCCAGCCCGCCCGCGATGTCGGTGTGGCGGAACCGGTTGACGCTCGGCGCGCCGGGGAAGAATCGCGCCTCACGTGTGACACACATGCCGTGCGCGTCGTTGTTGAGCACGATGAGGGTGATCGGCGCATCGTGTTCGATCGCGGTGTGGAACTCCATGCCGTGCATGAGGAACGAGCCGTCACCGGCGATGACGACGACCCGACCGTCCGGAAGGGTGTCCTGCGCGGTGATCGCGGACCCGATCCCCGCCGCGATGGCCCATCCCATCCCGCCCATGCCCAATGCGACGACGAACCGCCCGTCGCCGAACGGGAGATGGTGGATCGCCGCCGCGCCGGTGTTCCCGGCGTCGGCGAACACCGCGCACCCCGCGGGCAGGGCGGCGCCGATGGTGACGAGCACGTCGCGCATTCCGAGGGCGTGAGCCGAGGGTGCGACGGACAGGTGGTCGAGCGGGTGGACCCGGGGTGGGCGGCGTCCGGGGAGCCGGTCGGCGAGCGACCGCTGGAGCGCACCGATGGTCTCGGTGAGACGTGCCGTCCCGATGTGCTCGACGTCGGCCGGGGTGCGCGGCGGCGCGCTGCCGAGATGCACGACCGGGATCGCCGCGAGGGCGTCGTCGAGGCCGGCGCGATCGGTCATCGACATGCGGCAGCCGATCACCAGGATCAGCTGTGATTCCCGCACGGCCCGATGGGCCGACGGGTGCCCCATCACCCCGGTGACGCCGGAGCAGGACCCGCGGCCGATGTCGCGACCGCCCGGTGAGACCACGACCCCGGCGCCGATGAGGTCCGCGAGATCCTCGACGGCACTGTGCAATCCGAGCCGCGATGCCTCCTCGCCCGCCCAGATGCACACCGACCCGCCGTCGCGCGCCACCCCGACGAGTCGGTCGGCGAGTCCGTCGACGACCGCCGGGGGCACCGACCGGAGTTCGGTCGGTGCCCCCGACCGCGACGGTGTGGCGTACCCGGGTGAGGACTGCACGTCTTTGGGCAGGATCACCGCGGCCGGCAGACCTCGTGCGAGGGTGGCGAACGCCTCGTCGAGGACCTGATCGAGACGAGCCGACTCGTCGACGAGCCCGCAGAATCCGACGACGCCGGACACCACGGCACGCAGGTCCACGGTGTCCGGCGGGTCGAGCATGTCCTGGAAGCCACCGCGCCCCACCGCGGCGGTCGGCGCCGAACCGATCACGGCGAGCAGGGGTACGCGGCTGTCATAGGCCTCGCCCAGCGCCGGGATGACGTTCAGCGCACCGCCACCCGACGTCGTCAGGACCGCGGTCGGCTCGGCGGTGAGCCGTGCGTGCCCATCGGCCATCGCGCCGGCCCCGAACTCGTGTTTCGCGACGACCGGGGTGAGCAGCGGGTGCCGCACCGCCGCGTCGAAGACGTCTTCGATGTTGGCCCCGTGAACGCCGAAGACGGTCCGCACCCCCGCATCGACGAGTCGCGCGACGAGGAGGTCGGCCACCGTTCGGTGGCCGACCGGTGAGGTTGCGTCCCCCACACGTGTGTCCAAACCCTGCACTCCCAGCCCCGAACGTCGTGCGGCACCGGTCGACTGGCCGGAGTCCGACCCAACGGACAACTCAATTCGAGTTAGCTTAGCGTAAGCTAATGTTCGGCGTCAGAGGGCTGTGGTCTGAACGAGCGGTCGGGTCACCAGGTGGCTTCGACTCGGCTCCTCGCTCCGCTCGGTGCCGGCTCATAGCTCCTATGTCAAGCGGCGGCGGGTGTTGGGTTGTCGGCTTTGCGGGTGCGGGCGTGGTGGTCGGTGGTGAGGTGG
>NZ_JBHUXZ010000069.1:0-259 GCF_042668985.1 Gordonia sp. NPDC057258
GCCGAGACCCGGCTACCGGAAAAATAAGGGGGCCGAGTGAAGCTCAGGAAGAACTGATATTTGCGCGTGAACGCGGGGTATCTGTACTGGCCGGCGCTGGTTCTGGCAAGTCAACTTCCTTGGTGTCGCGTCTGCTTTTCATGAGGCATCAGCTTGACATCCGGTACTCGCAGATTTCGGTGTTCACGTTTACGCGAAAATCACGCGCTGACTTCATCAAAAAGCTCATTGAAGAGTCGAGTAACTGGCCGAGGCCAAT
>NZ_JBHUXZ010000069.1:269-2864 GCF_042668985.1 Gordonia sp. NPDC057258
GTGCTATGGACCCGAACACGCGCATATTTGAGTTCCTCGGCGCACCAGTCAAGGCGCGTAGCGGCAAGGCGTCGCCGACGCTCGCTGACATCGAGGCCGAATTGGACGGGGGACCCTGTGTTAGCGGAGTTGTCTGAAAACGAATCAGAAGCAAATCAGCTATTGAACCTGTTCTCCTCGGACCTAACAATAGAGCAGGCCGAGTTTCTGGACGGTGTCTACCGCCGCTCCTTTGCATCGAGCGAGCCATTTCGTGTAGCAATCAAAAAAATTCTCGAAGCATCCATCCAGCCGATGGCCCCTCGGAGCCCAGACGACGCTGAAGTTCAGGAGGCGATTGGAAAAAACGAAAGCTCTGGCCTATAGCTGGTGTGAGCGAGGTCGACAACAATGGCAAACCGTTCGAGCTTGCAGCCTACGGCTCCTTGTTTCAGGCGAATGGTTACGTTCCGCGTCTGAATGCATACGTAGTACTCGGTGTTCACAAGGACATTAAAGGTACTCTTCTGCGGAGCAAGCCTACTCACAAAGGATGGGCCGCCGGCAGCATGGAGTGGAACAAGGTGCAGGTTCTGCTCGGCTTTTGCGACAAATCTATTCTTTATATACGGCACGCTTGGCAACTCCAGAATCTGGCCAAGTTGCTGGCGCTCGACACAGGTAGAGCGTCAACCGATGCGCCGAAGTTCCAGACCGTCCCGCCAGGCGACTACAAGACGGCGGCAATCGACGAGGCGTTGTATCAATTCGGTACATTTGCCGAGAATCTCGCATTGGACCCACGAAGAATTAAAAATGCCGAAGGGTTGACTCCTGACTCAGTTGAACACCATTTCGCGTCCGCAGTTTCCATTTTCTTTGAAGAGCTCTATCGGACATTCAAGACGGAAGGCGTCGTCTCGTTCAATCGACTCTTCTCACAGCTGTCTACCTCAGGAGACTGGTTCGACAAGGTGAACGGCGGTTCTCTCCTGACTATGAAGCATTTGCTCATAGATGAATTTCAGGATATCTCGCCCGTTATTGTGAAGTTTGTTGTCGCTATGCACGAGCGACTTCGAGCGGTATCCCGTGACTCCGACGCTCCGTCGGTAATGTGCGTTGGGGACGATTGGCAGTCCATCTATGGGTGGCGCGGTAGTTCTCCACAGTTTTTCCTGCATTTCCCTCGGTATTTCAAGGGAGCACGCGACCAGACGTACCGCCTTAGAGATAACTATCGGTCGTCGGCGTATGTCGTCTCCGCTGCGGAAGCTTCGCTATCCGACCTAACAGAGCAATTTCCCGGCAAGCAGGGTGGTATCGCGAAGGGAAAATGGCGTGACTTGAAGCATCCGGTTGCGCTCGTGTCGGAATTCAACGCCCAGGACGCAGTGGCTCTTGTACGTACGATACTTGACCGTCTACCCACTGATGAGCGTCTCTATGTGCTCACGCGTGGCTCAGTGAATCCCGTCTTCATGCAGATATGTGACGCGTTTAAGGGGGAGAGTTCCGAGCGGTTTCTTGCGACCACGTTTCACCAGAGCAAAGGGCTGGAAGCAGAGTACGTCATCCTTATCGGTGACACACAATACAGCTCGACCAATAATTTACGAAATTCGCTGTACAAAATGGCCGGACTAGGTTCAGTGAAATCGGCAACACCATATGACGATGCGCAGAGGGACGAGGCGCGGCGGCTGGCTTACGTCGGAATTACTCGCGCAATGAAGCTGTGCATTTGGTTGTGCGAGCCGAGCGACGATGGAACGTTTGTTAGATTGCCAGAGGACGGCCCGAGTTCGAAGCGCATGAATCTTGCTGAGGCGAATGCGCTAGTGGACGTGGCTTTATCAACTGAACGAGTTGTGTGAAGAAAGTGATAGAGGAACACTGCCGTCCAATGCTTGCACGGTCTAGGAGGGCAAAACGTGTGGCCCCGCGCGATAACGCCTGGGTTAATGGGTGGGGGTCAAGGTCGGTAGTGTTCTTCGCGCTTGCCGGTGTGTCTTCATTTCAGCGATAACGGATACTGTATCGCCGGGACGGACGACAACTGCTTGCATATCGTCCGTCTCCTCATTCGGCGGAAATCCATAGTTATCCCAGACAGGTCCCAGAAGGTCGGCCCTCGAAGAGAACTCGCCCTCATGCTTTGACGAACATCTGACGTGGTGCAACCTGCTCCGACATTCTATTGCCTGTGAAGCTTAGCGTGTGAAATGGAGTACGAGTACCTTGTACATTGACGAGTGGATGCCCTTCGGCAAGCCCATGTTCAATTAGCGCGCGCTCGATGACGTCCAGCGCCGTTCCCACATCTTGCGAACCGTGAACCTTCAAATACCCAAGCAAAAGGACGCGAGCGCCATTTTTTTCCCAGTCCTGTATTTGACGCATCAGCCTCAGATTGTTCAATTGCTGCTTGATTCTCCCTCTTAGATTTAGAGCTTTCCCTATATAAAGCGGGGTGATGCGATGGCCGTACTTCCTCGCGAATACGTAGACCCCCGGCACGTCGTCCACGCTCTCGAGCACAGAGAGGCTGTATATCAGCGTTGGGTCGGCTCGAAGGGTCAATGCGGTAGACCAATGAATTTTTATGTTCATAAA
>NZ_JBHUXZ010000070.1:0-2780 GCF_042668985.1 Gordonia sp. NPDC057258
CCGGTCCTTGAGTTCCTCACTGTACTTGCGTGGTGCTGCCATGCTCTCCATCCTTCACAGGTTCGAGAGCCTCCGACAGACCCGGGGCGGTTCAGACCGTCGGCCAATCTGCGCCCCAACCACCGTGCTCCTCGGGTACCGCGAGCGCCAGCAGACCACTTAGGCGTAAGTCCTCTTTCTCACGGGTGGCTGGCCCCCCATCGCGATCCCGTTCGACGATTCCCTCCCGCCAGCTTGCAGCAAGGTCTCGAGCCACCGCGAGAGGATCGCCCGCCCGCCGGTCGGTGGCCGCCGCCGTGTCGTCGGTGACTGTCATTCGTATTCTCCAATCGCTGATGTGCCGGCCGCGCATGTACGCAGGCTCGTCTGCAGAAATTCCGGGGCCGACCAATCAGTCAGGTCGATCGCCTTATCCACCAGATCGTGGTCGACCAGGTACCGCTGTGTCGCAGCAAGGACAGTGAGCGCATCGTGGTCGAGGGTGGGTACTAAGTTGTCGGTGAAGTGCTCGCCGAAACCGCGTGTCACCGCAGTCTCGCTAACACCGAGGTTGCGGGCATGAATCGCGACTGTCTCGGTCAGATGATCGCGCGCCCAGGAGCCTGCCCGGACCACCGTATCCACCAGATGCTGCACGAGTGACGGGTTCTTATCGACGAGTTGCGCGCTGATTGTCCAAACGCTGGCGTAGTGGCTTGTCCTGTCCAAGCTCAGGTCACGCAGCGGTCTAACACCGGTGAGGTCTTCGAACTCCGCGGACCACGGAAGCCAGCTGAATAGCGCATCGACCGTCCCCCCGGCAAAGACTTGTGCCTGATGGGCCCCGACGGCGGGAAAGAGGTCCGAACCGTTCACTGATGCCGATGCGCTGAGTCGGTCCTGCGGTAAGTCGACTCCCGCCGTCTCAATGGGTACGAGCTCGATATCGTTTACTGTTACGCCGGAGTGACGAAGGGTGTGCTGCAGGGCTCGCGCCTCCCAAGTGCCCAGTGCGACGAGAGTCTGGCGCCACGGGTCGAGCTGTCGGTAGTCACCAAGGTCGCCGCGCAGGATCCGGATTGCCGATGCGGATACGCCGACACGATGCCCCGCCAGTTGCTCCGGTGCGGTCAGGGTGGGGTCGGCCGCGTAAAAGCCCAGCTTTCCCTCGAACAGGGTGACGCCCAGGAGGCGTGTGCGACCCGGTGCACGCAGGCCCTCACTCACCAACGGCGGGATCTCTCCGCCGAATCGGGTGTAAGCGGGATGATCGTAGGTGAAGTGCAAGGAGCCCAGCGGCCCTCCCAGCACGTCCAGATTGATGCCAGCCTCGGCGAGCAACTGCGACTCGCGGCCAACCAGCAGGGCGTTGGGAACAGGGCAGTTGCTGTACGCGAGGGTGTGGACCGCTGAGCTGGTGTCGGTCACAGCGCCGCCGCCCCGCTTGGCAGTTCCAGGCCGAGGTGGTCGCGCAGCGTTGATCCCTCATACTCGTCGCGGAATACCCCACGTTCTTGCAACAGCGGCACCACCTGGTCGACAAAGTCCTCGTAAACGCCGGGCAGATAGGCGGCGGAGATGATGAACCCATCAGCCGCTCTCGCATCGAAGTACTCGACCAGTCTGTCGGCGATCTGGGTGGGCGTTCCTCCCCACTGCGGGACAAAACCCACGTTCGTGCCATAACGCTTTCCAAGGTCGGCCAGTGTCAGATCCTCGCCGTCGCTCGCAACCGTGGAGAACATGTGGAGCATGGTGGGGATGTGCGCGTCCCCCAAGCTCGCGACGATGTCGGAGTACTTCGCGTCTAGGGGGAAGGCGGACAAGTCGATTCCACTATGACTCGACAACGTCGACAGACCGACCTCGGGGTGGACGAGACCGTTGATGTATTCGAGGCGATCGCGTGCGATCGCCTCGGTCTCCCCAAGTATGGGCATGACAGCTGTGAAAACCTTCGTGGCGTCGGGGTTGCGACCCGCGGCACTCACTTGCCCCTTGATGTCCTGGTACGTGCGCTGCATCATCTCCAGCGTCGGCGAGATGCTGAACACGGCGTCGGCCCACTGGCCCGCGAAACGTCTACCGCGAGGCGACAATCCGGCCTGGAGGAGTACTGGCTCGCGCTGACTTGAAGGGGGGATTTGCAGGGGGCCGCGCACGTCGAACCAGTCACCACGGTGATCGACGTAATGAACTTTCTTAGGATCAGCGAACCGGCCGCAGATCTTGTCCAACAGCAGCGCATCATCGTCCCACGAGTTCCACAGCTTACGTACGACCTCGACGAACTCGTCCGCGCGGTCGTAACGGGTGTCGTGTTCAAGATGAGCATCGATTCCGAAGTTCTTTGCCTCTGAATCGTTCAGCGATGTCACGATGTTCCACGACACCCGCCCGTCGGACAGGTTATCCAGCGTTGCCAGGATACGGGCGACGTGAAACGGCGGGTAATACGTGGTGGAGATGGTGGCTCCAAGTCCCAACCGGTCGGTCACGGCGGCCATCGTCGCCACCACCGTGGCGGGCTCGAGTGCGATCGCGCCCTGGCCGCCCAGTCCGACGCCTGTTTGCAGATCATGGCCGTAGCTGTCCTCGACTGCGAGAGCATCCGGAAGGAAAAGAAGATCAAACTTTCCGCGTTCAAGGGTCTGAGCGATCTTCTTATAGTATGCACCGGAAAGAAAATCGTTAGTTGCTGCGGATCTAGTGTCCTGAGTCATTAATTTCCGTTCGGTTGTTAGGCTAGGGAATGGCAACCCGGGGTCCGCGAGCAGTGGATATTGTTCTGACTGATGACG
>NZ_JBHUXZ010000071.1:0-2355 GCF_042668985.1 Gordonia sp. NPDC057258
GAGTCGCCGGGTCTAGACCCGAAGCGGAGTGATCTACCCATGGCCAGGGTGAAGCGTCGGTAAGACGTCGTGGAGGCCCGAACCCACTTCAGTTGAAAATGGAGGGGATGAGTTGTGGGTAGGGGTGAAAGGCCAATCAAACTCCGTGATAGCTGGTTCTCCCCGAAATGCATTTAGGTGCAGCGTCACATGTTTCTTACTGGAGGTAGAGCTACTGGATGGCCGATGGGCCCCACAGGGTTACTGACGTCAGCCAAACTCCGAATGCCGGTAAGTGAGAGTGTGGCAGTGAGACTGCGGGCGATAAGGTTCGTAGTCGAGAGGGAAACAGCCCAGATCGCCGGCTAAGGCCCCTAAGCGTGTACTAAGTGGAAAAGGATGTGGGGTCGCGAAGACAACCAGGAGGTTGGCTTAGAAGCAGCCACCCTTGAAAGAGTGCGTAATAGCTCACTGGTCAAGTGATCCTGCGCCGACAATGTAGCGGGGCTCAAGTACACCGCCGAAGCCGCGGCACTCCACCATGACATCCGCAGAGGTTTACGGACTTCTGTGTAGTGGGTGGGGTGGGTAGGGGAGCGTCCTGCATCCGTGGAAGCGCCGGAGTGATCCAGGTGTGGAGGGTGTGGGAGTGAGAATGCAGGCATGAGTAGCGAAAGCAGAGTGAGAAACTCTGCCGCCGAATGACCAAGGGTTCCTGGGCCAGGCTAATCCGCCCAGGGTGAGTCGGGACCTAAGGCGAGGCCGACAGGCGTAGTCGATGGACAACGGGTTGATATTCCCGTACCCGTGTATCCGCGCCCATGCTGAATCAGTTGTACTAACCATCCTGATCCCCCGGGAGCACCTTCGGGTGCCGAGTGGGGTGATGCATGGGACCTTGGCTGGTAGTAGGCAAGCGATGGGGTGACGCAGGAAGGTAGTGGGGCCAGTCAGTGGTTGTACTGGTGTAAGCCTGTAGGGCGAGTGATAGGCAAATCCGTCACTCACAGAGCCTGAGAGGTGATGCGTAGCCGTTGTGGCGAATTCCATGATCCTATGCTGCCGAGAAAAGCCTCTAGTGAGTTGGTACACGGCCCGTACCCCAAACCAACACAGGTGGTCAGGTAGAGAATACTAAGGCGATCGAGAGAACTGTGGTTAAGGAACTCGGCAAAATGCCCCCGTAACTTCGGGAGAAGGGGGACCCATCCTGGTGACGATCTTTTCGGTCTGAGCTGGTGTGGGTCGCAGAGACCAGAGAGAAGCGACTGTTTACTAAAAACACAGGTCCGTGCGAAGTCGTAAGACGATGTATACGGACTGACGCCTGCCCGGTGCTGGAAGGTTAAGAGGACCGGTTAATCACCTTCGGGTGGTGAAGCTGAGAATTTAAGCCCCAGTAAACGGCGGTGGTAACTATAACCATCCTAAGGTAGCGAAATTCCTTGTCGGGTAAGTTCCGACCTGCACGAATGGCGTAACGACTTCTCTGCTGTCTCAACCACAGACTCGGCGAAATTGCAGTACGAGTAAAGATGCTCGTTACGCGCGGCAGGACGAAAAGACCCCGGGACCTTCACTATAGCTTGGTATTGGTGTTCGGTTCGGTTTGTGTAGGATAGGTGGGAGACTGTGAAGTGGGCACGCCAGTGTTCATGGAGTCGTTGTTGAAATACCACTCTGATCGTATTGGACTTCTAACCTCGGACCCTGATCGGGTTCAGGGACAGTGCCTGGTGGGTAGTTTAACTGGGGCGGTTGCCTCCTAAAAGGTAACGGAGGCGCCCAAAGGTTCCCTCAGCCTGGTTGGCAATCAGGTGTTGAGTGTAAGTGCACAAGGGAGCTTGACTGTGAGACGTACATGTCGAGCAGGGACGAAAGTCGGGACTAGTGATCCGGCACCGGCAAGTGGAAGCGGTGTCGCTCAACGGATAAAAGGTACCCCGGGGATAACAGGCTGATCTTCCCCAAGAGTCCATATCGACGGGATGGTTTGGCACCTCGATGTCGGCTCGTCGCATCCTGGGGCTGGAGTAGGTCCCAAGGGTTGGGCTGTTCGCCCATTAAAGCGGCACGCGAGCTGGGTTTAGAACGTCGTGAGACAGTTCGGTCTCTATCCGCCGCGCGCGTAAGAAACTTGAGGAAACCTGTCCCTAGTACGAGAGGACCGGGACGGACGAACCTCTGGTGTGCCAGTTGTCCCGCCAGGGGCACTGCTGGTTAGCTACGTTCGGAAGGGATAACCGCTGAAAGCATCTAAGCGGGAAGCCTGTTCCAAGATGAGGTTTCTCACCCCCTTCGCGGGGTTAAGGCCCCCCACAGACCATGGGGTTGATAGGCCAGAACTGTACGCACAGCAATGTGTTCAGGTGACTG
>NZ_JBHUXZ010000072.1:0-1578 GCF_042668985.1 Gordonia sp. NPDC057258
CCTGCAGGGCGTATTCGACTTTCTGTTGACCGCCGCCGCTATCGGCATGTTGTACAAGCTCAACGCATCCATCTCCGGTGCGGAGGTCGGTTGCCAGGGCGAGGTCGGGGTGGCGTGTTCGATGGCTGCCGGCGGCTTGTGCGCGCTGCTCGGGGGAACGCCAAAGCAGGTCGAGCACGCGGCAGAGATCGGGATGGAACACAACCTCGGCCTGACTTGCGATCCATTCGGTGGCATGGTGCAGATACCCTGCATCGAGCGAAATGCAATGGGCGCCGTCAAGGCTGTCAATGCTGCCCGGATGGCCATGGATGGCGACGGGACACACTACGTGTCGTTGGACTCGGTCATCAAGACCATGCGACAGACCGGCGCCGACATGAAGACAAAGTACAAGGAAACATCTCGGGGCGGTCTGGCAGTCAACATCATCGAATGCTGACTATCCGAAATCAGACCGGATTCCCAATCGTCGCGCGAGGCCCGGGACGTATTCCCTACAAGCCATTTCTGAATTCAAAGAACTACGATCATGAACGTCATTGCAGAAATCAATGCGGAGTCGGACGCACTGAAAGCGATCCGGCGCGACATCCATGCGCATCCGGAGGTGGGCTATGACGTACATAGAACCGCTGAGCTCGTTGCATCCAAGCTCGAACAATGGGGGCTGAGTGTAGTGCGCGGTGTCGGTCGGACCGGGGTCGTTGGTACGTTGAAGCGCGGCACCAGCGATCGCTCGATCGGATTGCGAGCCGACATGGACGCCCTCCCGATGCAGGAAGCGAACGAGTTCCCGCATCGCTCGACGGTACCCGGGGCCATGCACGCCTGCGGCCACGACGGACATACCGCGATGCTGCTCGGAGCAGCACGTCACCTGTCTCGATCGGGCGACTTCGATGGAACGGTGCATTTTATCTTCCAGCCGGCGGAGGAGGAGGGCGGCGGCGCCAATGCGATGATCGAAGACGGCCTGTTCGATCGGTTTCCGGTCGAAGCCGTTTTCGGCGTACACAACTGGCCCGGGATTCCGACTGGTCATTTCGGTGTAAGACCCGGACCGATCATGGCGTCGACCAGTCTTTTCAAGATCAAGCTCACTGGGGCTGGGTGTCATGGAGCCATGCCGCACCTGGGCACGGATCCGGTGTTCGCGGCTGCGCAGATCCTGACCTCGTTGCAGAGCATCCTGACCCGAAACAAAAACCCGATCGAAGCGGCAGCACTGTCGGTCACGCAGATCCATGCAGGTGAAGCTCAGAACGTTGTGCCGACCGAGGCATGGTTGGGAGGAACGGTTCGCACGTTTACTGACGAGACGCTCGATCTCATCGAGAAACGTATGCGCGCAATCGTGGCCGCAACTGCTGTTGGTTTCGATTGCCATAGCGAGATCGAGTTCGATCGAAACTATCCGCCGACGGTGAACGATCCGGCGCAGACAGCGATGGCCGTCGAGGTGATGCGTGAACTCGTTGGCGACGATGCGGTGAACGCGTCAATTCCCCCGACGATGGCCGCAGAAGATTTCTCGTTCATGTTGCGTGCGAAGCCGGGTTGTTATGCGTTCATCGG
>NZ_JBHUXZ010000072.1:1628-2306 GCF_042668985.1 Gordonia sp. NPDC057258
CGAGTTACTTCGTGCGACTGGTCGAGCGGTTCCTGCGGTGTATCTGACGTGTGAACAGAATCAATTGCACATGTCCAGATATACAGCGGTTGTGGTGACAACGATCGTTCAGGTTTGTACGGCATTTGCCGCACTGGCGATACCGAGCACCGCACCGGTCATGATTCACCAGTTCGGCTCCGGTGCGCCCGGTGTAGGGACGTTTGTTTCAATCACTTACGCGGCGGCAGCAGTTGCATCGGTTGCGGCAGGCGGTCTGGTTCCGCAGCTTGGCCCGATTCGCCTCTGCCAGATTTCGCTGCTGGCGTGCGCAACCGGGCTTGCCATGGTTGGCGGAGGCACGCCTGTGTGGTTGATCCTGGGAGCGATCGGAGTCGGCATTGGGTATGGGCCAGTCACGCCCGCGAGTTCGTACCTCCTCGCGGCAACGACATCACCCAAAAACAGACGATTCGTTTTCTCGCTCAAACAAACGGGCGTTCCTGCGGGAGCAGCGTTGGCAGGCGCAGTCATGCCGGTTGCAATGCTGTTCATGGGTTGGCGGGCGGCAGTGTGGCTCGTAGCCGCATGTTACGTGTGCATAGCGCTTGCAATGGATCCCGCGCGTCGATTGTTGGACGGCCAGATTGGCTTATCTGACCACCGACGTTTCCAGGTACTTGCGGCGATGACCGCGGT
>NZ_JBHUXZ010000073.1:0-952 GCF_042668985.1 Gordonia sp. NPDC057258
GTGAAGGTCGGACTGGTCGATGGCCCCGTCAGCGGCGGCCCCAAGGGCGCCGCGACCGCGACGATGACGATGGTGCTCGGTGGTTCGGATGCCGACGTTGCTGCTGTCGAGCCGGTCCTTGCCGTCATGAGCGCGAAGCGCGTCCACGTCGGTCCCGTCGGGGCGGGGCACGTGACGAAGATCATCAACAACATGCTGACTGGCGTGCATCTGCTCGCGACGAGCGAGGCGGTACGTGCCGCCGAGGCCGCGGGCGTGAACCCGGAGAAGCTTGTCGAAGCATTGAACGGCGGATCGGGGCGCAATAGCGCAACGCTGACGAACTATCCGACCTGGATCTTCAACGGCAAATTCGATTCCGGATTCACGATGAAGCTGATGCGCAAGGACGTGCGCCTTGCGATGGACATGCTGCGCAAGCTCAGCGTCACGGCACCGATCGCGATCGAAGCTGGCCGCCTTTGGGCGGCGAGCGTTGAATCGATCGGCGACCAGGAGGACTTCAACCGGATCGTGGAATTTACCGAAAAGAACTGACTGAATTCAGGAGCATGGACATGGAAAACCAAGCAGCACAGAACCTTCTGGCCGCATTCGCGTACTTTTTCCCGAATGCTCAGACCATCGGATCGTACGTCGGTGGTCAACTGATCGACGGCGCCGGCGAATCGATCCAGTTGTACGACGCAGCGACCGGAAAGCCGAGCCTCGTATACAAGGATGGTGGCGCCGCTGTCGTCGAACTGGCGGCTCAGGCGGCGGAGATTGCACAGAAGCAGTGGTGGTCGCTAACACACGCAGCGCGCGGACGGGTGATGTTCGAGATCGCGCGCGAGCTGCGCAAGGAGGTCGAGCAAATCGCACGCCTCGAGTCGCTCGGTTCCGGCAAGCCCATTCGCGATTGTCGCGGCGAAGTGGCGAAGGTCGCGGAGATGTTCGAATACTACGGCGG
>NZ_JBHUXZ010000073.1:962-2149 GCF_042668985.1 Gordonia sp. NPDC057258
ACGTAGACGTCATTCCCGTTCCGACCTCGCATCTGAACTACACCCGTCGGGAGCCGGCGGGCACGGTCCTGCAGATCACGCCGTGGAATGCCCCGGTGTTCACCTGCGGATGGCAGGTCGCCCCGGCCATCGCGATGGGCAACGCTGTACTGCTCAAGCCGTCCGAGCTGACACCGTTCACTTCCCTGGTTGTCGGCCTCATCGCCGAGCGTGCGGGCCTGCCGAAGGGGGTGATCAACGTGCTTTCGGGTTATGGGCATACCGTTGGTCAGGCTGCCATCGCACATAAGGTCGTCAAGAAAGTGGTGTTCGTCGGCTCGCCGGCAACCGGTGCACGGATTGCGGAGTCGGCCGCGAAGCGTGTGCTGCCGTGCGTGCTCGAACTGGGCGGAAAGTCGGCGAACATCATTTTCGGTGACGCGGACCTGAAGCGCGCGGCGCTGACGGCACAGGCGGCGATCTTCGCGGGCGCTGGCCAAAGCTGCGTTGCCGGCTCGCGATTGCTCGTCCAGCGCTCCGTCTATGACGAGTTCGTCTCGATGGTTGCGACCGGCGCGAAGAAGATCAAAGTCGGCGACCCGCTCGACGACAGCACCGAAGTCGGCCCGATCAACAATCGCAAGCAGGACGACCACGTCATGTCGATGATCGCGCGTGGCGTCGAAGCCGGAGCCACGCTCGCATCGGGATCGACTGAAGTGTCGGACGGCGGCTACTTCGTGACCCCTACCGTCTTGGCAAACGTCACCAACGAAATGGACGTCGCACGCACCGAGATCTTCGGTCCGGTCGTCGCTGCCATTCCGTTCGACACGGAAGACGAAGCCATCGCGATTGCCAACGATACTGAATTCGGTCTCGCCGGGGCCGTGTGGACGACCGATGTCGGCCGTGCGCACCGGGTGGCCGCACAGGTGAATGCCGGCACGTTCTGGGTGAACGGATACAAGACGATCAACGTTGCGTCTCCGTTCGGCGGGTATGGTCTCAGCGGCTATGGCCGATCCAGCGGCGTCGAGGCTCTTTACGAGTACACGCAGACGAAGAGCGTGTGGGTCGAAACGGCGAAAGAACCGGCGACTGCGTTCGGCTATCTGTAAGGCGAAGTGGGCTCCCGCCAAAGAAGGCGGGAGTCGAGACGGAGGAAGGGGATATGGAAACGGTGGTCAGTACGCGCGAACATGGGG
>NZ_JBHUXZ010000074.1:0-309 GCF_042668985.1 Gordonia sp. NPDC057258
GGCTGCGACGACTGAGAACGCGACTCTGAGGTAGCGCACGATTCTCGCCCCCTCGGTGGATGCAGTGCATCTGGATATCGACGCGAAACCGACCTATTTCCCGCTGTTTGGCCGCTTCCTCGCGTCCCGCGTACCGGCACCCGTCGATGGAGCGCCACGCCTGAATATGCCTTCCTTCGCCTGGGGCAACGAAGTGATCGACGTCACGCAGATGGAGGTGCCGTCACAGTACAACGGTCGCATCTGGACGGTGACCGCGCTGCCGAACGGCCAGTACAGCCTGCGTTCGCCCGACGACGAACCGGTGGT
>NZ_JBHUXZ010000074.1:317-2143 GCF_042668985.1 Gordonia sp. NPDC057258
CGGCCGGGGACGCGATTTCAGCTCGTTCACTCGAAGCGTCTCGATGTCATCACGCGACTTCAGAAGTCTCTGAACATCTCCGAGCAAGGGAAAGATTCCGGCATCATCAGCACGGTCTGGCGCAGCGACGATCCGCACAAGACTCAGGCCGTGCTCAACGAGATCGCACGGCTGTATGTCAAGCAGAACGTCGACAGAAAGTCGGCGGAGGCGGACAACATGATTCGGTTCCTCGACCGCCAGTTGCCCGGGTTGAAGGACAATCTGACGAAGGCGGAAACGAAGTACAACAATTACAGGACTAAAAACACCATCGTCGATCTGCCGGTCGAGGCCCAGAGCTTGCTGAACCAGATCGTGCAGGCGGAGGTTCAGAAGAGTCAGCTCGTTCTTCAGCGTGATCAACTGCTTCAGCGCTTCACCCCGCGGCATCCTAATGTCGACGCCGTCAATCGGCAGCTCGATACCGTCAACGCTCAGATCGCGGCATTCAACCAGCGACTGAAAGCGATTCCCGCCAACGAGCAGGATACCGTCGGCCTCGCTCGTGACGCGATGGTGGCGCAGGAAATCTATACCACGCTGCTCAACAATGTCGAGCAATTGAGGGTACTGAAGGCGGGCAAGACCGGTAATGTCCGTCTGCTCGACGGCGCCGAGCTGATTACGGTGCCGGTATGGCCGCGTCCCGGTCTGATCATCCTCGTGGCCACCACGCTCGGCATATTCGTGGGCCTGGTCACCGCCTTCGCGTTCAAGGCACTGCGCAGCGGAATCGAAGATCCGGCCGAAGTCGAAGACAAGTTCGGGATTCCCGTCTATGCGACGATTCCGCACTCTGATCAACAGTCTACGTTCGGACGCATCGAGCGAGCGGGCGGTAACAATGCGCCGTTGCTCGCCCGGGCCGCACCGACCGATCTTGCCGTCGAAGCCATTCGCAGCTTGCGCACCGCATTGCAGTTCGCTCAGTTCGATGCCAGAAACAACATACTGATGCTGACCGGCCCCGCACCGGGCGTGGGCAAGTCGTTCATTGCCGTCAACCTCGCTGCGTTGATGGCGAGTTCGGGAAAGAGAGTGCTGCTGATCGACGGAGACCTCCGTCGCGGCTACCTGCACCGCTACGTCGGGGCGGCGCGAGGACGTGGATTGACCGAGTTGATCAGATCGGGTGGCGACGCCGGCGAATTCATCCAGCCCGACACGCTCGTGAAGGGTCTTGACTTCATTCCTACCGGCGAACTGCCGCCGAATGCGGCCGAGCTCCTGCTGCATCCCAACTTCGAACAGGTGTTGAGTCAGCTCTCGTCCCGATACGACCACGTAATCGTCGATACCCCACCCGTGCTGGCCGTCACGGACCCCGCCATCATAGGTCGCTACGCCGGTGTGACGCTGCTGGTGTTGCGCTTCGGCGCGAATCCACCGCGGGAAGTGGAAATGGCAATCAAGCAGTTGCGCCAGGGGGGCGGGACGCTGAAAGGCGTGATCTTCAACGATCTGCCCCTGAACACAGCGGGGTACGCATACGGGAAATACAAGTACGCGTATCAGTACGAATACGCACCACGGCAATAATTTCAAGACCGGGCCCGGACGACCAGCCTAGCCCGGCTATCGATTCGAACCCACCATGTCGGCACAACGCATCATCAAGGCATTTCTCGCTCACGGTCTCGGACAGGCCGTGAGTGTGTTCGCCCAGATCGTATCGGTTCCCCTGTTTCTGTCGGTGTGGGGCGCGGCGAAATACGGCGAATGGATACTGATCTCGACGATTCCGACCTACCTCGCTTTGAGTGATCTGGGCTTGTCGACCGTTG
>NZ_JBHUXZ010000075.1:0-2102 GCF_042668985.1 Gordonia sp. NPDC057258
GGAACTCCTGGGGGTACGGCTTGGGCACAGCTACATCCTTCCCGACCGCCCGAAGGCAAGCCAGATCAGATGTCACCTATCCGTGCAGCAGTCCCGTTCGGTCGCAAGCTCGGTTGCTACCTACTCCCACCGCTCCGCTGCCGACTAAGCGAGTTAGACGGACGCAGCAGTAGTGTGATCTCTGTCATACCAGGAGTCGTCCTCTGGCGAGTCGAGATTCTTGGTCGGTACGTGGCTATTGGCGCGAGAGCCTCAGAAGTGGCTATCTGGGATAAGGTGCTGTGCTGCAGCGTGATCCCAGCGAACGGAAGAGCTACGACTCCGGATCGAAGGCGGTATAGTTAGAGACGGCTTCGGAAAGTACCCGAGGTAGGCAAAGGCCCTCCATTAGCGAACGAACGCGCGTCGCAGGCCCTGGAGACGCCCCGAAAGGGTGGCGAAGAATCCAGCGCAGCGAGGATAGGGCGAGCCGGGTTGGTCGCGTCACGCCCAGGGTCATCAATTCTTGTTGACTTGCCGCTGTTTGCGGGCGGCGCTGGCCTGAGGGGACTCCTCGATCATGACTGAAACCAGACCTCTATCCACCCAAGCTGACCCCACGCTGCCTACGATGAACCGCCAGGGCGTCGTGGAGTTTTGCAGAACGCTTGGGGTACCTGCCATCACGGAACGATTCGTGCGCTGGCAAACGATAGACGGACATCTGCCTACGTACCGTGTTGCGAACCGAAACCTGTACAGCGAGAACGATGTCAGGGCATGGCTCGAAAGTATGCGACGCGAGGGAACGGGCGGTGCAGCATGAGCACAAGCCCCGAAGCCTCAGCACTTGCGGACCAGCGCGCAGCCGTCTACCGGGAAGTGGACCAACTCAAGTTTGAGGCGATGTCGGTTGTTGGCCCTGGGGATAAGCTGCGCCGGAAACGGGATCACGTCATCAAGACGCATCGCGGCCTCTTCTCGACGTTCGATGGCACGGCGGATCAGAACACACGGCTTCTCTGGCCTGGGCAAGGGTGGTTTCGTCCAGCCGAGGACTTTCCTGACCTAGCGGCTATTGAAGCGCCACGCGTGCTCCTCTCATGGAAGCCCCAGCTTGAGTTCGTTGCGCTGTCCCCGGTCGTGCTGCGGGAGGTCCTAGCAAACATCCACGTCGATGACGATGCGGTATGCGGGTGGCATGGAGACAATCCCCGAACTCCGGCGGATTCAGCTGACCGCTTAATCCTGCCCCTCGCGAAGAGCGAATGGCTTGTCTTGCTGTTGGTCTGCGGTGGTTGCGTCGAGCGAGTGCGCAGCGAGTACGGAGACGCCTCATTACGGTGGCTGCACCCGAACGATCTGGCGCCGGAGTGGTCCGTAGCGGAGCCACAGGAGCCCTAGTAGCAGCCAGCCCGTAAAACGCCAACTGGCGTCCGCAGAGGCCGGGATGAAGCTCTGCGGACGCCAGCGACGTTGATCCAGGGAGCGGGCGACCTGGTTTCGAATCCATCTGCGCAACAGAAAGACTCGCACTATGAGCATACCTAATCCGTCGTCAGCTGCATCGGACGACGAGTGCCGACCACGTACAGTCCCCGATGTCTCGCGCGATTCCGAGAGTCCCGACCACGTACAGTCCCCGATGTCTCGCGCGATTCCGAGAGTCCCGACCACGTACAGTCCCCGATGTCTCGCGCGATTCCGAGAGTCCCGACGAACCGACGCGCGAGACGGGCGCTCCCGCCGCCGAGCGAGCGAGGGAGGGGCTGAACGGCGCGTCGGCGGCATCGGCTACCCCCCGCGGTTCAACACGCACGCGCAGGGTGATCGAACCCATCGTCATTCCGGACGTCACAGGGATGAGCCTTGCGGAGGCTGCGGAGGCGTACGCGGGTTCGGGACTTCGGATCTTCCCTCTCGCACCAAGAACCAAGGACAGGCCTATCGTTAGCTTTAGTACCGGATCCAGCTCGGACATAGAACAAGTCCGAGAATGGTGGACACGAAACCCCGACTACGGCATAGGTGTCCATGGCCATGAGAAAGTCCCCACTGGTGGCCAGGTCGAGGTCCCCGCTGGTGGCCAGATAAAAGTCCCCACCCTGTGTTCGTCGTGTCGA
>NZ_JBHUXZ010000076.1:0-2077 GCF_042668985.1 Gordonia sp. NPDC057258
ACCCACCGACAACCCCACCCGCTCAGCAACCACCGACCCCACCGAACGACCCGACCACCCCAACCCCACCTCCACACCACGCGACCAACCCTCGATGGCGGCGCGCTCGGTGGCATCGACGAGGTCGATGTCGCCGACGATCACGTCGGGATCGGCGAGGCCCGCGTCGAGGACGTCGACGATCCGCGCACCGATGCGTCGCACCGTGGGTTCGTCGAAGAGGTCGGTGGCGTACACGATCCGGCCGGCCAGCCCGGCGAGGGCACCGGCGTCGTCCCGATCGGCGGACATCCCGATCATGAGGTCGAACCGGGCAGCGGGCGCACCGGCCTCGACGGGCGTGATCGTCAGCCCCGGCGCGGACAACTCCCCCACGGAGGTCTGTTCGAGGGTCAACAGCACCTGGGTCAGCGGCGCGAACGCCTCGCTGCGCGCCGGGGCGAGGGCATCGACGAGGTACTCGAAGGGCACGTCGGCAGCGGCGAACGCATCGAGGTCGGTGTCGCGCACCAACCGGATCAGTTCCTCGAAGGTGGCCGAGGCGTCGACCTCCGTGCGTAGGACCAGAGTGTTGACGAACATGCCGATCAGGTCGTCGAGCTCGGCACGCCCACGGCCGGCCACCGGTGAACCGACCGCGATGTCCGACGTCCCCGACAACCGGGACAACACCACCGCGACCGACGCGTGCAAGACCATGAACACGGTCACGCCGTGGGCGCGGGCGAACGACTCGATGCGGGGTGCGAGACCCTCGGGCAGGTCGAGGTCCACCACCGCCCCGCGGAGGGACGCCACCGGCGGCCGGGGTCGGTCGGTGGGCAACTCGAGGACCTCGGGCAGGCCGGCGAGGTGATCGCGCCACCAGCGCGACTGCCTGCCGAGTTCGGAGTCCGGATCGTCGATCGAGCCCAGGGCGCGCTCCTGCCAGAGCGCGACGTCCGCGTAGTGCACCGGCAGCGGAGGACGGACAGGCGCGCGACCCTCGACGCGGGACCGGTACGCGTGCAGGAGATCGTCGACCAGGGGCGCCAGTGACTCGCCGTCGGCGGCGATGTGGTGCAGCACGACGACCAGCACGTGGTCGTGTGCACCGCGGTCGTCGGGATCGGATCCGAGAATGCCCGCACGGATCGGGAGGTCGCGGGTGACGTCGAACGGTTCCGCGGACAGCGTCTCCACCCCGGCGGTCCGCCACCACTGATCGACGGTGACGTCGTCAGCCGCTGCGATGTCCTGCCACGGCCGGCCATCCGGGCCCTGTGGGTAGCGCGTCCTCAGCACCTCGTGCCGGTCGATCACATCGGCGAGTGCCGCGCGCAAGGCGACGACGTCGAGACGACCACGCACCCGTAGGGCGAACGGGATGTTGTAGGCCGATGACCCCGGATCGAACTGGTTGATGAACCACATGCGTTGCTGCGCCGGCGACAACGGGAGGCGGGCAGGACGCGGGATCGAACCGAGGTCTGGTGTCTCGGCGGGTGAACCGCTGTCGGTGCGACGGGTCGCGTCGACGAGAGCAGCCATCGCGCGCACGCTCGGTGCATCGAAGAGTTCACGAACGCCGAACGGCACACCGAACACGTGAGCGACCCGCGCCGCCACCCGAGTGGCCGACAGTGAATGTCCGCCGATCTCGAAGAAGCTGTCCGTCACCGAGATCGCCGTGGCGTTCCCACCACGGCCGAGCACCTCGGCGACCATGCCGGCGATCGCGCGCTCGGTGTCCGTGTCCGGTTCCACCCGTCGAGTGGAGAAGAGATCCGGTGCGGGCAGGGCTTTTCGGTCGACCTTGCCCGCGGTGTTCAGCGGCAACGCGTCGAGCACCATGACGGTGTCGGGAACCATGTACGACGCGAGCCTGCGGGCGGCATGGTCTCGTAACCGCGACACCGCCGACTCGTCGGGTCCGGTGACGTACGCGACCAACCGGTCGTCCTGCACCACCGCGACTGCCGAGACCACGTCGTCGGCACTCGCGAGGACGGTTTCGATCTCCCCCAACTCGATCCGCTGCCCCCGCAACTTCACCTGAAAATCAACACGACCCACATACTCCAACTCACCCACACCA
>NZ_JBHUXZ010000077.1:0-1977 GCF_042668985.1 Gordonia sp. NPDC057258
GAGCCGACATCGAGGTGCCAAACCATCCCGTCGATATGGACTCTTGGGGAAGATCAGCCTGTTATCCCCGGGGTACCTTTTATCCGTTGAGCGACGGCGCTTCCACAAGCCACCGCCGGATCACTAGTCCCGACTTTCGTCCCTGCTCGACCCGTCGGTCTCACAGTCAAGCTCCCTTGTGCACTTACACTCAACACCTGATTACCAACCAGGCTGAGGGAACCTTTGGGCGCCTCCGTTACTCTTTAGGAGGCAACCGCCCCAGTTAAACTACCCATCAGACACTGTCCCTGATCCGGATCACGGACCCAGGTTAGACATCCAGCACGACCAGAGTGGTATTTCAACGACGACTCCACAACCACTGGCGTGGCTGCTTCAAAGTCTCCCACCTATCCTACACAAGCCGAACCGAACACCAATATCAAACTGTAGTAAAGGTCCCGGGGTCTTTCCGTCCTGCTGCGCGAAACGAGCATCTTTACTCGTAATGCAATTTCACCGGGCCTATGGTTGAGACAGTCGAGAAGTCGTTACGCCATTCGTGCAGGTCGGAACTTACCCGACAAGGAATTTCGCTACCTTAGGATGGTTATAGTTACCACCGCCGTTTACTGGCGCTTAAGTTCTCAGCTTCGCCACACCGAAATGTGACTAACCGGTCCCCTTAACGTTCCAGCACCGGGCAGGCGTCAGTCCGTATACATCGCCTTACGGCTTCGCACGGACCTGTGTTTTTAGTAAACAGTCGCTTCTCGCTGGTCTCTGCGGCCACCCCCAGCTCAGGAAGCAAGTTCCCTCACCAGGTGTGGCCCCCCTTCTCCCGAAGTTACGGGGGCATTTTGCCGAGTTCCTTAACCATAGTTCACCCGAACGCCTCGGTATTCTCTACCTGACCACCTGAGTCGGTTTAGGGTACGGGCCGCCATGAAACTCGCTAGAGGCTTTTCTCGACAGCATAGGATCATCCACTTCACCACAATCGGCTCGGCATCAGGTCTCAGCCTCAATGAACAGCGGATTTACCTACCGTCCGGCCTACACCCTTACCCCGGGACAACCACCGCCCGGGATGGACTACCTTCCTGCGTCACCCCATCACTCACCTACTACCAGCTCGGGCCACCGGCTCCACCACTTTCCATTCCCCGAAGGGTCCGGAACGGCTTCACGGGCTTAGCATCACTGGATTCAATGTTTGACGCTTCACAGCGGGTACCGGAATATCAACCGGTTATCCATCGACTACGCCTGTCGGCCTCGCCTTAGGTCCCGACTTACCCTGGGCAGATCAGCTTGACCCAGGAACCCTTAGTCAATCGGCGCACACGTTTCTCACGTGTGAATCGCTACTCATGCCTGCATTCTCACTCGTGAACCGTCCACAACTAGCTTCCGCTGCTGCTTCACCCGGCACACGACGCTCCCCTACCCATCACAGCCGGCGTTGGCCCTATTGCTGCAATGACACGACTTCGGCGGTACGCTTGAGCCCCGCTACATTGTCGGCGCGGAATCACTAGACCAGTGAGCTATTACGCACTCTTTCAAGGGTGGCTGCTTCTAAGCCAACCTCCTGGTTGTCTCTGCGACTCCACATCCTTTCCCACTTAGCGTACGCTTAGGGGCCTTAGTCGATGCTCTGGGCTGTTTCCCTCTCGACCATGGAGCTTATCCCCCACAGTCTCACTGCCGCGCTCTCACTTACCGGCATTCGGAGTTTGGCTAAGGTCAGTAACCCGGTAGGGCCCATCGCCTATCCAGTGCTCTACCTCCGGCAAGAAACACACGACGCTGCACCTAAATGCATTTCGGGGAGAACCAGCTATCACGGAGTTTGATTGGCCTTTCACCCCTAACCACAGGTCATCCCCCAGGTTTTCAACCCTGGTGGGTTCGGTCCTCCACGAAGTCTTACCTCCGCTTCAACCTGCCCATGGCTAGATCACTCCGCTTCGGGTCTTGAGCGTGCTACTC
>NZ_JBHUXZ010000078.1:0-1791 GCF_042668985.1 Gordonia sp. NPDC057258
GAGACTGCTGAAATAGTCGGTGTCGTTTCGGTGTGGGGTGAGCGGGTTTGCCTGGTGGGCTGGGATCCTGGTGGGTATGCAGGGTGAGCCGGATCGTCAGGGTGAGTTTCTGGATGTGAACTCGGTCGTCGGGCATTTGCTGGCCGAGGGCAGTGTGTTCGCGTTTTTGGCTGCTCATCGCGAGCAGTTGTTTCCTGCGGAGATGTTCGCGGACCTGTTTCCCAGCGGCCGGGGCCGTCCGTCGATCCCGCCGGCCACGATGGCGTCGGTGATCGTGCTGCAAACGCTGCAGGGTTTGTCCGATCGCGAAGCCGCTGATGCGGTCACTTTCGATCTGCGGTGGAAAGCGGCGTGTGGATTCGTGTTGGGTAACAAAGGTTTTCATCCGTCGACTCTGACGTACTGGCGTCGGCGACTGGCAGCCAGCGATCGGCCGCACCGCATTTTCGAGGTGGTACGCGAGGTCATCACCACCACCGGGGTGCTCGCGGGTAAGAGCCGTCGAGCGCTGGATTCGACGATCTTCGATGACGCGGTGGCCCGCCAGGACGCCATCACCCAGGTGATCGCGGCGATCCGGCGGGTCGCCCGAGAGGTCGACGGTGGTGCGGTGGTGGTCGAGCAGCACGCGACTCGTCTGGCCGCGTTGACCGGCGGCGGCTATGACCGGCCCGGCAAGCCGCGGATCGCCTGGGATGATGAGTGTGCTCAACAGGACCTGATCAGCGCCCTTGTCGAAGATGGGTTGGCCGTGCTCGACGGTCTGGACCTCGAGGCCATCGACAAGGAACCGAGTAACCAGGCCCAGGCGCAGGCGGTGGCATTGCTGGCATTGGTGACCGGCCAGGATGTGGAACCGGCACCAGGTTCTGATGGCACCGACGGACGCTGGCGCATCGCGCCCCGGACCGCCCCGGACCGGGTGATCTCCACCGTCGATACCGACACCCGCCACGCCCACAAAACCCGGGCACGCCAGCAGGACGGGTTCAAGGGCCACATCGTCAATGAACCGGAGACCGGGTTGGTCACCGCGATCGAGATGACCAAAGCCGCTGGTCCGGACACTTCCGACGGAGCAGTCGGGGCACGGTTGTTGCTGAGCGATCCGACCGTCGCCGACGACGCCGACGATCGTGAGGTGCTGGGTGATTCAGCGTATGCCTCCGGTGACATGCTGGCCACGCTGGCGCGGACACGATGGAACGCGGTGATCAAACCCAAGCCACACTTGCCGGCGGTTGCTGGTGGTTTCGTCGTCGACGATTTCACCTTCGACGCCGACTCGAACACATTGACCTGCCCCAACAACCTGACCCGACCGGTCAGCGCGAAAGGCCACGTCACCTACGGTGCGGCCTGCCACGACTGCCCACTTCGGGCACGGTGCACCACCGCGGTTCGTGGACGCAAAATCAGTTTCGGCGAACACCACCAACTCCAGCGCGAACACCGACAACACTTCTCTGACAACACTATTGCCGACACCTACCGCCAGCATCGACCCATGGTCGAACGGACGATTGCCTGGCTCACCCGCGGTAACCGGCGGGTGCCCTACCGTGGAATCGAACGCAACAACAACTGGCTGCACCACCGCGCCGCCGCGATCAACCTACGCCGCCTGATCACCCTCGGACTGACTACCACCAACGGCACCTGGACACTGGCCACCGCCTGAACCGCGGCACCGCCGCCCCACCTAGATCGATCACCACGACCACACCCCGGAACCGACACATCCCCGCAGCAGGAACCTCAACCCAGGCTGGACCCTAATTCAGCAGGCTC
>NZ_JBHUXZ010000079.1:0-1739 GCF_042668985.1 Gordonia sp. NPDC057258
GCTCCTAGTAATAGCTGGAAGGGCTGGTAACTGGGACATCCTCCTGATGTGGTCATAAGGGGCTTGGTTATCCCAACCACAAAAGGAGGATGTCAATGTCTAAGGCTAGTCGTTTGAGTCGTGGAGACAAGCGTCGCAACGATCGGTTGAGCAAGTTCCGGGGCATCGTGCGCCGTGACTACGCGGTCGCAGCGATTGATCTGGCGTCGAAAAAGCAAGTTGTCGCTGTGGTCGATCACGACTCCCGCATCGTGGCGCGCAGAACTTTTCACTGCGCGCCACCGCAGTTGGCCACCGCGATCGAGTGGAGCCGTACCGCCGCTACCGCTGCCGGGTTTGCCGGCATCGTCATCGCGTGTGAACCGACCGGGCATCGCTGGAAAACGGTCCGAGACCTGACCGCGGCGGTCGGGGTGCAGATGGTGTGTGTGCAGCCGATCGCGGTGGCACGGGCCCGAGAGACCGAAGACTTCACCCACGACAAATCCGATGACAAAGACGCCCTGCTGATCGCACGGCTGACCACCCAACTTCATATCTATCTGCCCGAACACGCCGACGAGCAATGGACCCGGCTACGTCACCTCGGCGTACGCCGATCCCAGCAACTCACCCGCCGTGGTGCGGCGCAGCAACAAGCCCGCGACCTCCTCGAAGGCGCCTGGCCCCACGCCCTTGACTGCGCCGGGCAACCGTTCAAATCGGTGACCTGGCTGGCCGCGATGGCCGTCATCGGTTGCACCCCGGAAACGTTGACCGCCCAGGGCAGCCGGGAACAGGCGGTGGCGTGGCTCCGCGAACACGTACGCGCCGAACTGCCCTGCTGGGGTGGGCGTCGGGTCACTACCCGCATCCTGGTCGCGATCGTCGATGCCGCTTTCGCCGTCCAGACCGAGACCACGATCACCGCCGAGGCCGGTGCGCTGGAACGGGCCCGCTACGCCTTGGCCGACTTTCACCACGCCCGCACCGCCTGCGAGCAGGTCGAGGCGGCCATGATCGAGGTCCTCACCGGGCTGGGCCTGCACGAACTCGCCGGATCCATTCCCGGAGTATCGGCGGTCTCGGTGGCGGCGATCCTCGCCGAAACCGGTGACCTGACCCGCTTCGACTCGGCGCGGGCGGTAGTCAAACATGCCGGACTATGCCCCCGGGAGAACTCCTCCGGCGCCTACCGCGGCGCCACCCGCATCAGCGGTCGTGGCCGGCCGCTGTTGCGGGTCGCCGCCTGGCGAGCGGCGTTCGCGGCGTTGACCCACAACGAGGTATACGCCGCCCGCTATCGGCACCTGACCAGCCGAGAAGCAAACCGCCTCAACCCCAACCAGGCCCGGGTAGCGATCGCCGCGGCTCTGTTGCGGCAGCTATACGTCGTCATCACCACCGCCACGCCGTGGAACCCTGACATCGCTGCCGGCCGTACCCGACCCGTAGAAAGGACCGCCGCCTGACCCCTAAACCCCTTCCGGCCGGGACAAGCTCGCTGCTCCTTGGGCACATAAGCCCGACCCTGAGCCTGAGCAGTCCCACCCCGGCGCGAACCAAGCTCGAATGAAGGCTGTTGGGTACCAACCCGTTTGACCGCTAGGTAGAGCCCGCGCCAGGCAACGACCCCGGCCATCCAAAACCCCACCATCATCCATCCCGCAGCCACCACCGGCCGCCGGGCCACACCCCCACGCCCACACCCATCACAGGACCCTGTTGACACAAACCCTCATAGGCTGCTCAGGGAGCAG
>NZ_JBHUXZ010000080.1:0-1632 GCF_042668985.1 Gordonia sp. NPDC057258
TCGGAGGAAGGTGGGGATGACGTCAAGTCATCATGCCCCTTATGTCCAGGGCTTCACACATGCTACAATGGCTGGTACAGAGGGCTGCGATACCGTGAGGTGGAGCGAATCCCTTAAAGCCAGTCTCAGTTCGGATTGGGGTCTGCAACTCGACCCCATGAAGTCGGAGTCGCTAGTAATCGCAGATCAGCAACGCTGCGGTGAATACGTTCCCGGGCCTTGTACACACCGCCCGTCACGTCATGAAAGTCGGTAACACCCGAAGCCGGTGGCCTAACCCCTTGTGGGAGGGAGCTGTCGAAGGTGGGATCGGCGATTGGGACGAAGTCGTAACAAGGTAGCCGTACCGGAAGGTGCGGCTGGATCACCTCCTTTCTAAGGAGCACACAACATCACCCATTTCTGCCGGCGTATGTCTGTGCGGTGGGTGTGTGTTCGAGGGTGAAACATCAGACAGGCCCACTCCTTCTACACCGGTAGAAGGATCGGGGGTTACCGCGGGTCCGTGAGGGCTGGCGGGTTCATTGTCACGCTATCGGGGTTCTGAGAGAACACACGCGTGTTGTCTCTGACCTAGCTGTTCGGCTGATCATGCTGTTGAGGTGTCCTGTGATGGGGTGCGGAGGTGTGGGAGGTGGGATGGTGTGTGTTGTTTGAGAAGTGCATAGTGGATGCGAGCATCTTTATTTCATATCAACGTTATGCGTTGGTCTGTGATTTAGCAGATATGTAGTGTTTTGTGATGTCTACATTCGATCCTCTTGTTGGGGGGTTGTTTGTAGGTGTTGTTGTAAGTGTGTAAGGGCGTTCGGTGGATGCCTTGGTACCAGGAGCCGATGAAGGACGTGGTAGGCCGCGATAGTCCTCGGGGAGTTGTCAAACGAGCTGTGATCCGAGGGTGTCCGAATGGGGAAACCCAGCACGAGTGATGTCGTGTTACCACCAGCTGAATGTATAGGCTGTGTGGGGGGAACGTGGGGAAGTGAAACATCTCAGTACCCATAGGAAGAGAAAACAATTGTGATTCCGTGAGTAGTGGCGAGCGAAAGCGGAGGAGGCTAAACCATGCGCATGTGATACCGGGTAGGGGTTGTGTGTGTGGGGTTGTGGGGTTCGTCTTCTTCCATCTGCCTGTGGAAGCGTGAGTGAGAAAATCGTGTGTTAGGTGAAGTGGCCTGGAATGGTCTGCCGTAGTCGGTGAGAGTCCGGTAGCTGAAAACACATGGTCTTGCGTGACGGTGTCCCCAAGTAGCAGCGGGCTCGTGGAATCTGCTGTGAATCTGCCGGGACCACCCGGTAAGCCTGAATACTTCCTGGTGACCGATAGCGGACTAGTACCGTGAGGGAAAGGTGAAAAGTACCCCGGGAGGGGAGTGAAATAGTACCTGAAACCGGACGCTTACAATCCGTCAAAGCCTGTGCCTTCGGGGCGGGTGATGGCGTGCCTTTTGAAGAATGAGCCTGCGAGTTAGTGCTCGGTGGCGAGGTTAACCCGTGTGGGGTAGCCGTAGCGAAAGCGAGTCTGAATAGGGCGATAGAGTCGCCGGGTCTAGACCCGAAGCGGAGTGATCTACCCATGGCCAGGGTGAAGCGTCGGTAAGACGTCGTGGAGGCCCGAACCCACTTCAGTTG
>NZ_JBHUXZ010000081.1:0-1564 GCF_042668985.1 Gordonia sp. NPDC057258
GTCTTATGCAAGTCATTGGCGCGCTGACGCCGCGACAGTACGTTGATACTCGGACGATGTCGTCATTCGAACTCGGGTTGAAGTTCAAGCGGCGGCTGCGAGACGAGACGTATGAGCGACGTCGCGCGACGACGATGAGGCAACAAGATGGAGAAGTCCGCGCGCGACCGGTGAGCGGAGGACGCAAATCATAAAGAAGATTTGCACGAGACACTGCTTCGCACGTAAAAAGAATTTATGCCGAAGATGCCTCGCGCAATAGCGCAGATGCCACCCGCCACCGTCGCTGCCCTCGAGCGACTAGGGGCGGACCTGGCTGTCGCCCGTCTGCGCAGAAGGGAATCGCTCGCTTCCTGGGCGGCCCGACTGGGAGTGACCGTTCCGACTCTGATGCGCATAGAGGCCGGTGAACCGGGCGTTGGTATCGGTCTTTACGCGACGGCTTTATGGCTCATAGGACGGGATGGTGCTCTCACCGAGCTGGCGTCCCCAGAAAAAGACAGGGGGGCACTTGAGATGGACGTGCGTGAGGCTGTTGAGCTCGGCAAGTCTCGGGCAACTGCGTCCGCGCAGGCTCGGCTGAGCCGAAAGGAAAAGCGCGACCACCAGTGATTCAGAACGCAATGAGCGCAGGACGCTTTCAGGCAGGCGATAAGAGCACAGCAATCTGCTCGCGTTGTGGCGAACTGGTTGACACAACTTTCGTTCAACGAGATGTTCCGTTCAGCGACGGCAAGGGCTTCGTCGCAGGATTCTCGTAGCTATTTGCGATGTTTGCGATAACGTCGTTGCGATACCGGTTCAGTCCACTCCGGGTATCCGGGAAGCTCGATAATGATGTCCATCGTGAGGCGCTAAACGCGCATCGGTTCGCGTGAGCGACAGGCACAATGCGTCACCCTGGCGCCCTCTTTGCACGAAAATACCCAAGAGGAATAACTGCTCATGCGCGGAGTAAAAGCGCGGGCGCGTGTCGTGTACTATCGAGATGATTTGTTTTTGCCTTCGATGTAGGACCGCGTCTTTACTTTTTAGGGTCGCGCTTGCGAGGGAGGGTCACGCAGCGGACGAAAAACAGCGTAGAGTGCGGTACCACTCTTCCGCACACGAGATGGTCGCGATTGAGAGACGGATGAAGTTGCTAGTCAAAAAACACTTATGATTAAATGGGTTATTGACTCGCCTCAAGGCGAGGGTCATCCATGTATGCTAGCTGGGATAGGGGGATATAAGTGGAAGAGCTAATCGCGGCATATATCGCACAATTGTCGGAGAAGGACGGCCGAGAATATAGGGCGCGCGGGGATTTATTGGACGAGGTATATAGATATATCCTGGGCCAGGGTTTTGGTAAAATTTCAATTTCTGTGCTAACGAGAGTAGTCGACCAGTATGTGCGGTTGGCAATACTAGAGGACAGGGCTGCGCGAGTTGGAAGTGGGGAGTATGTATTCAGTGCTGCCGCTGATATCGAAAATATCAAACGAGACTACGACGATAGACGTCGGGGGCTCGTTCATCGGGAAGTCGTGTCACGTTCTGTGCCGGACCGTGGCCCCTCGTT
>NZ_JBHUXZ010000082.1:0-1498 GCF_042668985.1 Gordonia sp. NPDC057258
TGGGCGCGTTCAATCGGTCGATGCAACACTGGGTTGTTGTAGCGAGTGTAGTTGTTCGCCAAAGACTTCGGCGGGAGTTTTCCATCCAAGGACTTTTCTAGGACGGTTGTTGAGGGTGTAGGCGATGGCCTCGAGGTCCTCAGCTGACCACCGCGACAGATCAGTTCCCTTAGGAAAATATTGGCGCAGAACACCATTGGTGTTCTCGTTGGATGGTCGCTGCCACGGTGAGTGCGGATCGGCGAAGAACACCTGCGTTCCGGTGTCCATCGCGAACTGGGCGTGAGCGGACAGTTCCTTGCCGCGATCCCACGTCAACGTTTTGCGCAACTGCTGCGGCAGCGCGGCGATCGACGCTGTCAGTCCTGCATTCATCGCGATGGCACCGTAGCCACCGAGTGCGGGCCCGTTCTTCACAGGCGGCTGCTCACCCCAGCCCTGCTGGCGTGGCAGATGCACCAGAAGTGTTGCACGACTACGACGTTCAACGATCGTGCCGATCGCCGATCTCCCAGTTCCGATAATCAGATCACCCTCCCAGTGCCCGGGGACGGCACGGTCCTCGGCCTCGGCAGGGCGCTGACTGAACACGACATCGGAGGTGACGTGACCCTGCGGCTTGTTGCGCGAGCGGGCCCGCGGCTCCCTCAGTGCACGTCCGGTGCGCAGGCACGCGACCAGCTCACGTTTGAGCGCGCCGCGGCCCTCGATGAACAGGGACTGGTAGATCGCCTCGTGACTGATACGCATGGATTCATCATCGGGGAAGTCGACCTTCAAACGCTGGGAGATCTGCTCTGGACTCCACGCCAGCGACCACCGCCGGTTGGCCCGGTGCGGTTTGTTAAGCCCCTTCCATGGCGGTGGCGTGGGGCCCGCAGCGATCGTGCCATCGGGACGGCGGACAACGCCGGCCAGGCGGTCCTGTACGTACTCCCGCAACTCGACGTGGGCCACGAGCTTCGCTGTTTTCGGGCGCTTGGCGGCCTGCTGGGCTTTCCACTGCGCCACCAACGCCCGATACTCGAGCTTCCCGCTCCTGGTTGCGGCGTTGCGCCGTAGCTCACGCGAGATCGTGGCCGGACTCCGCCCGATCCACCGTGCGATCTCACGCACCCCACGATCCTGGGCGCGTAGCAGCGCGATCTCTTCCCGTTCGGCGAAGGATAGATAGCGGCCCGAAGGCTCATCCAGACTCAGCGGCCTCATGCCGCCAGCGTGGCGGAACCAGCGTGTACCCACCGGCACCGACACACCGACAGCGATCGATGCCTGTGCCGTGCTCACCCCCGTCGCGACCACCCGCCAAAACTCACGTTGCACCTGCCGCGACGGCTCCGGCCGCCCCGGCGATCGCATCGCCGGCCGAAGTGCACGATCAGCACGCCACTGCCGACGAACACCTACCGCCACATCGCTGGTCCTCCGACTCCAGTCCGCCGTAGCCACCGCAAACACCTCCATGATCATGGTGTTGCGACGACCAGTTGAATCCGCC
>NZ_JBHUXZ010000083.1:0-1429 GCF_042668985.1 Gordonia sp. NPDC057258
CAAGGTGACCGGAGCGAGATCGGGCGTCTTGTATACCGATTTCTCCGGAATCAACGACCCGGTGCCCCGTGGATTGACGATGGGCTCCGTGCTTCGAAACGAAAGCGGTCAACCGCAATTCGATGTGACGGGAATATGGCTCGAGAACGGACGCACGGCAATCGGCGTCAAGGCGCGAGACTCCACGGTTACGGCCCGTGTCAACCAGATATTGATCGCCAATATCTGCAAGAACTTGACGATCGTCGATCCGGTGATCGCCGGGGCGCAATCCGATATGGAAGCCCGGTTCTCGAGCCCACGGAGTAATTCGGAAGCATCGTTCGATGTTGCCGTTCAATTGAACGTCGACGACGCGCACATTCGTGACGCTCACCACAACGATGACGCCATCGACGCCGGTTTCGACTTCGGCGGCGGCGCGCGTCAACGTCCGTTCGACCTCACGATCCATCGTGGAGCGCGTGAATTGACCATCGAGATCGCCGACGCGCGTGCGACGCCCGGACGCGAACCCGGCGAAACGCTCGTGTTGACGGGACTGGATTACACCGGTCGCCCGGCGTGGCGCGGTGTCATCGACATGTCGACGCCAGGTAGACGGACGATCGGTGAGCAGGAGGTATCGGGGATGCCACGTGATCAGCTGGCTGCTTTGCCGAACGTTCGCATCATGCGATTGAGAGTCGTATGTAACGCCGACCATTCTGCACCGGCGACACACGTGAAAGTGAAAATTCGACTGACCGATGAGGTGAAATGAGATGGACGAGCCACGTGGGATGTTCAATGTACGTCAAGCAATACCGCTTCTCTGCGTCGTGTCGACCGCGGCGGCGATCATGGCGCCGGCAACGTCGTTCGCCGCCTGTGCATTGCCTGGGTGTCACGGGCAGTCCAGATCCAGCACGGCCGCGAAGCAGGCAAGCGTGATCTACGGCGAACCGGCTGGAAACACGTTGGCAGGCAACGCGGGAACGTATCGGAAATCCGGATCGGACACGAGCGAGCTGCGGACTTTCGCGATGGCGGCCGCCGGCGCGAAGAATCCGTACGCCGACGACGTGGAGCGGATGGGATACGTTCACGGCAGTATGTACTCGGGAATGAGCGCCGGTTCGGTATCGAGCCTGCGCTCCGCGCGGGGTGCGGGGATGGGAAGATCGGCCCTCGGCGTGCTTCCGGGTGTGCAGGGCTTGTCGGTCGGGATTCCCGGCGTCGCTCCGCGGATCAGTCGATAGACCCTCTCAATGCGCACCGGGCGCAGCCCTCACGTGCGTGTATGCACATCGCGCACCGACCGGAGGCAGCCGGCATAGACTTGCTGCAACTTGTCGACATACTGGGTCCAATTGTGCGTGCCGGCTGCCGCGATGCGCGCGTGACGGGAGAACTCCGCGCGCTTGTCCGGCAACGCGATCATCTCGCC
>NZ_JBHUXZ010000084.1:0-1401 GCF_042668985.1 Gordonia sp. NPDC057258
CATCTAATGCGAAGCAGCAGCTTGGTCGACGCAAAATCAACACTATCGAAAATTGTTAATTGTTAAATGGAGTCCTAAAATATCGAATGCTTGCAAACCTTACGAAGATTCGCGTGGTGTTGTATCCAACTGACGGCACTTGACTTCACATTGAAACTCATATGCGCATGAGCGCTCTCGCACGACTGCTTGATTTCTCGGCCAATGAAACGACGATGGCAGGCAGATCCGATAATGGCCCACAGCGGTGCACGCACTTCCTTTTCATCTGGGCACTGCTCAGTGATGCGGCCGGAATCAACCAGACCTGGCGAGGCAGCAGCGAGCCCGGATGACAACTCTGACGTTAACGGACTCTGGAACTCATGAACCTGACGCAGTATTCGCGGCTCGCAATTCGGAGTAGAGAGCGCCGCTTGCCTGAAGTATCCTCGTCATGTTCCAGTGGACGGAGGATGACTCGGATGTTGATTCGCGTAGAAGGTCGACAAGTTAAGCTATTGCGGACTGAGCGGTCTGCTCAGACACATCGGATCCACGAGGTCGCAATCCGCACGTTTCGGATCGATCGTCCGCTGCTCGTTGAACTGCTCGAACGTCTCGACCGGGACGAATGCCTTGTACTCGATCAATGGCTTGAAGCGCATACCCAAGAACTCGTCCAAATCGATGCACACTCCATCATCGAGCACGCACCTGTGCAATTAGAGGCACTGGTCGCTGCGCTCGACGCCGCCGCGGAAACGCTGTGTCCAGCAGCAGCAGATGCGCTCCGGGAACAGTTACACTTGATCGCGCGTTCACTGCACACTGGCGGGCACCCCAGACCCGTGTCACGGCGACGCGGTACCACATCGTTTCCAGGGCAGCGAGATCTCGTCGACGAGCTCGCCCCCGATGTCGCCCAAGAGCTCGCGCAAGACCAGAGGGAAAGTCATTTCCTGACGTAATCCAATACCAGCAGTTGGCCACATCGGACACCTTCCGGCCCTGGAACAGCCACTCGATCTCCGGCACCCACTCTGTGACAATCCGGCTACGGACCTCGTTGGAGACATGAACAGGAATCGAGATTTCTCGCCACCCTTCGGGATTGAAATCAGAGGGCTGAGTGCGGCCGCGGGTATCGATTCCGACCTCCTGACGAAGCATACTAGATCTACGCGTCACGTGCATAGGGCGATTCTGTCATGGCCGGAAGAAACCGTGTTTTCTGTGCGACTCATCCGCTGTCGATTCCTTCCTGCGATAACTGACAGGTATCGTCCGATGATCAGTTATTCTAAGATAAATACAAAGAACTTCGATCGCACCTGATATGTAAGCTGACAAACCCCAAAGCAGCATTCGGCCAATCGGCCTCGCAAAGAACTGCACGAGAGGGAGGGAGAGGTGTGCAGG
>NZ_JBHUXZ010000085.1:0-1394 GCF_042668985.1 Gordonia sp. NPDC057258
CCCGATCAGGGTGTGACTCTTACCCGTCCCGGCAGGGCCGATCAGGGCGACATTATGTTGCGCCCGAACCCATTCCAGTGAAGACAGGTATTCGAAGGTATTGGCCGGAATAGAGGATGCGGCCACGTCGAACGATTCCAAGGTTTTGGTGACCGGGAACCCGGCAGCTTTTAGTCGGTTGCGGATGTTGGAGGCATCACGAGCGGCGATCTCGGTTTCCACCAGGGTTCGCAGTACTTCTTCGGGTGTCCACCGCTGGGTTTTCGCGGTGAGCAGGACCTCGGGTGCGCTGCGGCGGATCGAGGCCAGTTTCAATCGGCGTAGCGCGTGATCGAGGTCGGCCGGTAGCGGCGGCACTGTCTGAGGTGCAACGGGTGTCGATGTTGTGGTGGTCATGACACCTCCTTGTCGCCGGCGCCCAGCTTGTAGGCATCCAGCGAGCGGGTGGGCGCGGTAGGCAGGTGACCCAACAGTGCTGTGCCGGCCGGTCGCGGGTTGGGGGTGCCGGCTCCGGCATCGAGGATCGAGCGCACATCGGCGGCCTTGAACCTCCGGAACGCCACCGCCCTGGTCAGAGCGGTGAGCACCTGTTCGCGGCCGTGGGAGGTGACGAGCCCGAGGATGTCATCGAGTTCACCGCCCAGGCGGGTGTTCCCGATGGCCGCGGCACCGACCAGGAACTGCTCAGCAACCTCACCGAGATCGCAGAACTGTTTCTCTACCGCAGTTTTGGGCCGTGGTGCACGACTGGGCGGGGTGCGTGGCCCCCCGTAGTGATCATCGTTGAGGACGACCTCACCAGGTGCGGCCAACAGATGATCGGCGACCACCTCACCGGAGGCAGGTTCGGCGATCAGGAGCCGCTCACCGTCCTGGATGAGGGTCACGGTGGTGCCGATGAGCCGGTTGGGTACCGAGTAGCGGGCCGAGGCGTACCGGATACACGAGAGGCGATCGACCTTACGGGTGACCGGCGGTGGACCGACCTGGGCCCGCAGAGACGGCAACGGGCTCAATGTGTCTCGTTCGATCGTGAGTTGGTCAGCAGGCACGCACAGTGTGTCGCTGTGACGGCGGGTGTTGACCTCGACACACCAGTCCCGCGCGGCCCGGTTCGCTGCGTGCACATCCAGCTGCACGTCGTCACGACCAGCAGCGATCTTGGCTTCGGTCCACAACGGCTGCGCCAGATCCGACTGCGCGTACCCGCAGAGGTTCTCCACGATCCCTTTCGATTCCGGATCGGCGCCGTGACAGAAGTCCGGGGAAAACCCGTAGTGGGTGGCAAACCGCACATACGTGGGGGTGGGTACGACGACGTTGGCGACGACTCCACCTTTGAGGCAACCCATCCGATCAGCGAGTACCTTGTTGGGCACTCCACCGATCTCTTC
>NZ_JBHUXZ010000086.1:0-1358 GCF_042668985.1 Gordonia sp. NPDC057258
TGAATCACCCTAGGTTCTGTGCCGCCTCCAATGTGGGCTGGTCCTCGGGGCCGAGGCCAGCGTAGTGAAGCGTTTCGAGCTCGGTCGGGGGGATCTGGCCGATACTCGAGTGCAGCCTGCTGTTGTTGTACCAGTCGACCCAACCAGCGGTCGCGAACTCGACGTCGGAGACTGTCTTGTACGGACCGGAGTGGAAGATCGTGGTCCGGATGCACTCGGTCTTGTACAAGCCGTTCACCGACTCGGCCAGCGCGTTGTCGTAGGCGTCCCCGACCGTTCCGATCGACGCGGCGATGTCTTCGAGTCGCAGACGTTCAGTCAGTGTAACCGATGTGTACTGACTTCCGGCATCTGAATGGTGAATCAGCTCAGCAGCTTTCACCGGATGCCCTTCCCGCTTGCGCTGCCACAGCGCCATCCGAAGCGGGACCGTCACCAGCTCGACTGTCTTCGATGTCGATGCGTGCCACGCCACGATTCGACGGGAGAACACGTCGATGATGAACACCACGTACACCCACCCGGCCCATGTCCGGCAGTAGGTGAAATCGGTCACCCAGACCCGGTTGGGTTCGGCGGCACTGAACTGTCGGTTCAGCAAATCCTCCGCGCGTACACCGTCAGCGGAGCGGACGGTCGTGCGGACCCCTTTGGATCTTCGAATTCCGTTGTGGCCTAGCATTTTCATTGCTCGATCAACAGCGCCGTAGGACACCCCAGGCAGTGTTGTGCGGTGCAGATGGGCGCGCATCTTCACCCGCCCGTAGAGGCCCTCGGGAGTCATCTTCCGTCGGCCGTCGTCATCGGTGCGCCAGACGACATTGCGCACCGCATCGACGACGTGAGCGTCGGAGACGGTACGAGCAGCAGGCATTCGTGTTCGCCATGCCCGGTAGGTTCGTGCGGCAACCATGCAGCCCTGCTCACGCAGGACCCGGCAGATCGACTCGACCGCAAAACCGTTGCTGCGCATCTGATCTATGAACGCCACGATCATCGGTTGCGGGGGTCGAGTTCCCCCGCGAAGAAAGTTGTCGCCGCCTTCAGAATGGCAACGTCTTCTCGCAACTGCTTGTTCTCCGCCTTGAGACGCTTGATCTCGGCGGACTCCTTCGAGGTGGTCCCGGAGCGGGCGCCGGCATCGACCTGCGCCTGCACGGCCCACCTACGTACCGTCTCCCCGCCGACACCGACCTGCTTAGCGATCGCTTCGGCAGCGGCAGTCAACGACGTGTACTCGCCGCCGTGGGCCTCCAGCAACCGCAGAGCCCTCGAACGGACCTCTGGATCGATCTTTTTAGGCATGAGCTCATCCTTCCTGACTCAGAAGGAAGCGGCATCAAACCAGGGGTGATTCA
>NZ_JBHUXZ010000087.1:0-1357 GCF_042668985.1 Gordonia sp. NPDC057258
GCAAAATCGCGCACCATGGACGGACGCGAGTGGTAAGCAATATACGGCTGGCGGGGTGCGATCTTCAAAATTCGAATTGAAGTACATAGAGAGCGAAAAGACACTTGTATGTACAGTTCGCGTGAGATTGGTCCCGGTAGACATATATCCCGTCGATTCGTCCGGGAATTTCGATAAAGCTGCCAAAGTAAAATCAATCCCCTACAGCTACGATCTTCATCGCTCAATGGAGATTGGCGACGTTCTGAACGGTCAAAAGATGGACTACCGAGAAAGAGTGGGGGAAGGATATAGCCTCGAGCACGTTATGCGGAAAATAGAAGCAGTATTCAATCGGGGTGATCATAAGTTGATACTGGATGGATGCGCGAAAGGCGGGGCGTGTGGATGTCGCGTTAAAGTGATATTCAAGACTGATATTCGGATTTCAATAAAAAACAAGCCTATTGTCGATTTTAATGAGCATGTTCTGCTTCATTTATTCCCGTACGTCAGTCGTGCAGACACGTCGGCTTGGGGGGAGCATTTGAGGTACACGACCGAGAGCGGGAAAATGGTAGATGTCCCGGAAAACAACTATGAGGCTCATGAACATGGTCATTACTTTAACTTCCCTGACGAGTATTACGATCGGGGTGGTTTCGTTCATATCTCGTACATCAAGGATAGGGAGATAGACTTTGGAAAATTGGATGCAATGATCGGAAAGATGGTTTGGCAGGGAGATTCAAAGAAGAACCTTATGGGTTTCGGTGCTGTGCAGGCGCATCAATCAAATTCGATTACTGCATTCAGTGAACCATATTATCTCGAATATGCAAGGCGTCATTTTTCTGATGTGACAGGTAAGGTATGGAGAATCGGCTATGTGGTGTAAATCTATGAGTGTTGGTATATGGATGTCTCTGCTTCCGGTAATGTTCGGTGTTTATGTGGGGAAAGTTGCTGCTAATGAATTGGAGGTGAGTGTGATGAGTTTTGGAATTACTACAAATGGAGGTGGTGATTACGGCAACAATGAAATCTCTGTTTCGGAAGATGGGTGGCTGCGTGTCGCGGTAGGCGATACAGTGTCAAACGAGAAAATTTCTGGCATTGGTTTGTATGAGACCAGACTTGATAAGGAGAGTTCTGGTGTGGTTGCTGAAATAAAGCATCTTTTATGTGCGAGTGATGCGCCGACGCCGGATGAGAGATATAACGAGCTATTTAATGCGAAATGTGAAATCGATGGGAAAGTCGTTGAGCGAAGCTCAAATCTTGGAGGTCTTGGCAGAGATCGCGCAAAAAAGGTGATGCAAGGTTTTGAGAAATTAAAAAAATTTGGCCTCGATAATGGCCGGGCAATCGTAAAGCT
>NZ_JBHUXZ010000088.1:0-1354 GCF_042668985.1 Gordonia sp. NPDC057258
GACAAGGTTTACGACACTTGGTATCCGAAGACGCTTTTGAAATTTTCAAACGCCGGAAGTTCTGTGAAGTCTGTCCACCCAACTCAGAAGCCGGTGGGGCTTTGCGAGTACCTAATTCGCACCTATACCAACGAAGGTGAAACGGTGCTGGACAACTGCATGGGAAGCGGCACGACCGGCGTTGCGTGCGCGAACACGGGGCGGAAGTTCATCGGCATGGAGCAGGACGCAGGCTATTTCAAGATCGCCAGCGAGCGGATCGAGCAGGCGTTCCAGAAGGGTGTCGAGCAGGTGCTTGAGAGGCGTGGCGAGTCTGCCGACCTGTTTGCTGGTACGCTGGCGTGATGACGAAACTTGACATCGCGGTTGGCATCGTTGGCGCGGTGGCCTCGCTTGGGGCTGCTGTGTTCTGGCTTTGGTCCGCGCTGATCCAAGTGCCGAACAACATCGACACCTTCATCGGAGAGTTGCAGCGTATCGGGCGTATGAATGGGCGAGGCGCGATATGCGCTTGTGTGGCTGCGGCGTGCGCGTCCTATGCGTTCCTTAGAAGCATCGGGTGGGTCTGATGGTCTAGCAGTATCCGGCAACTACAGGCAGAAACGGGCAATTTTTTAACGTGGTATTTCGCGTGGCATCGGAAAAAGTGACCTGTATAAAAATCATTAAAATCAAAGTGTTACAAGGCTCATTGATGAGTGAGTGGGAGTGATCTAGACTGCTCCCAAGTCGTTCCGGGAGTTCCGGTTTTCCCTGTTTTTCCGTTTAAAAACAGGGGGTTATTGTCTGTCGAGATCCTCGGCGATCCGCGCAATGCCACGTGGAAATGTCGGTACTGTTGGCGGGACGGATGTTCCTCCTGGGACGGTCCTGTCCTATACCGTCACGCTGGTTTGACGGTATCGGCCGACGGTATACGTTCGAGGAGGTTTTTATGCTCACTGACACGCAGCTGCGTGCCCTCAAGCCGGCTGAGAAAATTTATAAGATCGCCGATCAGCGCGGACTATATGGGGAGCCGGCTGCAGCGGCTGACACTGAAGTGCTGGGTGTTCGACGCTCCTCTCAAGCGTGCTGACTCCTTAGCGCTCAAAGTGCCTCAGATGATCTCCTGGGGTTGCCTATCGTCGAAGTCGATCAATCAAACGTTGTAGCGCTTCGACGATCGCTCGATCGGTCTTTCCATTGTTTCGGACGTCGTTCAGCCACGGACTGTCGAGGGAGAGGCGCCTACGATAAGCTTGTATGAACATGGCCGGGGTCCATGAGTTCAGGAATGTTCACTTTTACGGTTCACGCTGGAGAAGTGAAGCACAATTTCCCTGGTGCCTCCATTATCGGCTTCGCGCAATTG
>NZ_JBHUXZ010000089.1:0-1300 GCF_042668985.1 Gordonia sp. NPDC057258
TGAGCCTCCCCAGTTTGAGTGGACACCGAGATAGTGGGGCCAGGGGTCCTGCTGGAAGGATGTCGACATGTCCAGGAGGCGGTCGTTTACGCCGGAGTACAAGGCTCAGGCTGCTCGTCGGGTGATTGATGGTGGTCGGCCGATCACCGAGGTGGCTCGGGAACTCAATGTGCATGAGAATCTGCTGGGCAAATGGGTTCGGGCTGAGCGGCTTCGAGACGGCGTCGCCGATGATGTTCGCAAGGTGCCGCCCGACCAAGATCTGTCGGCGAGTGAACGCTCAGAACTGACCAGGCTGCGTGCCGAACTCGCCGAGAAGGACCGTGATATCGCATTCCTGAAAAAAGTATCGGCGTACTTTGCGGCGCAGCATCATCGGTGAGTCGTTTCGAACTCATCGCCGCGGAGTGCGCCAACCACGACGTGACGAAACTTGTTGCTCTCCTGGGTGTGTCGCGGTCCGGATTCTACGCGTGGGCAGATCGGCAACATCGTGTCGAGTTGACGCCCCGACAGCAGCGGCGCCGGGATCTGGAAGTGAAGATTCTGGCGCACTGGCAGGCCTCGCGACGCATCTACGGTTCACCGCGCATTACCGCCGATCTGCACGCTGAGGGGGTGGCGGTCTCGGAGAACACCGTCGCCAAGATCATGGCCGAGATGGGCATCGAGGGCATCAGTCCGCGCACGTTCAAGGTCAGGACCACCCAGGTCGATCCGGCCGCGTCGTTCCCGCCGGACCGGGTCGGCCGCGATTTCGATCGCGGCGGCATCAACCTGGTCTGGACCTCCGATATCACCTATCTGACCTGCGGCGAAGGGGACGCCTACCTGTGCGCGATCCGAGACGAGCACTCGCGTCGAGTGCTGGGCTGGTCGCTGGCAGATCACATGCGCACCGAGCTCGTCGAGGACGCGGTGGATGCTGCAGTGCTCACTCGTGGCGGTTCGGTGGCCGGCACCATTCTGCACAGCGACCGAGGCGGTCAGTACACCAGCTACGACATGGCTTCAGCGTGCCGTCGACATGGTTTGCAACGCTCGATGGGCGCGACCGGCATCTGCTGGGACAACGCCGGCGCCGAGTCGTTGTGGTCAACGGTCAAACACGAGAACTACAAGCGCCACGCGTACGGCAGCTACGCGAATCTTGCTGCCGGACTTGACAATTACATCCGATTCTACAACCATGACAGAAGGCATAGCTCGCTAGGGATGGTCTCACCTATCGACTTCGAAATCAGATCACACACAAGTCAGCAAACAAGCTAACCGTGTCCACTTTTTCAGGGGAACCTCA
>NZ_JBHUXZ010000090.1:0-1264 GCF_042668985.1 Gordonia sp. NPDC057258
GGGACTGCTGCACGGATAGGTGACGGTTTGGGTGTCATGCCGCGGCAGCGGCGGTGTTGATCATTGCTTCGTACTCGATGGGCGTCAACCGGCCGAGGCGGACTTGCCGGCGGCGGCGGTGGTAGGTCCGTTCGATCCAAGTGACGATTGCGATCCGAAGTTGTTCACGGGTGTCCCAGCGTTGGCGGTCGAGCACGTTGCGTTGTAGGAGCGCAAAAAAGCTCTCCATCGCGGCGTTGTCCCCGCATGCTCCGACTTTGCCCATCGACCCCGTTAGTCCATGAGTATTCAAGGCGTGTACGAACTTTCGCGATCGGAACTGCGATCCCCGATCGGAGTGAACGATGCAGCCGGCCACCTCACCACGACGGGCCACCGCGCTGTGCAACGCTGCCACGGCCAGCCGAGACTTCATCCGGGAATCGATGCTGTAGCCGACGATCCGCCCGGAGTACACGTCCTTGATTGCGCACAGATAGAGCTTGCCCTCACCGGTGTGATGTTCGGTGATATCGGTCAGCCACAACCGATTTGGCTCCTCGGCGGTGAAGTTGCGCTGGACCAGATCGTCATGGACTGGTGGTCCCGGTCGTCGGCCGTTACGACCTCGTTTCTTGCCGAACACCGACCACCAGGCGTTGTCCCGGCAGATCCGCCACGCTGTCCGCTCGGCCATCGACTCACCCACGGTGGTGGCTTCCCCGGCGAGGAATCGATAGCCGAATTCCGGGTCCTCGCGGTGGGCATCGAACAGGGCGTTGGCCCGATACGCCGCGGCCAGCTCGGCAGCGGTGACCGGGCTGGCCAGCCACCGGTAGTAGGGCTGGCGAGAGAGCTGAAGTACCCGACACGACACCGCGACGGCAATCCCGTCGGCGGCGAGCTCTTTCACGAGCGGGTAGAGCCTTTTCCCGGCAGGTTCGCCTGCGACAGATACGCCGCCGCCCGACGCAGCACCTCGTTCTCCTGCTCGAGCAAGCGGATCCGCTTGCGGGCCTCGCGCAGTTCAGCGGACTCGCCGGTGGTCACGCCGGGGCTGCGGCCCTCATCGATGTCAGCACGTCGCATCCACTTGTGCAGCGTCATCGGGTGCACACCGAAATCGTTGGCGACCTGCTCGATCGTGACGCCTTCTCCACGATCACGAGCCACCCGGACCACATCGTCACGGAACTCCTGGGGGTACGGCTTGGGCACAGCTACATCCTTCCCGACCGCCCGAAGGCAAGCCAGATCAGATGTCACCTATCCGTGCAGCAGTCCC
>NZ_JBHUXZ010000092.1:0-1211 GCF_042668985.1 Gordonia sp. NPDC057258
CTACCGCCACATCGCTGGTCCTCCGACTCCAGTCCGCCGTAGCCACCGCAAACACCTCCATGATCATGGTGTTGCGACGACCAGTTGAATCCGCCCTGACTTCCAGCATCCGAATGATGAATCAGCTCAGCAGCTTTCACCGGATGACCCTCTCGTTTCCGCTGCCACAGCGCCATCCGAAGCGGGACCGTCACCAGCTCCACCGTCTTCGACGTCGAGGCGTGCCACGCCACGATCCGACGTGAGAACACGTCGATGATGAACACCACGTACACCCACCCCGCCCACGTCCGGCAGTAGGTGAAATCGGTCACCCACACCCGGTTCGGCTCGACGGCACTGAACTGTCGATTCACCAGATCCTCCGCACGTACACCATCAGCGGACCGCACGGTCGTACGGACTCCCTTGGACCTTCGAATCCCGTTGTGGCCTAGCACTTTCATCGCTCGATCAACGGCGCCATAGGACACCCCGGGCAGTGTTGTCCGATGCAGATGGGCGCGCATCTTCACCCGCCCGTAGAGGCCCTCCGGAGTCATCTTCCGCCGGCCGTCGTCATCGGTGCGCCAGACCACGGTGCGCACCGCATCGACGACGTGGGCATCGGAGACGGTCCGAGCGGCAGGCGTGCGTGTTCGCGATGCCCGGTAGGTTCGTGCGGCAATCATGCAGCCCTGCTCACGCAAGACCCGACAGATCGACTCGACCGCAAAACCGTTGGCGCGCATCTGATCTATGAACGCCACGATCATCGGTTGCGGCGGTCGAGTTCCCCCGCGAAGAAAGTCGTCGCCGCTTTCACAATGGCAACGTCCTCTCGCAATTGCTTGTTCTCCGCCTTGAGTCGCTTGATCTCAGCGGACTCCTTCGACGTGGTCCCCGACCGGGCGCCGGCATCGACCTGGGCCTGCACGGCCCACCGACGTACCGTCTCCCCACCGACACCGACCTGCTTGGCGATCGCCTCTGCCGCGGCAGTCAACGACGTGTACTCGCCGCCGTGCGCCTCCAGCAAACGCAAGGCCCTCGAACGGACCTCCGGATCGATCTTCTTAGGCATGTGCTCATCCTTCCTGACTCAGAAGGAAGCGGCATCAAACCAGGGGTGATTCACGGACCTTCTCGGTGAACAAGGGATCTCTCGACAGCTTCCACGAATCCTGTTTGTGCGGAGCCAATCCGAACGCCCGCCACACACGCGACACGGT
>NZ_JBHUXZ010000093.1:0-1210 GCF_042668985.1 Gordonia sp. NPDC057258
GTCTGTGTAAGAACGTGACTCCTGGGTTTCCTGTGGTTGCTGGTTGGGTCTAGTTGAGGTGGGGTTCGATGCGGTCGGGGTAGGCCAGGGCTAGTTGCCCGAGGGCCTGTTTCCAGTTCGTCACGACTTGGCCCTCGACGAGTCTGCCGGGGGCTCTGCGCGTGGCGGCGGGCTTGCCGCGTTCCTTCTCGCGTTGCCGGGCCCGTTTGTCCTCGATGTCGCAGATCGCCAGCCACAGCAGTTTGCGCGCCGCGAGATCGTTGGGGAAGTGTCCCCGATTCTTGATGACCTTGCGGAGCTGGTAGTTCAGCGACTCGATCGAGTTGGTGGTGTAGATGACTTTGCGGAGCTCGGGCGGGAACGCCAAGAACGGAATGAACCGGTCCCACGCTCGATCGAAAGCTGCTGCGGCACTCGGATATTTGGTCCCCAGTTCCGAGTCTCGGAAGGCTTCCCATTCGCGGCGGGCGGTCTCGGCGTCGGGGGCGGTGTAGATCGGTTTGATCGCCCGCGCGACCTCTTTGCGGTCCTTGTAGTTCACGAACCGCATCGAGTTGCGAATCAGATGCACCACACACGTTTGCACCGTGGCCAATGGCCAGGTCGCCTCGATCGCCTCGGGGAACCCGGTCAACCCGTCGCAGCACACGATGAGCACGTCCTTGACGCCGCGGTTGGCCAGATTCGCACACACCCCGGCCCAGAACTTCGCGCCTTCCTCGGCCTGAATCCAGATGCCCAGCACGTGCTTGACGCCGGCCATGTCGACACCAATAGCGATGTGGGCGTGCCTGTTTCGGACATGACCGCCGTCTTTGACCTTCACCACCAGGGCGTCGAGGTAGATGACGGGATACAACGCCTCCAGCGGCCGGTTCTGCCATTCATCGACCGCGTCGAGGACCTCGTCGCAGATCTTCGAGATCGTCTCATGCGACAGATCGGTGCCGATCGTCGAGGCCAGATGATGCTGAATGTCGCGCAACGTCATGCCACCGGCATACAGCGAGATGATCATGTCGTCGAGCCCGCCGAGCCGGCGGGAACCCTTCGGTACCAGGCGTGGGGTGAACGTGCCGGCACGGTCACGAGGAACGTTCAACTCGACCGGCCCGGCCGCGGAGTCCACCGTTTTCGGGCTCGACCCGTTGCGGGCGTTGGGCAGTTGCCGACCGGCCGGATCGCCCTTGGCATAGCCGAGGTGATCGGT
>NZ_JBHUXZ010000094.1:0-1197 GCF_042668985.1 Gordonia sp. NPDC057258
ATGGAGTCGGCCTGGCCGTCGCCGTCGGTGTCGAGGATGGCGTCGGTGGTGCCGTCACCGTCGACGTCGGTGAGTGCGGCGTCGACGGCTCCGTCGCCGTCGGTGTCGATGAGAACGGCGTCGGCGGGGATCTCGGTGCTCATGGGGTATGTCCTTCCAAGTGGGGTGAGTGCTTCTGGGCGGTTCATGTACTTGGAGGCGACGTCGAGGACGAAAGTTCCCGGGGTGCCGGGAGTCGTTCGGATGACCGATCTGGCGACCGACTACCGTTTGGTCTCGTATCACTCGACTTCGGAGGTTCACTGTGCAACAGATCGGCGTCATCGGCGGAGGCACCATGGGAGCGGGCATCGCGGAGGTGTGTGCGAAGGCCGGCAGCGATGTCGTGATTGTGGAGGTCAAGCAGGAGTTCGCCGACGCCGCGCGGGCGCGGGTGGAGAAGTCGCTGGCCAAGGCGGTCAGCAAGAACAAGCTGGCGCAGGACGACGCCGACGCCGCCCTCGGGCGGCTGCGGGTGACGACCGACTACGCCGACCTCGCCGATCGCGAGCTGGTGATCGAGGCAGCCCCGGAGATCGAGGAGCTCAAGCGACAGATCTTCGCCAACCTCGACGAGGCGACCGGCGCGAACACCATCCTCGCGACCAACACGTCGTCGATCCCGATCATCAAGGTCGCGACCGCGACCAAGACCCCCGAACGCGTTGTCGGCGTGCACTTCTTCAACCCGGTGCCGGTGATGCCGCTGGTCGAGATCATCTCCACGCTGACCACCGCGCCGGAGACGGCCGACGCCGTGAGCAGCTACGTCACCGACACCCTCGGCAAGACCGCGGTCCGCGCGGGTGACCGTTCCGGCTTCATCGTGAACGCGCTGCTCATCCCGTATCTGTGCCAGGCCATCCGGATGTTCGACTCGGGCTACGCCTCGGCCGAGGACATCGACCTCGCGATGAAGGGTGGCTGCGGCTACCCGATGGGTCCGCTGACCCTGCTCGACACCATCGGTCTCGACGTGACGCTCTCCGCCGCGGAGTCGCTGTACGCGGAATTCGCCGAACCCCACTACGCGCCGCCGGCGCTGCTGCGTCGCATGGTCGACGCTGGCCGCCTCGGACGGAAGACCGGTCGCGGTTTCTACACCTACTGACAGCTGGATCACCGACGCCGAACCCCGGCTCACCTTCGGGTGAGCCG
>NZ_JBHUXZ010000095.1:0-1189 GCF_042668985.1 Gordonia sp. NPDC057258
CGATATCTTCGTGCGCGGATGCTGTGACTTTCTCCGGCTCAATCCGCGCTATTGCGGGCAGATTCGTCTGATCGCGATGGCGACGGACGTGGACTATCTGGCGGAAGTGCGCCGCCTTATCCCGGGCGATTTGCTCGATCGATTCCACTTTGCGACCGATGCCGACGCGGCCGAGCGCCATCGCATCGTCAGCGAGTCGGTATGCGTGTTTCCGGGGACGTTCGAGTCGTTCTGTCTCGCGGCATACGAAGCGTCGCTCTCCGGCGCATTGTGCGTACTGGCGGACTTGAATCCGGCATTCGGGGATGCGTCACCGTGGCAGGACGGCATCAACTGCGTGAAGTTCAACGGATCGCCAGCTGGCTTGGCCCAAGCGTTGTCCAGGGTGTTTGCCGCGCCGCGAGCGCTGCGCTCCGTTGTCGTTCCAACGGGACCGAGGCCCTGGACATTGCCGAAGCACTCGCGCTCGGCCGAACGGGCATCGGGTGCGGCGCTTGTCAGCATTCTGATTCCACACCATAACCTCGGTGACTACGTCGAGGAGACGGTCGATAGCGTGCTCGAGTCCGCGTATCCGAATATCGAGCTGATTGTCGTCGACGATGCATCGACCGATCCCGAAAGCCGGGACGCGCTGCTTCGGCTGCAGGCCAGAAACGACGAGCGGATAAGGGTTGTCTGGTCGACACAGAATCGCGGACTGGCTGCTACGCGGAATTTGGCGCTTTCACATGCGCGCGGCGAGTTCGTGCTGACGCTTGACGCAGACGACCTCATTGATGGCCGGTTTGTGTCGATCGGGGTGGATGCGCTGACGATTAATGACGATGTGTCCTTCGTCGTGCCGCAAACGGCTTATTTCGACGATCGCCCCGACGCGAACCCGGCTGCAGACGCGTGGACCCAGTGCATCACTTTCGTGGGCGAGGCGAGATCGTCTGGGTTGTGTCAGAACCGCTTTTCGACGGCGACCATGATGGGCCGCACGGAAATGCTGCGCTCTCTTGGATATGACGAATCGCTGAGCGCATACGAAGACTGGGATCTGTACATGCGGGCGGTGATGGCGCGCAGCCGTTTCGTTGTCACGAACGCTGTTCATTTTTATTACCGTCGGCGCGCGCACTCGATGATACATTCGGAGGCCGCGACACGCAGGATCGGACTGTATTACCACGACATCCTGCGC
>NZ_JBHUXZ010000096.1:0-1147 GCF_042668985.1 Gordonia sp. NPDC057258
GCTCATAGCTCCTATGTCAAGCGGCGGCGGGTGTTGGGTTGTCGGCTTTGCGGGTGCGGGCGTGGTGGTCGGTGGTGAGGTGGTTGTAGACGACGCGGGCGAGGCGGCGTTTGAGGCAGCGCATCGCCTCGCGAGGGGTCTTGTTTTCGGCCTTCTTCTTCTCGTAATAGGCGTGGCCGAGGGTGTCGGGCATGCGTGCCTGGGTCAGCGCGATGCGGTGGATCGCGGCATTGATCTGGCGGTTGCCAGACCGGGTGAGTCGATGGCGTCCGGGGTTGGCCGACCACACCGGCACTGGGGCGATTCCCGCGTGGCGGGCGAACTGGGCCTCCCCGGGGAAGCGGGTGATGTCGGCGGATTCGCCGAGGAGTTTCGCGGCGCTGAGCGCGCCACAGCCGGGCATCGCCAACAGGGTGGGCACCGCGTCGGAAACCTTCTTGGTGATCTCCTTTTCGACCTCATTGATCTCCACGGTCAGGTCGTAGATGGCGGCGACTTCCTTGCCGGCCAGGCGGGCATCGACACTGCTTTGAGGCTCCAGCCAGGTTTGCAGTGCTTTCTGATGCTTCTTCGCCGTCAACCCACCCTTTTTGATGTGGTACTCGGGATCGAGTTGATGCACCCGCCACAACACCCGGTTGATCTTCGAGGTTCGTTCGCGCACAAGGCAATCCCGATAGTCCACGAGAGCTTTCATCTCGTAGGACACGGCATCGTGAGACGCCACCGGAAGGTCGGGTTCGCGTGCAGCGGCCCGAGCCACAGCCAACGCGTCGATCGGATCGGACTTGCCGCGTTCACGTCCGGTACGCCGATGTTCGGCCATCAAGTGCGGCGCTACCCGCACCACCTTCTGATCCGCGCCCAGCAGGTCGCGTTCCAGCCGGGCCGACATGTTGCGGCAGTCCTCGATGGCCCACAACACCTCGGTACCGAAACGAGCGTGAGCCCACTGCATGGCTGTGCGGTGACCGGCCGTCGTGGCCGGCACCACCGTGGATCCGAGTTGTTTACCGACAGCGTCGACCGCGACGAAGGTGTGCGTGCGCTTGTGCACATCGGCACCGATAACGATCATGGAAGATGCCTTCCTGTCAGAGTGGAGTGGCGACAGTCGGGCCGGTCGGCGGACACATCTCAGTCGGGG
>NZ_JBHUXZ010000097.1:0-1111 GCF_042668985.1 Gordonia sp. NPDC057258
AAGCACGCGTCGGCTTGTGACGGGCCGGCGCTTACTGCATGGTGCGTAAGGGGCCGCTTCATACCATCAAAATGTGCAGCACTGCGTGGCGGCTGGCGACCAAGGCCTCATTTCACTTGGCAAGGACATTCATGCGGGCAACCGGGAAGAAAGTCGATTTCTACTCGTCGGCCATTATCCGGCACACCGCTCAAGTGATGCGACTTATAAAGCCTGGCGTCGACGTCGATAGGTGCTCGACCAAGCCCCAATGTGACCAGAAGCCCCTTGATACTTTCCGCGCGTTGTTGAGCCAGCACGTGCGGCTGTCTTTCCTCAGCTTCGGCAAGGCCACCGACAGACGTACGATCGAGATTGGGATATTTAAGTTGAAGGTCTATCGCCCAATTGGCCAGCCTTGTGATCTCATCGCCGGACACCTTGGCAGAATCTCTTTCAAACGAAACATCAAGCGTATGGACTGGGGAGCAGGCGAATGTCGCTGCCGAGAAAAATGCGAGTGCGATATATGCTGGCCCTTTTACCATATCAACTTTCCGTTGGACCCAACCAGATTCAACCAGGATCGCGCTGCCACACTGCCCCTAATCCTCATAGATAATATACCCGGCAATGCTATCCGCATTATTGATTGCGAGATCAGGCCGCGTCCGAGCCAATACCAAGCACTTGCGCATGAAATATTGATGATCCTGAGCGCCAAAAGTGTCGGAGAAGTGAGTGCACTCATGAATCAGTGTCGATAGCATCGAGTCCTTCGCACTGGATATGGGGCGCATCCCACAAAATTTTTCGTGGATACAAATAGTATGTGTAGCGGTGTCAGGGGCGCAAACATGAGCGACGGCACCATCAGGGTCCTTGTTATTCGGCGTACAACCAAGATATCGATCAAGCTCCTCTGATTGACGAACAAAGTTTCCAGGCTTGAGATCGCGCATCACCCGACTTACTCGTGCGAGGCCGACTGTCAGACTTTGCCGAATCGCTTCATCGCTTGAGCCAAACCACGTTGCGACGCGTTGACGTTCGACCGCCCCCCACTTGCGCAAGTCTACGAGCCGTACATCAATCATTTGTACCGCTCTATCGCGTAACGTTAGAACCATAC
>NZ_JBHUXZ010000098.1:0-1105 GCF_042668985.1 Gordonia sp. NPDC057258
GTCGTAACAAGGTAGCCGTACCGGAAGGTGCGGCTGGATCACCTCCTTTCTAAGGAGCACTTCTTACCGAGTCCTTCGGGATGAGGTCAGATGCCAGCATGCGATCGAACGTCTCGCACTGGTTGCTCATGGGTGGAACGTTGACTACTCGGCACGATCAGGATGAGAACTGCTAGTACTGCTTCGGCGTGGAACGCAGGATCTTGACTGGACGTGTCGGGCACGCTGTTGGGTGTCTGAGGGAATGAACTTTCCTCGGTGCCGGTCCCAGTGAACTCCGGTTGTTGCCGGGGGTGGTGGGTGGCTGGTCGTTGCTTGAGAACTACACAGTGGACGCGAGCATCTGTGGCCAAGTTTTTAAGGGCGCACGGTGGATGCCTTGGTACCAGGAACCGATGAAGGACGTGGGAGGCCACGATAGTCCCCGGGGAGTCGTCAACCAGGCTTTGATCCGGGGGTTTCCGAATGGGGAAACCCGGCAGTCGTCATGGGCTGTCACCCGCTGCTGAACACATAGGCAGTGTGGAGGGAACGAGGGGAAGTGAAACATCTCAGTACCCTCAGGAAGAGAAAACAACCGTGATTCCGGGAGTAGTGGCGAGCGAAACCGGATGAGGCTAAACCGTATGCGTGTGATACCCGGCAGGGGTTGCGCATGCGGGGTTGTGGGATCTCTCTTCCACGGTCTGCCGGCCGTGGGGCGAGTCAGAAACCGTTGATGTAGGCGAAGGACATGCGAAAGGTCCGGCGTAGAGGGTAAGACCCCCGTAGTCGAAACATCAGCGGCTCGTTTGAGAGACACCCAAGTAGCACGGGGCCCGAGAAATCCCGTGTGAATCTGGCGGGACCACCCGCTAAGCCTAAATATTCCCTGGTGACCGATAGCGGATAGTACCGTGAGGGAATGGTGAAAAGTACCGCGGGAGCGGAGTGAAATAGTACCTGAAACCGTGTGCTTACAATCCGTCAGAGCCTTCGAGCAGTTTACTGCTGGGGGTGATGGCGTGCCTTTTGAAGAATGAGCCTGCGAGTTAGCGGTGTGTAGCGAGGTTAACCCGTGTGGGGAAGCCGTAGCGAAAGCGAGTCCGAACAGGGCGATCGTAGT
>NZ_JBHUXZ010000099.1:0-1073 GCF_042668985.1 Gordonia sp. NPDC057258
GGGCTGGCCATCGCGTACGCGGATTATCAAGCGAGATATGCGGAATCCGCGACGTCGCGGAACGCAGTGTTCGCCCAGCGTGCCGGGACGGACAAGGTTGAATGACGTCATGCGCCTCCGACTGCCTCGGAGCATTTTCATGTTGATGTCTCGCACGCGGTGAAGTGGACGTCCGGCGTAACGCTGGACGATACCGGGAAATATCGATGATTCGATCCATTTTGGTTGTTTGTATCGGAAACATATGTCGCAGCCCGATGGCCGAGGCCATGCTGGCAAGCGCGCTACCGGATTGCATCGTGCAATCCGCAGGGGTGGGCGCGCTGGTCGGGGAGCAGGCGGACCCGTTCGCCAGGGAATTGATGCGGGAGAGAGGCTTCGACATCGAAGGTCATCGTGCAAGGCAACTGTTGCGCTCGCATTGCATGCACGCCGATCTGATGCTCGTCATGGACATGGAGCAGAAGCGCTATGTCGAAAGATTGAACCCGCTGTCGAGAGGGCGGGTGTTTCGCCTGGGGGAGTTCGGCGACGCCGATATTCAGGATCCGTTCAGGCGCGGTCGGGAGGCGTTCGAAACGGCACTCGACTCGATCGAAAAAGGCGTGAGCGCATGGTCGGAAAGGATTGCGATTTCCGGCCAGCGCATCACCGAACCGGATGCAGTGCAGACGCGCTAGGCAACTGGCATCCCGGCCACGCCGGTGAGGGGAATGAAAGACCCCCAATCGGACACGTTTCAGCAACTCAATTAATCGAACCAAGCCCATGCAAGAAGCAGATGAATTCCTGTCCAGGCAACGCAGCTCTTCAACTGAGGAAAGCACGAGTCTCGGCGAGCACCTGGCCGCGCTGCTGGAATACAGGAACGTAAGTCTCGCGTTCGCGCTCGGTGCAGCGTTGCTGGGCGGCCTGTATGCGCTGATCACGAAACCGACCTACGAGTCGAACATCCTGGTTCAGGTCGAAGAGAACGGCAATTCGATCGGCTCGGCCCTGGGCGATCTGGCGAGCATGTTCGAACTGAAGACGGCTGCGACGACGGAGATCGAGATTCTGAGGTCGCGCATGAT
>NZ_JBHUXZ010000100.1:0-1036 GCF_042668985.1 Gordonia sp. NPDC057258
ATCAACGACTTAACAAACCTCATAGCAACCCCTAGGTAATGGTGTTATATAAATCCATGTTGGATTCGTGATCGTTACAGTTTGTTGCAGCGGCAGAATAGCACAAGGATGTGCCTTTCTGATTTGAGTAATACCGTAAGATAATTGCTAAGAAAGGTAGGTCTTTTATCCATTTACCTCCACGCATCGAGGCCCCATTAGCGAGCTTTCTGCTACGTCGCACCGTGAAAAAATGCGTGCGGCTACCCATTTTCTGAAGATCACCATGACCAACCACCGATAAGAGCCGCGCTGATGTGCTGTCGCGCGAATCAATCGAAGCGATCGCGCGCAAATATGCAGGAGCCTACTTCTCCGGGCTGCTGTTTCAGGACGCGGATTCATTCGCGCGATTCGCCGACGACCTGATCCTCACCACATCCCCTGTCGAGCAGCACGAAGCAGCGCCGGCCGCAGAGCTGTTGAACGTGCATGAAGTGCTGTCGAGCGGTAAAGGCTTCTGGCGCACCTGTTCGGGCTGCCACGAATCCGAGGACGGGTCACCCGGTGGGCGACTACCCGTACAGCGCGATCCTCCAATGTAATCTCGGCGCTGGCTGTGCAGAGTGCGGCGGTATCGGCGCAGTCAGGGACAACACTGATTGCGACGATTTGGCCGCCTTCGTTGAGAAGCGAGAAACGGAGGCGGAAGCGCTCTACGCCGCCCCGCCCCCTCCCGCCCCTGCATCCGGGATCATCGAGGCCATCGCGGCACAGTGGGACGGCTGCACGTAAGCTACGCCCGGCGATGACATCGACATCGGTGCGGCGATTCGCGCGGCATGGAAACGGATCTTCGAATCTGCCGCCCCCGCAACCATTCCTATCGGGCTGACCGACAGTTGGATCAGTGTGGTGGTTCAACGTCCATGCGATGTCGGGATCGCACCGAATGAAGACGTAGTTGCGTGGAACAACGATCCCGGCTTCCCCCCGATTATCGAGGCACGTTTCGTCAGTGTCGGGTTCCGAATACACGCATTGGAAGCGGAGGCCC